>JBCBRU010000566.1:0-5930 GCA_039819565.1 Myxococcota bacterium | reverse complement strand
CAGGTCCAGCGAGGAAAGTTCGATGCCCACGGAGGAGCTCACCGCACTAGGGGGGGCGTGGCTACGTGGATCGAGGCCCTCGTAGACCTCCTCCCGGACGCCGTTCTCAAGCTAGGTCACGTCGTACGGGAGCTCAAAGATGGCGCTGAGGGCGTGCGTGTGACCGTCGACACCTCGGAGGGAACCACCCACTTCCACGCGCGCCAGGTGGTCCTCGCGCTGCCACCGAGGGTCATGCTCAACATTCGACGAACCCCCGACTGGACCCCGGGCGAGGCGGCCGGTCTCGCCCGAATCTCCACCTGGATGGCGAGCGAGGCAAAGCTCGTGGCCACGTACTCGGAGCCTTTCTGGCGAAGCGCCGGATTGTCCGGGGATGCGTTTAGCCCCGGCGTTCTCGGCCAGGTTTGGGACGCCACGACGGCCTCCGGAGAGGCGGCCCTCGGGGCTTTCGTCCGCCTCGACGCCGAGGCTCGGCAGAGACTGGGCGTCGAGCGACTGAAGGAGGCTGGCGTCGCTCAACTTGCGGAGTTGTTTGGGTCCGGCGCCAGGCGACCGAAGGAGGTCCAGATTCATGACTGGTACACAGAGCCCCTCACGGCTACGGGGGCCGATGCCCAGCGGCCGGCCGGACATCCCGACTACCGACCGCCCTTCGCACCCGTCCTATGGGATGGACGTCTCATCCTCTCCGGAACCGAGCTTGCCCCCGATGCCGGCGGCTACCTCGAAGGAGCGCTTGCCTCGAGCGAGGCCACGATCGCAGCTATTCGAGCCCCAGAAGCGCGGCCGTGAACGCCACCAAGGGGGTTCCGGTGGGGCGTCCATGCTGCCAATCCCCATTCTCCACTGCAGAACCCCCGACGTCGACGTGCGTAAAGGGTAAGGGGGTCTGGGCCTCGCTTCCGTGCCGATCTAGGCCCGAGGCGACGGCGAGAAAAGCCATCGGGAACTGATGACCTCGCGGCGTTACGGACGAGGCGGCGTTGTTGCACGAGAGCACGTCGTCCGCTGAGGTCCGCGGTCGAACGAAGTCCCAATCCTCACGACGAAGCCGCGAGACCTCCACCGGCTCACCCCACCGATCCCCCGCCTCAGCGAGCCGGTCCGCGGTGCGGAGCGCTCGAGCGGGCCCATTGTCGAGCGCCGCGGTGTAGGGTCCGACAGCTCGACCCACATGACCCGTGAGGGTCGCCATGGTGAAGAGGTGAGGGTTGGGACAGGTCAGCGCGGCCACTCGGAGATGCGAAAGAAGGTCTGCGAGAACGAGCCGCCCCTCGGCGTCGGTGTTCCCAATGCGAACCCGGACGCCCGCGTGACTCTCGATGATCTCGTCGGTCACGAACCCTTCCGCGCCGATGCTGTTTCGCACCGCGCCAATCTCGGCCACCACCCGCAGCCCACGCGGCCGGGCCCGGGCGAGGTACGCCATGATGCCCGCTACAGCTCCAGCGCCGCCCTTGTCGCGGCTCATGCCGGCCATGGCACCACCGAACTTCACGTCCGCGCCCCCGGTGTCGTAGGTCACGCCTTTCCCGGCGAGGAGAAGCGTTCTCTCGAGAGGCCCCTCTCCTTCGTAGCGAAGCCGAACCACGCAGGGAGCATGGCGGGCCACCGGCCAGGAGGCCCGCCCCACCGCAGATAAGAGCGGATAGTCCCTCTCCAGGACGGGACGTTGGTCCACGACCTCGACCGCGACGGGGCCTGCGCGAAAGACGTCCTGACATAGCTCTGCGAGCCGCAGCGGAGCCATGCGCTCGGGCTCGGTTCCAGTGATGTCTCGTGCGATGCGCCGGCCGCCCTCGATGGCCCCCAAAGCCTCGACGGTAGGATTCGTCTCCTGGGTGAGCCAGCCGAGCGCCGCGACGGTTTCCACCGCTCCGTCGCCCCGAGCTTCGCGGGCCTCGAGCGGGGCCCAGCTCGCGGACAGAGCCTCCAGCGCCGCCACGGATCCGGCTCGCTCCCAAGCGGCGGCCTTGGGGATCCCGGTCACAACCAGGAGAGGTCGGGTGGCCCCAGCCGCTGCGGCCCGGCGGACGCCGGCACGCGCAGACTCCCCGAATCGGCGAGGGTCGTCGTGATCGCGACGCACGGAGCTCACGGGCGACACGACAAGGCGTCCACCGGCCAGACCCGGCGCGCCGAGCAGTTGGACATCGTGATCGAGCCGCCGGTCGACCGCGCGCTGGGCAGAGAGGAGACGATCGACCGCGGCCCAGCCGGTTTCGACGGGCCCTGGCGCCACGACCACGACGGCATCCCAAGCGCCGCCGGCGTCGAGGGCGGTGGGATCAGAGACTGCGATGAGCTCAGGAAGCGACATCCGCCTCCGAATACCACGGGATGAAAAGGGAAGGGGCCGCGAGCAAGGGAGATGCTCGCGGCCCCGAGGGACACGGAGGAGAAATGCCCGGAGGGAGAACCGGGCCCATGCTGAACGCTTCGCCTCTCGGCGGGCGCGTTCAAGTAACCCGCAGAGTCAGATAGCTATGCCCGCACCAAAGCGAAAATCCGCGCTATCACGGAGAGGTGAGTTGTATCTTCTGCGCCATCATTCGGGGTGAAGCCCGCGCCGCGGTGGTAAGTAGCACTCCCACCGAGATGGTGTTCCTGGATCGACGCCCCTTGTTCTTAGGACACTGTTTGGTGGTGCCCAAAGAACACCATGAGACCCTCCCTGAGCTGCCAGAAACGCTGATCGCATCCTTTTTCGGCACTGTTCGAAAGGTCTCCGCAGTGCTTCCCGAAGCCCTTGGTGCGCAGGGCACTTTCGTGGCCATGAACAACGTTATTAGTCAGTCTGTTCCTCACCTTCACGCCCATGTCGTACCTCGGCGACCGAAGGACGGATTGCGAGGTTTTTTCTGGCCCCGAACAAAGTATGGGGATGAGAAGCACATGGAAGAGGTGGCCGCCCGCATCGCGTCCTTCCTTTGACCGGCGCCTCCGCGCGGGCTTGGATGCGGGTGTGGTCGAAGCGGAAGATGCTCGTCGTCACATCGTCCTTTGGGACGGCGACTGAGGTTTCTGACGGAGGATTACCGCCTGGGTCAGGCGGCAGGACCACGCGGGGCGCCTCGAGCTGACCCCTTTTCAAGAATCCCCAAGGGCGCTGGCCGATCCCGCCTTCCGAGCGGCCTGCGAAGAGGCCGTGCACGTGGTTACGGCGGGTGGAGAGGTCCTCCGAGCCGGTCAGGCGATGCTCTTCGTCCTCGATCAGGCGGGCTGGACCTGGACGGCCCGACTGGGCCGAATGCCGGGACTGTCCGCTCTCGTCGAGCTCGGCTACTGGACGGTCTCGAGGCACCGGCAGTTCTTCTCCCGGTTCCTCTTCAGAGGAGAGTGAAGGTGCGACCCTGGGCCGCAGGGTCGCTTGCGCGATGCGTCGCTCTCAGACCTTGAGGTCTGACTTCAGGGCCTCGGCCTTGTCGGTTCGCTCCCACGGAAAGTCGGGCTGACCAAAGTGTCCGTAGGCCGCGGTCTTCGCGTAGATGGGACGGAGGAGATCGAGAGTGTCGGTGATCCCTCGTGGGGTGATGCCAAAGTTCCCTCGGATCGCTTTCGAGATCTTGTCCTCGTCCACCCGGCCCGTGCCGAACGTGTCGACGTGAATGGAAACGGGCTCAGCGACTCCGATCGCATAGGCGAGCTGAACCTCGCAGCGATCCGCAGCTCCGGATGCAACTACGTTCTTGGCGATGTACCGAGCCATGTAGGCGGCTGAACGGTCGACCTTCGACGGGTCCTTGCCCGAGAAGGCGCCGCCGCCGTGCCGGCCCATACCCCCATAGGTGTCGACGATAATCTTGCGACCCGTGAGGCCAGCATCGCCGTGAGGTCCACCGACCACGAAACGCCCGGTGGGATTGATGTGATACTTCACATCGCCTTGGAGCATGTTCGCCGGAATGACCTTCTTGATGACCTCTTCGATCACGCCCTCGTGAATCTGGGCGTTCGAGGCTTCCTCGGTGTGTTGAGTCGAGATCACGACCGTGTCCACAGCCACCGGCTTGTTGTTCTCGTATCGGATCGTAACCTGTCCCTTGCTGTCGGGTCGAAGGAACGGGAGCGTTCCATTCTTTCGCACCTCGGTCAGCCGCTTCATCAGGTCATGGGAGTACTGGATGGGCATCGGCATCAGCACCGGGGTCTCATTGACCGCGAAGCCGAACATCATGCCCTGATCGCCCGCGCCCTGCTCTTCTTTGGAGTCGCGGTCGACCCCCTGCGCGATGTCAGGCGACTGTTTGTTCAGGTAATTGGCCACGCCGCAGGATTTGTGGTCGAAGCCCATCGCCGAATCGTCGTAGCCAATGTGCTCAATGCGTCCACGAACCAACTCGGGCACGTCGATCAGCGCCTTCGTGGTAACTTCACCCCCCACGATGACGGTGCCCGTGAGCACCATCGTTTCGCACGCTACTCGGGCGTCGGGGTCCTGCGCGAGAATCGCGTCGAGAATGGTGTCGGAAACCTGATCCGCAACCTTGTCAGGGTGGCCTTCGTTGACCGACTCCGAAGTGAAGACGTAATCGCTGAGCGTCATTGTGGAATTTTCTCCTGGACCGGGGCTCGGGTCCCCGTCGTGGGGATGTCGGCTAGCACCTGGCCTCCCGGGGGGTCAACATGCGCAACACGCAGCTCGCCTTGAAGCCGTATTGCAGCAGTCGTACACTCCGCTACGTGCTTCGCACGAGCGCTTTCGTTGGAGAACCGGTTCGGCCATGACCACCCATCCCACCGCTGTCGAGCGCCGTAAGACGGTCTGCCGCGCTCTGGCCAATGTGCTCCAAAAGAGCCCTTTGGCCGACGAGTTCGATCCCAAGGCATTCTACATGCTGCTCAGCACGAACTTCGCCGTGCTGGACCGCGAAGAGGGCTTCGACCTCGGCCCGTTGTGGACGACGCTCGGAGGACCGGGAGACCTGCGTCAGGCCGGCCTGTTCCTCGCTTTCGACGAGCGCCTTCGTCAACTCAGCCTGACAACTATCCTCCCCTCCGAGATCGCGGAGATGGACGAGGACACGCGACTCCGCGCGATCTCCCAGGCTTTCTCTTCCTCCGACAGCGACGCCGAGGTGGATACCCTAGCCAATGAGGAGTACCTCTTCGATACCGGAGAGATGCCTGAGCTGTCCCCGGACGAGCTCAGGCCGTTGGTCTCGGAGGAGCTGAAGCGGGAGATCATCTCGGCGGTCGTCAAACCTATCAAGAAGTCCGACGTCGGCTCGCGCTTGGACGGGGGCCAGCTTGCCTATCGTATCGACGAGAGCTTCGAGGAGTTCTTCGACGGGCGATCGATCGACGTCGGCCCCATTCTGGATAGCCTCCGCGACTTCGAACCAGATGCGGGCGACCTGTACGTCGCGCTGGTCCGGATGCATCGCCGTCTCACCGAGCTTCGCATCGAGCTCCGAGCTCCTGATTTGGGCGTCGACGCGGAGACCGGAGCCCGCCTGATCGAGACCGCCGACGCGCAGGAGAAGGCCGAGCTCCGCCTGGCGGCTGCGCCCGCCACACGTACCCCGCTGCCCGCCCCTCCTCCGGCTCCGCCGGCCGGGGAACGGGGGGAGACCCTCCGCGAGGTGCAGCTTCGCCGCTACGGACTGCTGGGGATCAGCGAGGCTCGATGGCGACGAATTCGCTGGTCGGTGATGACGGTGTTGCTCTTGTCGGCGGTCACCGCAGCCTGGGTCCTTCGACCTAACCGTCCCCTCGACTTCAAGAGCTACCCCATGCCGCTGCGCAAGGCGGAGCTGAGGGACGGCCTCTTCGTGGCCCAGCTCGACGACACTCGCTGGTACCGGATGCCGTTTGGGGACCGAAACGCGGTGGTTCGACGCATGGAGTCTAAGCTTCGTGACGAAGGGCGCCTGATCGACGCCACGATTTTCGACGCCCGCAAGCGGGTGATCATCCGGGCGCTG
>JBCBRU010000565.1:0-5941 GCA_039819565.1 Myxococcota bacterium | reverse complement strand
GAGAAGGGCGCATATTGGCCATATGCAACCGACGAGAGGCGAAGCCGGCGGGGGCGCCAGGGGCGAAAAGCGCCCGCGAATGATGTAAGGAATCATCCTGACAGGGGACTAGAGGTGACGAAGCGAACCGTGCGGCCCCTGGAGGCAATGACGGTCCCCATCCCTGCGCCCGAGACGAAGAGGCCTGCGGACAACGCGAGAAACCACGGCAGTTCATGATCCGTGCCGCTGAACAATAGGCTTGCGAACCACGTTCCCCCCACCGCGAGGATCATCCCCCAGAGGAGGAATAAGACTCCGAGGGCCCTGTGGGGCCGGTGCATGGAGATCTCGGAGACCTCGTCCCAGCGTAGAGCTCCTCCTGGGAACCCACGACCGCCCGGCCAGGACACCGACTCGGGCCCGACATCGAGCGCGACCTTCCTCTGCACTCGCCGAGAGTAAGCACCTCATTGGCATCGGCACACCACCCCCGCGGCGAACTCGCCAGCGTCGCGAACGATCGCGGAAAGAGCGCCGAAAGAAGCTCTCGCTCCGGCGCGCGTCGAGTAGCGGGAGCTCTCGAGGCGGCGGCCCGAGGAGTGTTCGGACTCGCAGAACAGTGAAGTCGGCACCTGGCCCCTGCTCACCTGCCTGCAGCTGGGCCACACTGGCTGGATGATTCGGAGGCATCCCACGGCATGAAGATCGCCGTCACCGCCGTCACCGGTCAGCTCGGCCGCGCCGTGGCCCAAGCCCTCGTGACCCGGACCTCTCGGGCTCGGGTGGTGGGGCTCGCCCGAAGTCCCCGCAAGGTCGATGGCTTGGACATCGAGCAGCGACCGGGCGACTACGCCTCCCGCACCCAGCTCCAAGACGCCTTGGGGGACGTGGACACCCTCCTCTTAGTTTCGGGCAACGCCCCTCCCGACGAGCGGGCGAGTCAGCATCGCAACGTCATCGAGGCGGCCCAGGCGAAAGGGGTCCGTAGGATCGTCTACACCAGCGTGCAGGGCATCGATGAAGGCCCCGCCGCGTCTGCAGTGGTCCTGAGCAACCGCCGCACCGAGGCGGACATGCAAGCCAGCGGGCTCGAATGGGTGATAGGACGCAACGGGATTTACATCGAGCCGGACGTGGAGGCGGTCAACGCCTACCGAGAGGCCGGAGAGGTTGCGAACAGCGCCGGAGAGGGACGGTGCGGCTACACCACCCGATCCGAGCTCGCCGCGGCCTACGCCGATATGGCGCTCGAAGCTCACCACGTCGGCCAGACCTACCGGCTCCACGGCGCTCCGATGACCCAGGCCGAGCTCGTGGATCATCTCAATCGAAGCTTTGGCTTGGAGCTCGTGTATCGACCAATGTCCGTGCAAGCCTACCGGGAGGATCGAGCGGCCGCGCTGGGTGAGTTCATGGGACCCATCATCTCTGGGATCTACGAGGCCATTCGAGCGGGGGCCTTCGATCATCCGAGTGATTTCGAAAGAGCTGCCGGTCGGCCTCACCAGAGCTGGATGGATTACTTTGCCGGGACGTAGTCTGAGAACTCTCTCTCATAGACCGGAGTCGAGGGGGCGTCTTCAAACCCGCACCCCCCCTAGTCTCGCCCCGCGGTGCTAACCTTCGCTCTCTGGACCTCGGCGGCGTCCAGACCACACTCATGGCGGGGAGCGACGCTCAACTCTGCGCGGGAAGGCTGAGCGAGTGAGCGCTGAGGCCCGGAAGCCGGTATCCCCCCAGGACCGTCCCGCCCTCAGCCCTCGGCGAAGGCGACGTTCTCAATCACCACTTTATTGAGTTTAAGAAACGATTTGATTGTGCTCTATACCGGGATCATTATGAATGAGTGTTCATTCACTGGGGTCCGCGACAGGAGAGAGCTCAATCTCGAGGCCGTACGATGAAGACCGAACCGCATGTTTCACCCACCGCGCATCACCGCCGTAGTGTAGGCACTCGACTCACCGAGCGACGCCAGGTTCTCCGCGCTCTCGTGTCCATGAGTGCCATTGACGAGCGGGTCGCCTACCCGAGCGGGATGGTTGCCCGCCCTCGTGAGACCACGACCACTCACCGCCCGGGTGCGACCACCGCCTGCGGGTGGGCCGGTGAGGTCAATGACGCCTACGACCAGGGATGTATTCGACACGCCGGCCCAGGCCAACGAGGAGCCCTTCAGGCCCCACGATCAAGGAGGGTATTTCAGTGAAGAACCAGGAGATAGTATGGGTGCTCAAGACTTGGGAAGGAAAGCGGGGCGTATATAAGGCGGCAGTTGAGAAATGGAACTGGCAAGGCCCCATCGTCGTGCATCCGAGTGGGTTCTCCGAGGTCCTCCGGCGTCACGAATACGCCCGGACGCATGCCGAGGCTGTTCAGAAAGTCACGATGCTCCGCGACAAGAAGGCAAGCTCCCTTCGTTCACGGCTCAGCCGCTTGGAGGCCATCCAAATAGATATTCCGGAATGATCGCTCAAGCGCCGCGACGACTTCCTCTAAGCCGCCTCTGGGCTCAGTGCGGGCCAGGTCCTCTCAGGGCGCGGCCGTGCTCAGCGAAGTGTTCAGCCCGGGCCTCGTCGCCAACCGCCGCGTAGAGCAAGGCCAGCTCCTCGTAGAAGTAAGGACGCGGAGCGTCGGCCTTCCACGCTTCGGCGCTGATCCGCTGCTGCAGCGAAAGGGCGCGCTGCGTATGTCCCAGCTGGCGTAGGGCACGGGCCACGTGCCATTCCGCGTCGCGGAGCGCGGGGGCAGGCGCCCCCTGGGCCTGCCGAAGCGCCAGCGCCGACTGAAACTCGACCAGCGCTGGTTCGAAGCGCCCCAGATCGTAGAGCGCCTCCCCGAGATTGCTCCGAAGAGAAGCCTCCCACCTTCGAGCCTCGGACTGCCGCGAAGCGAGAGCCACCTTCAACGCTCGACGCGTCCACGCCTCCTGTTCCTCAGGAGACGAGTCGACGAAGGCCATCATATGGAGGGCATCGACCCGGAGCGCGTCGTGGCCGGACGCCCGAGAGATCCGTCGCGACCGTTCGTAGGCGTCTCGGGCAGCGTCGAGCGCCTCCGGGCCGAGGAGATCCGGAGCGTGGCGATGGGAGACGAAGGTGCGTCCCCACTCCAGCCAGTACCGAGCTTCGCCTTCGGACCCGGCGGCCCGAAAAGTCTCTCGGTGCGCCTCGAGCACCGCCCGTGCCCCGTCGAAGTCGCCGCTCAGCTGCAGGCTTCGGGCCTCCTGGGCCCGGATCCGTGACCCCTCCAGGGCGGCCGCGCTCGAGCCGTCTTGTTTCTCGGCGCACGCAAACAGCAGCCCCGCGGAGAGAAGAATGACGTCGTACCGATGGGGCCGAGCCGCCCCTTCCCTTAGGCAGGTGTGCATTGCGGCTTCATCCTAGCGGAATTGGAGCTCGGGTGGCATGGCTCATGAACTCCGCCCGGTCCGATGAGGCCTATGGCCCCTTTAACTATCGTAAAAGTTGTAACTACGACGCGGTCATATCTCAACCAGAGGGGTAGGATACGCGTTTCATGCCAAGCTCGCGTCGTGCCTAGTCCGCCTTTCGCCGCACCGCATCGTGAGCCCTCATCGATACCGCGCCCGACGATAGGTCTGACGGGCTCGCGGTCGGGAAGGTCGGCGTCGACGGAGGCAACGAGGAAGCGCTGACGACATTGGCTCGAGAGATCGCAGACGGACAGCACGGGGCCTATGACAGCCTTCTCATCGCCCAGGGCGGCAAGCTCCTCTTCGAGTCCTATTTCCGGCGGGGCCGCGTGAATCTGACCCACCCCCAGGTCTCGGCGACGAAGTCATATACGGCTTTGGCCCTCGGTCGCGCGATACAGCTGGGATATCTGACCATGGCCGACCTGGACCGGCCCATCATCGAGTTCCTGGACCGCCTCGATCCACAGAGGCTCCCCGAGGGCGCCGACTCGATCACTTTGCACAAGGCGTTGACGATGAGCTCCGGACTGCGCCTGACCGAAGAGCAGGAGAAGGACATCGATGAGCATCCAGCCGCCGCCGAAGGTCAGGGGCAGGTGCAGGCCTACCTCGAGAAGAGCGCGCCGATCACCCCGGCGTCGCAGACCTTCAAGTACCAAGGTACGGATCCGAACCTCGTCATGCAGGTCCTCGAGGCCGTCGTTCCCGGCTCCGCCGAAGACTTCTTGAGGGGGGAGCTCTTCGACAAGATGGGCATCACGACCTACAGCTGGCAGAGGGATGCAGCGAGCGGACTCCCTCGGGGCGGCGATCGGGCCAGCCTTAGCTCGCGGGCCATGGTGAAGTGGGGACTGCTGGTCCTTCGGAATGGCAAGTGGGGCCAGACCCAGCTGGTGCCCAAGGCGTACATAGAGAGAATGACCAAGCGTCACGTTCGCCTTGGCCCTGAAGAAGCCTTCTTCGCCTCGGAAGAGGTGAGACATCCCGGCTACGGATATCTATGGTGGCAAGCCGATATGCACAGCGGCGGGAAGAGCTACTTCAGTACGTCCGCGCAGGGCGGCGGCGGTCAGCACATCATCGTCATCAAGGAGCTCGACCTGGTCATCGTCGTCACCGCCCACGGCGCCAAATCACCAGTCATGCAGCTTACGCCGCAGAGGATCCTGCCCGCGCTCACTCCTTAACTTAGCGCGGGAAGCCGGGGCGAGTTTCTCAGGCGCTTCCGGGAGCGCTCGACCCCGCCCTCGCTGAGGATACCTTCGGCCTCGATGCCGAAGGAGCATGCTCCCAAGACAAGAATGACGGCCACCGTCCCGGATGCTTGGCGCGGCTGCTGGGGCGTGTTCGAGTTTCGCCCCCGGGGGGGGGGGGGAGGGGTCCCCGCTTCCAGGGTGGAAGCGGAGGCGCCCGAAGGGTGGGGTTCAGCGGAAGCGGAGGGTAAAGAGGTTGAAGGGATGGGCGGGGCCTTGGTCGCTGGAGCCCACGCACTGCATCAGGTGCATTCCCTGGCCGTTGTGGGTGCGACCGTACGGCAGGTTGATGCAGCGGCCGCTCAGGTTGCTTCGAACCTCGAAGGAGGGCTTGGCGTAGGTGTTGGGCTGAAAGCGCATCTCGAACAACTGAATCGGCCGGACGCCGACGCAGTTGGCCAGCTCGAGAGGGGTGAAGTCGCCCATCCCTCCGCCTCGGACGTTCAGACACCGCCCGCTCGCCGGGTGGAAGATGCGGAACGAGCCCTCGCCCTCTTCGATGAATTCGAACTCCTGGTTCGCTCGGCCCACTCCGCTGTCGATACAGTCCCATAGAGTGACTTGGGTCCCGTGAGCCCCGCTGCCTACGTTGAGGCATTTACCGAAGGCGGGCATCTCGATGCCGACCCTGCCGTAGTTCCTGTCCACGTCCTCGAGCCTCCACTTCGAGTTTTCGTCGTAGACATGGGTCAGCTCCAGGACGCCCTCGCCCGCCCGAACGAAGCGGCTGGTGTGGCGATCGTAGATGACGAACACGTTGTCGGTAATCCGATGGACTGCGAAGCCCAGCATGGATGGGTTCGAGAGCGTACCCAGCTCGAGCGTGTTACTCTGGCCGGGCAGGACGTACTGGTTCGGATACAGCGTGTGCTGAAGCCTCATGTTGTTGTAGGTCCGGTCGCTGCTGGTGACCGGCGTGAAATGAAAGACGTCTACTTCGGGACTGGTGCTCATGTCCTCCAGCACCAGGGTTGCGATGTTGTTCACCAGCTCGACGCCCATCTCCAAGTTAGGTCGCCCGACGTTGCGAATGCGCGTCACGATCCCCTTGGCGTCAGCCAGGGCGTCCAGCTCCAGGTCCTCGTCTTCGGTGGTTCCGTCGGACTTCAGGATCCGCCCGCAGTCACCCTCGAAGGTCCAAAAGGCGCTCCACCAGCCGGGGCCAGCCGCGCCCACTTCTACGTGGGTGACTGCGGGCGGATCCTGAAGTCCGACGGAACCACCGAAGACGAGGACCTGGAGCTGGACGCCCTGGCTGACGCCAAGG
>JBCBRU010000564.1:0-5944 GCA_039819565.1 Myxococcota bacterium | reverse complement strand
GTAGATGCGTCCCACGAGGAAGCCTCCGGCCAGTCCCTACGCGTTGAGCAAAGCCACCGCTGCGATCAATACGACCCCGTAGGAGGTCATGCGCTCTGCGTTCAGCGCGACGATGCAGCCGACGATCAAGACGATGATGAGCGTCGAGAGCGACGTCAGGATGGAGAGCGCCTCACCCAGGATCTGGTGTCGACGGCTGCGCTCGAGAAGAGCCCGGACGAGGCCCCCTAAGAGCACCGGAATCACGATGATCCTGGCGATGCTCAGGGCCTGATCCGCGAACAAGAGCTCGACCTCGGCGCCGGCGTAGAGCTGCAGGAGGGAGGGGGTGGCCACGGGAGCGAGCAGCGTGCTCGCTGCGGTCATAGAGATTGAGAGGGCAACGTCAGCGCCCGCGAGGTAGGCCATGACGTTCGATGCCGCCCCCAGACCGCGGACGACACCCCCTAACCCAAAGGACGGGCGGAATCACCGGCCCGAATGGTAGTGCCAAGGGGTGACGTCCCTTCGGCTCTCGCCTCTCCTCGGACTCCTAATCCTGAGCCTCGGCCCCAGCTGCCAAGCCTTTGGTTCGGAGTGCTCGGCCACCATCGACCGGTGCTTGCGCAACTGCTCGTTGGCCGAGTCTCCCCCACGCATCGACGAGCGCGGCCCTAACCAAGACCCGCGCACCGCCTGCGAAAAGCGCTGTCACGAGAGCTGTCGTTAACCGCTCTCCATCACGGAAACGAGCCCGCTCACGTTCCACGAAGACTCTCTCTCAACGCCGACCGAGGAGGTTCCGCATGGTCGCCACCGCCCGTTCGTGCAGCTCGTCGACCTGGGAGGCTTCGCGCTCGGCGTCGTAGGGCGGCGGGTGCAGAGGCGCGGAGAGGTGATGAACCAAGGAGACAGGCCGTGGAATCGGCCAGCCTCTTCGCCCCTTCACCATGGGCAAGGGCAGCCGGAAGGTATCGTAGACCCACTCCGTGAGAGGGTGGGACTCAACGTCGAAGAGGTCGTCCGCCCGCGGGCATGCGGCCAGGACCAAGGGCACTTGGGCCTCCAGTGCGAGGCGCACGAAACCCTTCCGGTTGTCCCACCGGACCTGGTAGCGCTCGGTGCTCGGCCTCAAGGCTTCCCACATCCCTCCCGGAGCCACCATGACCACGTGCCCTTGCGCCAGCAGCTCCCGTCCTGCTTCCGGTGACGCTCGCCGTACGTCCAGGCGCTCGGCCAGCCGAGCGAAGCCTGGCACTTCGAACAGTCGGTCGTGGGCGAGCCCAGCCACCATTCGACCTCGCTGATGCCAGACGGCCATGGCCAGGAGGAGCCCATCATAGGTGGCGAGGCTGTGGTGAATGACGAGCAGCGCCGGCCCCAGTACCGGGACGTGCTCAATGCCTTCCACGCGATGGTCGTGGTAGCGGCTGAGGGGGTCGAGAACCCGAGACAAGAGCGGCGGCAAACCCTCCGACGCCATCGCGGCCACCTCCTAGCAGCCCGTCGATCTGGAGCTGCACGGCGCTGTCGGCCGGTCTGTCCGCGAAACGCTCCGACCGGCTTGGCCTCTCCTCGGTCGCGTATGCCCGATACGCTCACCTCGTCGTAGAATCGTCTTACGAAAAGCCTGCCTCGACATCGCCTTACATCTCCAAATCAACGGGCTGCCAGATGAGGAATCAGTACTTGGCTACGGCAAAACGGAACTTTGTAAAGCCCGCCCTGGCGCAGGTCTTCATGACCCGGTCGATGGTATCGAACTGGAGCCGCTTGTCGGCCACGAACAGCACCACTTCGTCCGCATCTCTAGGAATCTCGTTCTTGGCGAGGCGTTGAGCTCGAATCCGCCGCAGGGCGCCCTCGAGAGAGGGCACGTAGCGTTCAGCATCGAGGTCGGTGAGCTTACCCTCCTCGAGCTTGGAGATGGGTTCGTCTTCGACGAAGAGGGTCTCCATCCCCACCGCCACGGAGAGGGACATCCTCAGCGAGAGCTCAGAGGTGGAGCTCGGGAGCTGCACCTTGGCGGCCGACACCATGTCGAGGGTTTGGGCCCCGAAGCTCGCCATGAGGAAGAAGATGATGTTGGACAGGATGTCCATGAGGGCGGTCAGGTTGAGCCGCTCGGGCGGGCCGTCGTCCTTGCCGGTATCGAACGCGCCGCGGGAGCGCTTGGGGCCACCAAAACTCATCAGCGGGCCTTTGAAGACACCACCACGGCTGGGAACAGGCTCGGGAAGACCTTCTTTCCCTCGACCACCATCTCTCGCTCGCGAGAGGCATCCATCACCTGGATCATCATCTCGTAGGTCACGTCCGGCTCGGGGACGAGCACCAGGTCCTGGGAGGCGCGATACTTCTCCTTGATGGACCACAAATGAGCTTCGATACGCTCGGCGTCGATGGTGCCGCTCTGACCGGGGATGACCGTCTCCAGCGGCTCGAGGTCGCTCGGGAGGAGCTCGTGGTTGGCGGCCGAGATCTCCACCTGGCCGCTGCGGTCGAGGGTCATGGTCACGGTGACCTTGTCGAGCTCCTTGGCGATATCATCCTCGTTGCCCTCCGAGATGGTCGGGACCTTAGTGGGGATGGTGGCCACCACCGCCGCCCCAAAGGAGGCCATCAGGAAGAAGATGATGTTCGACAGGATGTCGAGAAGCGCCGTCAAATCGAAGGACGTGGCCTCGTCGTCGAATCCACCCGCCATGGTTAGGCCGCGCGACGACTGGCCCGCAAGGTGCGGTTCTTCTCCATCAGACGGTCGCGGATGCGATTGAGCGCGTTCTCCATCTGCTCGAGGAGAACGGTTTGGCGACCGTTGAGGATGAGGAAGGTGATGGCGCAGAACACCGCGATCGAGAGACCGAAGAAGGTGTTGTAGAAGGCCACGGTGATGCCTTTGGCGAGCACCGCCTGACGCTGTGCGGCGTCCTCGGCTTGAGCACCACCGAACGCTTCGATCAGACCGGCGATGGTGCCCACCAGCCCGATGAGGGTGGCGAGGTTACCGGCCTGGGGGAGAAAGGCGGTGAAGCGCTTGAAGCGAGGGAGCTCCCGGGTGGTGCTGGTCTCGTAGGCGCGGTCGATCTCACGGTCCGAGCGGTCGGCCTTGAGCAGGATGTCTTTGGCGATCGCCGCGACCGGGTGAGCCTCCTTGGAGGCCACTTGAAGCGCGGCGGCATAGTTCCCCTGGTCGACCTGATGCACGACCGCGTCAGCGAAGCTGCCTACGGACATTCGATAGCGGAACCAGAGCGCGTAGGCGCGCAGGAGGACGACGCTCACCGCGGCGATGGAGACGCCGAGGTTGATGTACATCATCACCCCACCCTGCGACAGCGTGTTCAGGACTTCCCACATGGGCGGACGGACGCTAGCACCGGCTGAAACGCGCGAGCAACCAGACCTCCACGGCAGGCCCGCAAGCGACCTGACCGGCGACACAATCGCTGTGAATCTGGCCCCTGAGGGCTCGACCGGCCGTCAGGCTCTGCGCTCGCAGCGCAAACTCGAGAAACGTCGTCTCGTTGACCTCACGAGGGTGAAAGGGCTCATTCGACGCATGAGCCGCGGAGTTGATCGGAGGACGTGGGTACGAGGCGCCGCGGCCGCGGCCGCCGGCACCACGTTGGGCGGCGCCACCTGGGCCTGGTACCAAAACACCCGCGCGCAAGCGCCGGGTGCACCGGCCTTCGTCCCCGAGGTCCAGCCGGTCCTTCCCGATCTGGAGCGGGCCTTCGACCCTCGCGCGACGGTGGCGCTCGGGGCTCTGTTCCCCGTCCTCCTACCCTCGAGGGAGGGTCTGCCGGGGGCAGCCCCGGCGCGGGTGTTCGACTACGTGGAGCGCGCGCTTCGGCAGGGCAGGCTGCGTCCTCTGCGCAACGAACTCCTCAAGTTGGCGCGCTACCTCGACCGACTGTCGGCACCAAAGCGTTTCGCCGACCTCGATATCGCCCGCCTGACGCAGATCCTCCTCGAGGTGCAGTCGGACAGCGCTCGGAAGGGCACCTTCGTGCCTCAGCGAGCCCTGGAGGTCGCCCTCCGACTCGGACTCGAAGGCTACCTCGGCCACCCTCATCATGGCGGCAACCGAGCCTTCGTAGCTTGGGAAGCGCTCGAGATCCCGATGCCGCGCCGTCGAGACAGCGGCGCGCCACGAGGTCACGAGTGAGCGACGGTCGCTACGATGTCATCGTGGTGGGCTCCGGGGCGGGCGGGGCTCCGGTGGCGCACACCCTGTCGCGAGCGGGAGCCTCAGTGCTGGTGCTCGAGAAGGGTCCTCGCTACGTCCGCAGCGATTTCCTCCACGACGAGATCTCGAGCTGCCGACGCGACTTCTTCGTACCCTTCCCGGGCGACGACCCTCACACGCTACGGCGGGCCCCCAGCGCCACCGCAGAACCCACGCACGCTGGGTGGATCAGTCGGTGTGTGGGTGGCGGCACCGTCCACATGAGTGGGTTTTTCTTTCGATTTCATCCGGATGACTTTCGCATCCGGTCCCGCTTTCCTGAGTTGACCGGAACCACCGTAGAGGACTGGCCCTTCGGCTACGACGAGCTGGAGCCGTATTACGATCGGGTCGAGCGGGAGGTGGGCGTCAGCGGTGAGACCGGTCGGAACCCCGAAGAGCCACCGCGCCAGTCCGACTACCCTTTTCCTGCCGTCGCCACGCACCCGATCGCGGAGCTGATCGACGACCGCCTGAGCGAAATCGGCCTCCACCCCTTCCCCGTGCCGAGAGCCATCGTCACCCGCCCCATCGGAGACCGCCTGCCCTGCCACTACTGTACGCTGTGCGGCTCGTACGGGTGTGAGGTCGGAGCCAAGAGCTCGACCCCGGAAGCGCTCCTCCCCGCCGCCGAGCAGGCCGGGACCCGCGTCGAGAGCGGGGCCATGGTCTATGACCTTCCGGTCGACAGCCGCGGCCGAGTCCTCGGAGCCCGCTGGATCGACGCCGAAGGGGCACTTCGCGAGGCCCGCAGCGACCATGTGGTGGTGGCCGCGAGCGCCATCGAGTCCGCGCGGCTCCTCCTGATGTCGCGGTCGCGGCGCTTTCCGCGGGGGCTAGGGAACGACCTCGACCAGGTCGGAGCTCACATGACTTTCAACACGCTCACCAAAGGCCAGGTGTTCCTCCGTCCCGAGCAACTGCCGAAGCCCTACGGAGATCAGCTCTTCGACCCCGCCCCTTTCGTGGGACGGGCGATTCAGGACTTTCGGACCTTCACCCCGGAGGGAGCATCCTTCGGGCGCGGAGGTACCCTCAATTTTCTGTGGGCCCATCCCAACCCCATCTACGCCGCGGAGCCCCTGCTCCGCGATCAGGGCCGGTTGGTGTGGGGAGACGAGCTCATGGACCGGCTGACGGACCGTTTCCGAGGCGGGCGGATGCTCGAGGTCGAAGGCTACAGCGACTGGCTCCCAACCCCCATGGGCCGCGTCGACCTGGACCCGAAGGTCACCGACCGCTGGGGCCTCCCAGCCGCGCGCATCACCGTCGACCGCCACCCCTCGGATCGGGCGACCTCGGCCCGATTGGCCGCCCGCGCCGAAGCCGCCTTGGCGACTCTCGGCGACAAGCCGGAGATCACGCACGTGGGCGGCGAGACCTGGGTGCTCCAGGGGGGAACGTGTCGCATGGGTCGAGACCCGCACACGAGCGTCACAGATGCCACGGGGAGGGTGCATGGGGTGCCAAACCTGTGGGTGTCGGATGGCGCCGCCCTCCCGACCAGCGGCGGCGTTCCCTGCACGCAGACCATCCTGGCCAACGCGTTTCGGGTCGCGGACTACCTGCGCGAGGCTTAACAGCCCGTTGATCTGGAGCTGCACGGCGCTGCCGGCCGGTCTTTCCGTGAAACGCTCCGACCGGCTTTGCCTCTCCTCGGTCGCGTATGCCCGATACGCTCACCTCGTCGTCGAATCACTTCACGAAAAGCCTGACTCGACATCGCCATACATC
>JBCBRU010000563.1:0-5944 GCA_039819565.1 Myxococcota bacterium | reverse complement strand
ATCGGCTCCGCCCGAGGCGCCGCGGCGGCGGGGCGGGGCGTCACGGCGGCGGCGGTCGCGGCTCCTGGCCTCATGGCCCGCGGTCTGGCCTATCTCCTCCCGCGGGCACTCGTCGCCGTCGGCGTGGGATGGGGTTGCCTGGTAGGTCTGGGCGCGCTCTTGGACGAAGGCCTGCTGGACCAAGACGAGGGCGGAGAAGCGACGCCACCGCCCCCGACGTCACGACCGCTCTTTACGGAGGTGCCTACCGCCTGCCTCGATCGATGGACGAGGGCGACTCGAGCCTCGAGCTTCGAGAACGAGTGCCGAATCCCGTCGGGAGACATCCTGATCGTCATGACCAGCGGACCCACGCCGCCGCCGAGCCGCGGGGAGGTCAGCCCCCTCGACCGCGGTCGCAGTCTCGCCCTGAGCCTGAGCGCGCTCCCCTTCTCCCGTATCTACGTTTTGCACCGTGCCGCTTCGTCGAGGTCGCGCCCAGCTGGGCCGCAGATCGAGGCCTTGACGGCCAGAGCGTCCTCCCCCCGACGACAGCTAGAGCGGTACCTCCAAGCTCGAGAGGAGAGCCAGAGCTATCGGAGCTGCCGCCTCTACACCCTTTCTCCACGACCAGGCAGAGCCCCAGGCGAGCGGCGATTCGACGACCCCGAGCAGCTGAGCTGCCGCTGAGGGAGCAAACTGTCTGACCCGTTTTTCCTGTACGCCGTGGTTGAGTCCCCTCAATCCCTACGCGTGGCCGTCGTTTTGGCCACCGCCGGCGAGACGTCCTTAGGAACGGTCGAGAGCGATGACCGCCGCGGCGTAGGCGGCACCAAAGCCGTTGTCGACGTTCACCACCGTCATGCCCGGAGCGCAGGCGGTGAGCATGCCGAGCATCGGGGTGAGTCCGGCGAGGGCAGCGCCGGTGCCGATGCTGGTGGGGACGCCGATGACGGGGCGGGAGACGAGTCCTTTCACGACGGCCGGGAGGGCCCCCTCCATGCCCGCTACGACCACCACCACCTCGCAGGCCTCCATGCGTTCTCGAACGGAGAGGATGCGGTGCAAGCCCGCCACCCCGACGTCGGTGATGCGATCTACGGTCATCCCGAGGAGCTCGGCGGTGCGCGACGCCTCTTCGGCCACCGGGAGATCGCTGGTGCCGGCGGCTACGACGGCGATCGGCCCCCGCCCGCGCGGGGGGAGAGGAGCCCCGGCCACGAGGAGCCGCGGGGTCGGCTCGTACACCGCGCCTCGTCCCCGAGCTACGAGGTCCAAGGCTTGCTCCGCCACCTCGGGCCGCACTCGGGTCACCAAGCACAGCTCCTCGGCCGCGGCGTAGCGCTCGACGATCCCCGCGATCTGCTCGGCCGTCTTGTTCTCTCCCCAGACCGCCTCGGGGAAGCCGGTGCGGAGCCGTCGATGGTGGTCGAGACGCGCGAAGCCAATGTCCTCGAAAGGGAGCTTGACGAGGTCGGACATCGCCTGGTCAGGGCTGGCCTCGCCGCGAGCCACCCGCTCGAGAAGGGCCCGAACGCGATCCGGAGACATCCGTGGAGCGTTGACCGAAGGAACTATCGCGGCAAGCGCGATGCGCACCGCTCAGAAATGATCGTAGCCGCCGATCAGGGGGATCAGCTCCCCGGACGGCATCTCGACGTCGAGGAGAGGCTCGGCCGTGACCATCCCCACCCGAGAGACCGGTGTCCCCGTGGACGCGCACTCGGCCACGATGGCGTCCGTGTCGCGGGGATGCGCCGTAAACAGGAGCTCGTAGTCTTCGCCCCCGGCCAGCGCCACGCGCTCCGGGGACAGCCCCTGAGCCGCACAGTAGTCCCGGGTCGCGGCCGAGATCGGCAGGGCTCGGGCGTCGATGCGGGCCCCGAGCTGCTCGAGGCGCAGCAGGCTCCTCAGGTCCACGCCAAAGCCGTCGGAGATATCACACATGGCGTGTACGAAGCGCCCCCGGGCCAGGGCTCGTCCCGTTTTCACCCGGGCTTTGGGATCCGTGAGCGCAACCACGAGTTTGCTCCATGGATGCCCCTTCTCTAGCGGACCCGTGGTCTGGAGCACCCGGAGCCCCGCTCGGGCCTGTCCGAGGCGCCCGGTCACGAAGATGGCGTCGCCGGCCTGGGTGCCCCGTCGACGCACGAGCTCCTCCGGCTCAGCGCGCCCCACCAGAGTGGCCGATAACATCATGGGTCCGGGACTGGAGGTCACGTTGCCGCCAATGACCGCCACCCCGTGCGCCTTCGCGACCTCGCGTACCCCGATGGCGATCCGCTCGGCGACGACCACGGGGAGACTCTTGGGAAAGCAAACCGAAAGAAGCGCGTAGCGAGGGGTCGCCCCCATCGCGGCTATGTCACTTAAATTGACGGACATGAGCTTTCGGCCCACGCGAATCTCAGGGCCATGCCCCAGCTCGAAGTGAACGTGCTCCACGAGGGTGTCGGTGGTGACCACCGATACATAGCGGGGCTCGGTAAAGAACGCGGCGGCGTCATCGCCATTCGGGACCACCACCTTCTCGCCGATGGCCCCCCCAGGAGGCGAGAACAGTGCAATGACCCCAGCTTCTCCGATATCGGAGAGCGTGTGCCCTTTGGGGTCCGCCATCTCGTCGAAAGTAATCGGAGGGTTTCTCGGGAGCAACACGGCGGGTGTGAGTTCGAACTCATGCGGGTTGCGTGTTGTTCCCTGACTTCTAGACTTAAGAATTATTCGTGACTCGAGTGTCGCGGATCCCGAATTGGGATGGCCAAATCCGCCGACGCGCAGATTAAGCGGCAGGTCTCGCCGAGGCTGGGGCGCGAGGGACCCTCTTGACTC
Organism: Myxococcota bacterium; assembly: GCA_039819565.1. Lineage (GTDB taxonomy): Bacteria > Myxococcota > Kuafuiibacteriia > Kuafuiibacteriales > Kuafuiibacteriaceae > JAHQVK01. The sequence continues at coordinate 3,133 of JBCBRU010000563.1, read as the reverse complement.
GGCAAAAGATGCGGAGGTCAGGGTGGGTTCCCTCCACGACGAGATGGGAGAGGTTACACGTGCAGGGCTCGTCTTCGCCGTGCGGCTCGGTGTTAAACGGAGGCAACCAGCACCCCGTATTGACATAGTACCGACCCTCGCCGAGGTCCGTCTTCCGGCGCTGGTGACTGTGACCCATGACCACCACTTTGACCCCGAGGATATCGGCGATGCGCCGCGCTGCCGATACCTGTCGAGGCCCGGGCAAGAGGAAGCGTCGAGGGGTCATGCGGCCGTGGATGAACCAGCCTGCGAACAGCGCGAGCAGCACCGCGCCGAGCTCCAGCCAGGAGCTCTCGAAAGCGAAGATCCCGACCCCCATGGCTGCGATGGTGCCGAGTCCTAAGAGGAGCCGGTCCAGGAACAGGAAGCGCATGAGCTCGGGGAGATTGCGGTTCACCGGCGTCGAATGGAGATCGTCGATGCGTCGAAGGCGGGCCTCGGGGACCTCAAAGCGCTCCGCCTCTTCGGCGAGCCGACGGTCATGCTCGTCTCCGTAACCCACAGCCCGACCCAACCAAAACGCCGCCGCGTAGTGGACCATGCGGGCGGAGGCTTCGCCCGCCATCCAGAAGGTCTTGGCCATGCCCACGGGGCCCAAGCTGCGCAGCCAGCGCAGATAGTCCTTGGTCGTCCAGATGTCTTTGTAGTGGGTGGCAAAGCCCGTGAGCCGATTCACGAAGTATCGCATCGCAAACATGAAGATCGGCGTGTCCACCCGACGGGGACTCAGGGGACTAATGGGATAGAGCTGATGGTCAAAGGCGCAGTAGGGGTCATACTGATGCCCGTGCTCGATGTAGATGCGACCGGGCTCGACATAACACCAAGGCACGAACTGAATCCGACCCTGAAACTGGGACCGCTCCTCGAGGAGATCGTCGAGCTCGAGGCGCTGGCCCGCGAAGGCGAGCTGGGCCAGCCGACGTCGCAACTCTCGCTGCACTTTGCCCCAGAACATCTCCGCGTCGTGATTGCCTCGAACCATCACCAGCTCTCCGCCCTCGCGCACGAAGCGAGCCAGCGCCGTAAAGAAGCCGACGTGGTAGTCGACGATCATGTCGAGCTTCACCTTGGCTCGCTCCGGCTCCGTACCCAGCCCGAGAGTGTGCTCCTCCCGCGTGACCTCGAAGGCGACCTTGAGCGCCGTGTCGAGCTCGGGCCGCACCACGACCTCTACGAAGTCGAGAAAGTCGCCGTCGAGGACCACCCGCCAACTCTCGGGTTCCTCAGACGTATAGTATTCGAGCAGAGCAATGAAGTTCTGGTCGAACTCCGGGCTCGGTCGATGGTGATCGAAACCGGTGATGGGGTCGTGGTCCCGGCCTAGGTGCAGATCGGAGAGCACCAGCAGTTTTCGCTCCGCGGGTGCTCCGCGGTCGACCTCCCTGAGCCGAGCCATCAGTCTACGACCAGCAGGTAGAACTTGGTCGAGGACTTGTCGAGGATGGTGATGCGCTCACGCTTGTCCGGAGAGAGGACGTTCTTGAGGGTGGGAAAGCGCTTCTGCTCGACCACGATGAACTCTCTCCCGGGATGGTCCACGACCTCCCGCATGCGCTGATTCGCGCCCGCCTCCTTGACCTGAATGACCGTGTTTCGGCTGTAGAAGGTCTCGCCTCGCCAGTTGAGCTGGTAGGCGTAAATCGGCTCGTCGCCCTTCTTCTCGCGGAAGTAGGTTTCGAACATGTGGGCCTGGCTCCAGTGCTGAGACAGATAGTTGAAGTGGTGGTGGCTGATCCAGGCCGCGAAGAGGACGCCGATGGTCGCGAAGCCCAGCATCGAAGTGGCCCGCCCGTTACGCTCCAGCCACGGCCCGACCGGGGCCGACGGGAAGAAGCGCTGGGCAACCCTCTTTAAGACTTCAGGGCCCCCCACGAGCGCGACACCCACTCCGAGGAAGGTGCCGAGGGTGGCGATGGCGTCTCGCCTCAGGAGCCGAGGGTACTTTCGGTCGTACTTATAGGTGAAGAGGCTCGAGAGGTGCTGGGGGTCCACCACGAGGTCACGCATGGCCACGATGAAGAGGGCGAGGATGGGTAGGGCGATGAGACTGGCGAGCCGTCGCTCCGGAGCGTCCGCCACCCAGCGCAGCCAGTACGCGATCAGAATGGCGAGAGCCGGGACCGCGGGAAACACGTAGTGGTGAAACCCCGTCTTACTGATGGAGAAGCCTACATATCCCCAAACCGCCCAGATGAGGACGAAGGTGAGCAGTCGACGACGGGCGTCCCCGACTTCGGCTCGTTTGATGCGCGCCGCGAAACCGATCGCGAACGGAGCCAGGGCGGACCACGGCCACATCCCGTAGGCGAGCTGCTCGAGATAGTAGCCGATAGTGGGACGGTCGCCGTGCACCCCGCGCCCGAGTCGGTTGAAAGTATCGTGGATCCAGAAGCGGGCCACGAAGGTCTTCCCCTCATCGTCGCGCCCGTCGAAGAAGCTCAGGGTGAGGAACCAAGGCACCGCCACGAGAAGGAAGAGAAGCCCCCCAGGGATGAGCCAGCACCGCCAGAGGATACGGAGATCGAACGTAAAGAGGATATAGATGAGGACCAGCGGCCCCAGGACGTACAGCGCCGCCGGTCCTTTCGCGAGGGCCGCGTATCCGGCCAGGGCATAGAAACCAGCCAGGTCGCAGGCTCGGCGGGTGCCCCAGCCCAACAAGGCTCCGGCGCTCGCCGCGGCGAGGAGAAAGGCGGCACCTATCGCGAGCTGACCCAGGCCGCTCTCGAGCTCTCGGAGGATGAGGTAGTACTGAGGGAAGGTGGCCACGAGGACCCCGGCGGCGGCCACCCCCCGGGTGCGGAGGGGAGCTCGAGCGGTGCGGTCCAGGCGGTCCGTCTGAAACACCGCCCGACAGAACAAGGCGAGGCCCACGGTCAGGCAGGCCACGAGAGGCATGTCCACCATCGACTGCTTGCCGATGAAGATGAACTGGGCTGACGCCGCCAGGACCAGCGCCGCCAAAACCCCGGTGAGGCGGTCGCGGAGCTGGCGCCCGATTTCGAACACGCCCAGTTCATCTTCATCGGCAAGCAGTCGATGGTGGACATGCCTCTCGTGGCCTGCCTGACCGTGGGCCTCGCCTTGT
>JBCBRU010000562.1:0-5959 GCA_039819565.1 Myxococcota bacterium | reverse complement strand
ATGTCCACGACCTCTTCCACGAGCCGGGAAGCCACCTCGTCCGCGAGGTCCCGAGCGGCATGTTCGGCTCGGCGAGAAACTACATCCTGGATCGGGTCTTTCGTGAGGTGAAGGCCAACGGCACCAGCAACCAGCGGGCCTTCCTGGATGAGTTCGCCATCAGTCAGCAGCAAGCGGACGAGGTGGCTTCCCGGCTCGTGGAAGAGGTCGTGGACATCTCCGACGACAGCCTCACCAGTCAGATGCAGATGGCCGCGATTCTCATCAAGCTGCGCCTGACCCCGACCGTGGTGTTGGGATACCGGGTGAGCGGGGACAACCACGTCTCCAATGGGCTCGAGGTCGAGACCCCTCTCACCTTGGACATGATGGCGACCTACCGCGACTTCTACGAGTTCGCGAACGAGGTCGGAGTTTGGAATGAGTGTCTGTACGGCACCGTATCCGTATTTGGCCGAGGTATGCACCACACCGGCAACGGGCGGGGCCACAACGGGAGCTTGTGCACGGGTCTGCTGTTCGGCGAGCACCTACAGCGGAAGGTGGTCGGGGGCATCAATCTCGATCCCGAGTTCCGCAAGGGCGCCTGCGTTCCTTTCAACGCATCGACGGGGGGACTCGACAACCCGAACGTGCCCGTCGAGCAGGCCGAGGCCAGCTACGTAAAGAGCGTGATGAAGGCCGCGGGGGTGCCCAACGGTCGACTCGAGGTCCGGGTCAAAGACGTCCCCGCCGTGGACCTGACGGGCACCACTTGAGTCCCTATCGGCCGGCTCAACGGATCGGGTGGTATCCATCCCCCGCGGCCGAGTGCTTCAACTTCCTGTTCAGCGGCAGGGCCTACGTATCGCTCTGGCTCGCGGTGCGACGCTCACCCGCCTCCGCGGGTAAGGCCGACCGCTACCGCCGCTCTTGAAAGCCTTTCTTGCTTGAGCTAGCGATCGAGCATCGATGAGGGGCTCGGCTCGGTTTCGAACTCTAGGAGACTATCGAGGGGTCCTCATCGCCCTCAGCATCGCGGCTTGCGGCGGGGAGGCAGAGGAAGCTCCGCGGTCCTTGGACCCCGCCCTCGTGGGGGACTGGACCGGAATGACCTCCGCGATCGACGCGGCCGGAGGCACCACGCAGCGGCTGACGATGAGCCTCCGTGCCGATGGATTTATGCGCGCAGAGGGCGAGACCGGGGCGTTCTGCCTCAGCGAAGGCGAGTGGTTCGTTGTCGACGGACAGTTCCGCGGTGTCATGACCACCTCCTGCTTCGGCAATACGCTATCTTTCCGCGCACCCATCTCCTCCACCCGACTCGACGGGACGTGGTCGACGAACCGGGCGGGAGGCACCTTCGACGTATCGAAGCGATAGACCGGCATCGGTCTCAGTCTAGGGGCTGTAGCCGAGCTCCTGAAACAGGCCGGGGGACTGCTTGAGATAGCGGTCCTTGCGGATCTCAGCGAAGAAAGCCCGGGACACGAGCTCGTTGTTCGACAGTCGCGCGTCCGCCCAGTCCACGCCGTTGGAGGGGTTCTGTCGCCAGTTCTGGCTGATGAAACTGACCGCCTTGATATTCCTCGCATAGCTCAACGAGAAGACCTTGGCGAACCAGCTCGACCAGGCGGCGGTACCGGTCGCGTCGATGCCTTGGATGGGGCTCGCCTCCGCCACCATGACGGGCTTTCGCTTGGCCCTCGCGAACTCGAAGACGTCGTCCACGTAGCGCCCGGGCGATGGCGCATACATCTGTCCGAAGAGGGAGACCGCGACCCAGTCGACATAGTCGTCGCCGGGCCACCATGCCGAGATAGGGCGCCCCCCGGCAGGAGGGGCTGCGAAGGAGTGCCAAACAAAGGCCACGTTCTCGACCCCCTCCGCGCGCATGATGTCCACGATTCGACGGTAAGCAGCGACGTACGTGGCGGGTTCCAGCTCGTTGTGGGGCCCATCGAACTCATAGCCGATCCGGAGATAGATCGGGCGCGCGGCGGCCTTGGCCCAAGCACTGAAGGCACGGACGACCGGATCGAACTCACCGTCCACCGTGCGCTGGGCGACGTTCCAGGTTCCCACCATCCATAGCCCGCTCTGGAGCACGGTGTTGGGGAATCTCTCGACGAGGGCCTGATGGTGGTGCCTGACACCGGTCTCGTTCGTCGCCTCCCGGTCTACATAGTCCATAGAGGGAATGCCCCAGTAGGCGGCCCACCCGCCCGGGGTCGGCTGATCGGGAAAGCTCGTGGTGAGCTCGTCCACCGCGTCGAGCGTCTGTCCGAGAACAAGGAGCGTCTTGCCGGCCGGAGGGACGAAACGCGCGCGATCGAAGGTGTAGACGTAGCTCGGGTCCGGTTCGGTATCGATCAGGTCGAGCATGGCGTCGACAGGGTCGAGGGGCGTCGCCGCGTCTTCCGGGCGGACCGTCGAGCCCGCGTCTTCGGAACGGGTCGCAGAGCCTGCGTCCATCGAGCCCGGGGCGGCGTCGACGGGGCCGCGCAGCGGTTCGCCCTGGTTTCCACAGGCGAAATGCGAGGTGGCGATGAGGAGACCGATGCCAGTCCAATACGTCGGGCTTGGCTTCATGTGCGTGGCTCCCTGGAGGCGGATTGATTGCTCACGATCGACCCTACGAGATCGGCGGCCGAATCCCCTCACGAGGGCCGCGATGATTCCGACCCAGAGCCTCCATACCGTCCGCATAGTAGTGAGCGATATAGCGACAGACTAGAGTCGACATAGCGCCCCGGTATCTACCGAGGTCACCGCCGCCGCCCTAGGTTGACCGAGTCTCAATCTGATTGGGGCCTTGGGCCTGCGGACTCGTGACTTCGGGCGCGGGTCGAGGCCGCGGAGACACTCGTGAGCTACTTCTACGCCTCCCGCCAAATTCGCACCGCTCGTGTCCGATCTCTTACGGTGGCTGCGGCGCTTAGCCCTCGCGCGGAGCCACCGAGACGAACCCCGAATGGGCGCCCCATCGGGCTGCCGTCAGCCCTTTTCTTTCGATGGGGGTCGTCGTGATGAAAATAAAGGACGCCATGGTGCTGGGCGCGGTGGTGGGGCTCTCGGCCACGTGGCTTCCGTGCGCCCATGCGACGAATTCCGGTTTTCTGCCCATGGGAGCTCGAACCGGGAACATGGGCGGCGTGGGGGTTGCCTTCGGGGACGATGCCGCGATGGGCCTCCTCAACCCCGCTGGCCTCGCGGGGGTGTCACGGGGAAAGCTCTCCCTCTCGCTAAGTGTTTACTCGCTCGAGCACACGGAGATCGACGGATTCTTCGCCCGGGCAGACGCACCGAGATACGGCCCGAATTGGACCGTTCGGGACAACCAGCTCTCGAGCACGGTGATGCGATCCGTACCCACGTCCATTGCCTACGCGTTTCATTTTGGTGACCGCGTCCACCACGTGCTCGGAGGGGCCATTCTCTCTCCTCGCTCGATCAAGCGCGAGTTCGACGGCACGCTTCGCGCGGACAACGCGGAGCTCGTCGACCAGGTTGGCGCCGAACTCCTCGAGAGCCAGGACAACTATTACATCGGCCCCTCCTACGCCGTGGGCTTCGAGCTGGACGACGTCACCCTTCGCTTCGGGGCCAGCGCTTTCGTAGCCTACGCGACCTCAAGCCGAAGTTTGACGGTGGATATCTTTGACGGAGCGAGCGGCGGCAGCTCCTACCGAGATCAGAGCACCCAGAGGTTCACCCTTGCCGATAGCTTCGATCTCGTCGGCGTCTTCGGAGCCCAGTTTCATGTGGGGTGGCTGCGCCTGGGAGCTTCAGTTCAGCTCCCCTCGGTCCACCTCGGCGGTCGTTTCGAGGAGAGCGTGCGCAGCTACCAGGCGGCGAGCGGCACCTTCGAAGCAGAGGGGGCCGAGACCCTCTCCCTGCGCCTCTCGGAAGGTGACTTTCAGGCTGCGCAGCCTCTCCGACTGGGCCTTGGGGTTGCCGTCGACCTGAGCGCCGTTCTGCTGGCTGTCGACGTCACCGTGACCGCAGCTCGGGAGGACGCTGAGCGTCGGGACGGGACGGAGGTGCTTCGCTCATTCTCGGAAGCGCTCGGTGGCCAGGTGACGGAGACGGTCCTGTCGACCCGTCGAGCCGAGCGCTCGGCCGTCAACGTCAACGCGGGCGCCGAAGTTCGCTTTGATGAGCGCTGGACCCTGCGCTTCGGGGGGTTCACGGACTTGTCGGTGACCGACCTCCCAGAGCCGGGTGAGTGGGGCCCTCCCGACCTCCTGCTCGATCGCCTGGACCGCTTCGGGGTCTCGGCCGGACTCGGCATGATGATCGGTGGAAGCGAGACCATTCTCGGACTTAGTTACGTGCGCGCAGAGGGAGAAGTCATCGGCTGGGACGCGGGCAATCCCGACAACCAAAGCTCGGTGCGAACCGTCCGGACGACCGCAAATACCTTCGCCCTGAACTTCTCCGGAGAGGTCGACTTCAAATCCCTCATCGGAGCCGAGTGAAGAATCGGGAAAGATGCCGCCGAGCCGCCCTTCATCTCCTTGACGGGAGGCGCATTCGTCCGTGAACTGCACGCGCAGAGCATGGTCGACCCTTTCGCTCCGCTCGCGATGAGCCACGGTTCGGACTGGCCCAATCGGCTCATGCTGGCCCCCCTCACCAACCAGCAGAGTCATCCCGACGGTGTCCTGAGCGACGACGAGTGGCGCTGGCTGACCATGCGCGGCGAGGGGGGCTTCGGGGTCACCATGACCTGCGCGAGCCACGTTCAGGCCGACGGTATCGGGTTTCCAGGTCAGCTCGGCATCTGGGGAGACCGTCATAGGGACGGCCTCACCCGTCTGGCGGGGAGCCTCGCGGCCACCGGTACTCGAGCCATGGTGCAGCTGCACCACGCCGGGATGCGCACGCCCCATGCCCTCATCGAAGGGGCCCCGGTCTGCCCATCCGACAACGACGAGCACGGCGCGCGAGCCCTCACGAGGGATGAGATCGCAACTCTGGAGGATGACTTCGTCGCCGCGGCACTGCGAGCTCGGCAGGCTGGATTTCATGGAGTAGAGCTCCACGCGGCCCATGGATACCTGCTGTGTCAGTTCCTCAGTCCGGAGCTGAATCGGCGCGCGGATGACTACGGGGGCTCGCTCGACAACCGCGCTCGCCTCCTCTTCGATCTCGTGGCTCGGGTCCGGAGCGAGTGCGGGCCGGACTTTAGTCTTGGGGTGCGACTGTCCCCCGAGCGCTTCGGCCTCCGGCTCGGAGAGATAAAGACGGTCGCGCAACGCCTCCTGCATGAGGCGCAGATAGACTACCTAGACATGTCCCTCTGGGACGTGTTCAAGCGGCCCCAGGAGGAGGGGCACGAGGCGCGAAGCCTGCTCGATCACTTCACGTGTCTCGAGCGAGGCGCCGTAAAGCTCGGCGCCGCCGGGCACGTGGCTCGCGGCGCGGATGTGTACCGCGCTCTGGAGGCGGGCCTCGACTTCGTGATCATCGGGCGCAGCGGCATTCTCCATCACGACTTCCCGAAGCGCCTGCGCGAGCATCGGAACTTCGAACCGGTGGCGCGCCCGGTCAGCGTCGAGCACCTCCGCACGGAAGGGCTGGGGGAAGCCTTCATCGACTACCTCAGACGCTCGGAGGGCTTCGTAGCGCCCTGAACGCGGGTTGCCGGTTCATCTTTTCCTTGAAATGCATAACCACATGGTTATGCTTTCCGGGTGTCGACGAGCTCAGCCGTGGCTCTCAATGCCCTCGGGGACCCATCGCGACGAGAGATCGTGGGGCTGCTCACCCGTGGATCGATGACGGTCTCGGAGCTCCTGGAGCACTTCAGCTTCTCCCAGCCAGCCCTGTCGAAGCACCTCAAAGTCCTGCGAGACGCAGGGGTGGTTACGTTCGAGAAGGCGGGCCGTACCCATCGCTACGGACTTCACGGAGAGGCGATCCGGGACGCCGGCATGTGGCTACTCGAGCTCCACGCCTTCTGGAACGCCCGGCT
>JBCBRU010000561.1:0-5978 GCA_039819565.1 Myxococcota bacterium | reverse complement strand
CGGCGGGTGGTTGGGTGCTCTGGTTTCGGCCACTGACGCGGATATTCTCGATCGCGGTGGTGCTGGTCTCGACCTCCGTCGGGTCCGGGCCCGCAAGTGCAGGAAGGGACATGCCACATAGCAGGAGCCCAACCACGGGGATCCGTCGGACAAGACAGCTTCTTGAGCCCAAGGCTCGTGCGCGCGAGAGCATTGACCAGGCCCGCGACGCCCCTCCCGAAAGCCCCCTACCGCGGGTCACGTCGCGGACTCGTAGTCGACGCCCGATGCCTTGGTAGGCGGGTGACCCACGGCCCCTCCGCCGTCCGCGGAGGCCGTTCCCCTGCGGGAAGGCCGACGAAGAGTCGGCAACTCGGATCGTCTTGGTAGCTCCAAATGTCGGGGGATCGACAGGCCGATCCTCTCGCCCGTCCTCGGCGCCTAACCGCGGAGGCCGCAGGGAGCCGCGAAAGCGAAGATGAGAGCGCGCGGTCGGAGGCATGGCGAACCTTTCATCGGCAGCGCGAGCCAGCCTCGCCGGAGCGAGAACGCGGGAAGCACGCCCCGCGGACCGGCTATTTCAATGATTTTGCGAATGGAAGTCAGAATCGTCGTGATGCTTGAATGAACTGCACGTGCGTCGACGAACGGTCTCTCGCTGTCGACGAGCGGCGCCCGTCGGACGGTCGAGCTGGCGGGAAGGCACGCCCCGAGACCCGTCGTTGCCCATGGGTCCTCCTCTGTCAGAGTGCGCCGAGCCGCTGCTTGAGCCTGGCCGCGAGGCGGCGGCTAACCAGCAAACGCGTCTTCCCGCCCTGAAGCATGAGCTCCCAACGCCCGTCCACCAAGGAGAGATCTTGTCCGAAGGCTAGATTGACAATCGTCGAGCGGTGAATACGAAAGAAGACAGGGGGCAGACGCGCCTCCCAGGCGGCGAGAGACTGTTTGACGGTGGGGGCGCGACCACTCGCGAGGTGGACGTCGGTGTAGTCGCGGGCTGCGCTCAGGAAGAGAATATCCGCCACCTGCGCGAAGACGACGTCTTTGCCGCGATGCAAACAGATCCGGTCCGTGACCTGGAGCGGTGCGTCGCTCTCGTCGACAGCGCGGGGGGAACCCACCACCCGTGCTGTCGACGTGGGAGCCAAGCCGTCGCCGCGCCGCTGCTCGAGTCGCGCGAGGGCCCGTTCGAGGTGATCTCCCCTCACCGGTTTGAGAAGATAGTCGAGCGCATCAACCTCGAAGGCGCGCAAGGCGTGGTCGTCAAAGGCGGTAACGAAGACGACATGCCCCGAGAACTCCACCTGACCCAAGACGTCGAAGCCCAGCCCGTCTCGCATCCGCACATCGAGAAAGACCACATCCGGGTCGAGGGCTCGGATGCGGTCGACGGCCGTGGCCACCGAATGGGCTTCGCCCACCACCTCGACGCCTGGACGCTCACGCAGAAGGGTTGCGAGGGCCACGCGAGGCCACGGCTCATCGTCGACCACAAGGGCGCGCAGCGTCATACTAGGGCCCCTGAAAGCGCATCCGGCACCCGCTCTGTAGGGTCGAACTCGACCCGAACGACAACCTCACCTTCATCTTCATCGAGCGTTAGACCTCCCGAGTGTGGGTAGTCGGTGGCCAGACGGTCTCGGACCAAGCGAAGGCCCCAAGAGCCTTTTGGGTCCCCTTCGCATTCGGATCTGGCCGCCCATCGGCCGGAGTTGACAACCTCCAGACAGACCCGACCCGCGCGTCGAACGCCGCGAACGGAGACCTGAAGCGGACCTTCCTCCTGTAAACCATGCTTGACGGCATTCTCGACGAGCGGCTGGAGAAGTAGACTCGGCACCTGTACGTCTTTGATCTCGTCCGAGATATCTATGCGAACATGGAGCTCTCCCCCGAGACGCACCTGTTCGATCGCGAGGTACTGAAGGAGAAAATCGACCTCCTCACGCAAAGGAGTTGTGGGATGATCGGTGGCATCAAGCGCCCGCGGCAGCAAGATCGACAGGTCACAGATGAGGTCGCGAGCGCCGCGCGGATCGACTTCGACCATTCCCGCCACGGAAGCGAGTGAATTGAAGAGGAAATGAGGATTGAGCTGCGCTCTCAGGCTCTGCAACCTCGCCTCCTTAGTTTGAGCCTCGCTGACGAGAACCCGCTCGCGGGCGGTTCGAAACCGTTCCGCACTTCGCCGAGCGCCATGAAGCTGGCTCCACACCAAGAGGGTCGCGAAGAAGAAGATCCCATACGCCTCCTCAACGGACTCTACGAACATCGGGCTCTGCCAGCCCACCTCTGCGTAGAGGGCTCGCGTCAGGCGCGCGAGGGGAGCAGAGCAAACAAAGGCCATCACCGCCGAAACGAAAACGAGCAGGCCACTCACGGGTGAGGAGAGCGCGCGGCGACCCGAGAGCCGGTCGTAGACCCATCCAATCACCATGGACGTTGAAAAGCCCATGAGCGCGACCGAGACGGGAATGCCGATGGCCTCATGGTAGGGCGCACCCTCCTTCTGGATGTCGTGGATCACCCTTTGGGTGGTGAAGAGGGCCACGATCCCTATCCACAAGAGCAAGTCGAATGCCCATCGCCAACGCCAGCGGACCACGCCAGGGGAGCTACCACTTTCTTGGGTGAGGGCGCAGCCGGCTCACCGTTGAGCCGCCCTGAGGCGAGCGTCACCTCTCGGTCAGCCCGCCCAATCTCCCGTCCCAGCCTCATGTATCCTGGGATCGCCAAGTATCTGCGAGACGGGCGGTCCATCGTAGCCCACGAGCCTGACCCGTAAGACCGAGGCCGTTGCGACCCTGCCTCTTCAGGACGTACGTGATTGAACTACAATCGAGCACGCCCTAAGCTGCGCCGGTGAACCGAATCATTCGCCTATTTTATTGCTTGGTCCTGATGCTCGGGTCCTGCGCGGCGGGTCCGCCCCCGGCGGCCAAGGGCCCCGACCGGATGTCGAGCAAGGTCTTCTCGGGGCTCCCGCTGCGGCCTATTGGCCCGGCCCTTATGTCTGGCCGTATCGCGGACATTGCCCTGAAGCCCGGCGATCCCAACACCTGGTACGTTGCGGTCGGCTCCGGGGGGGTCTGGAAGACGACCAACGCCGGGACCACGTGGTCGTCGCTGTTCGATGGTCAGAGCGCCTACTCGATCGGATGTATCACCCTCGACCCGTCCAACCCGAACGTAGTCTGGGTGGGCACCGGGGAGAACGTCGGCGGCCGCCACGTGGGCTTCGGGGACGGCGTGTACCGCTCTGCCGACGGCGGCAAGACCTGGGAGAACCTCGGTCTCAAAGCCAGCGAGCATATTTCGAAGATCATCGTACACCCCGAGGACAGCAACACGGTGTGGGTCGCATCTCAGGGTCCGCTCTGGTCTCCTGGCGGCGATCGCGGACTCTACAAGACCGTCGACGGCGGCAAGACCTGGAAGCGCGTGTTGAGTGCAGGCCCGTGGACGGGCGTTACGGAGCTCGTGATCGACCCTCGTGACCCGGACGTCCTCTATGCCGCGACCTGGCAGCACCATCGCACGGTAGCGTCGTACGTCGGCGGCGGCCCCGAGTCCGGCCTTCACCGGTCGACCGACGGTGGAGAGACCTGGACCCGCCTGACCAGCGGCCTCCCCGGTGACCCCAAGGGGCTCAAACCCACGGGAAAGGCGAAGCCGATGGGACGGCCGCCCCACAACGACGGCAACGTCGGCAAGATCGGCCTCGCCATCTCCCCGCACAACCCAGACACGCTCTATGCCGTCATGGAGCTCAATCAGCGCAAGGGCGGCCTTTTCCGGTCTCACGACCGCGGCGCTTCCTGGACCAAGGTCTCGGACACGGTCTCCGGGGGTACCGGCCCTCACTACTATATGGAGCTCTATGCATCCCCCCACCAGAAGGGGCGGCTCTACCTGATGGACGTGCGAGTTCAGGTGTCCGACGACGGCGGCAAGACCTTCCGCCTCATGGACGAGGAGTTCAAGCACAGCGACAACCATGCCATCGCCTTCCGACCCGACGATCCCGACTACCTTCTCGTAGGCACGGATGGCGGTCTCTACGAGAGCTTCGACCTCGCCCAGAACTGGCGCTTCATCGACAACCTCCCCGTCACCCAGTTCTACAAGGTCGCGGTCGACGACTCCGCACCTTTTTACAACGTTTACGGTGGGACCCAGGACAACAACACGCAGGGCGGCCCGTCGCGAACCGACAACGTCCACGGCATCCGCAACGCAGACTGGGAAATCACCTTGGGCGGAGATGGTCACCAGCCCGCCACGGAGCCTGGAAATCCCTCCATCATGTATTCGGAGTGGCAGCAGGGAAACCTCGTCCGCGTCGACACCACCACCGGCGAGAAGGTGTACATCAAGCCCCAGCCCGAGCCTGGGGATCCGCCCGAGCGCTTTAACTGGGACTCGCCCATCTTGGTCTCACCTCACCAGCCCACCCGGCTGTACTTCGCCTCGCAGCGGGTGTGGCGTTCAGAGAATCGAGGGGACACCTGGACGGCCATCAGCGGCGATCTGACGCGTAACGAAGACCGATGGGTCATGCCCCACATGGGTCGAAAGTGGAGTTGGGACGCCCCGTGGGACATTTGGGCGATGTCCGTGTACAACACCATCACCTCTCTCGCGGAGTCGCCGAAGCAGTCAGGATTGATCTACGCCGGCACCGACGATGGACTGATCCAGATCTCGAGCAACGGCGGGGAGAGCTGGCGCCGCATCGACGTGAGTACGCTTCCTGGAGTCCCCAAGAAGGCCTTCGTCAACGACATCAAGGCGGACCTCTTCGACGCCAATACGGTGTACGTAGCTCTCGACAACCACAAAAACGGCGACTTCAAGCCCTACCTCTATGTCAGCCGGGACCGCGGCAAGACGTGGCGCTCGATGGTCGGAAACCTCCCGGACCGTCATCTCGTATGGCGGCTCGTGCAGGACCACGAGCAGCCCAATCTCTTCTTCTTGGGCACCGAGTTCGGCGTGTTCTTCTCCGTGGACGCCGGCAAAAAGTGGGTGAAGCTCGCCGGCAAAGCTCCCACCATTCCGTTTCGGGATCTCGCCATCCAGCGTCGGGAGAACGACCTGGTCGGAGCAACCTTCGGACGGGGATTCTGGATCCTCGATGACTACACTCCGCTCCGAGCCATCACGGCGCCGGACCTAGAGAAGGACGCTCTGCTCTTCGCGCCTCGAAAGGCGTGGTGGTACATCGAGCGGGAGCGTCTCGGCCGGGACAAGAAGGCGGCGCAGGGCGGCGGCTACTATGTGGCGCCCAACCCGCCGTTCGGAGCGGTGCTGACCTACTACCTCAAAGAGGACCTCGTCACCCGCGCCCAGAAGCGGCAGGACCGAGAAAAGGTCCTCATCGCCAAAGGCCGAGACACGCCCTTCGAAGGATGGGACGCCGTCGAGGCCGAGCGCCGGGAAGCCAAGCCGTCCGTCATCCTCACCGTGCGGGACAGCAAGGGTGAGCCGGTGCGCCGCATCCATGGGCCCCACCGGGCGGGGATGCATCGCGTGGCGTGGGACCTGCGACTGCCCGCTCCCGATGCCCTGGGCGCGCGGCCGGAGTACAAGTATGCCCGCTACGAGCCGCCCAAGGGCGTCCTGGTGGCCCCCGGGAAGTACACGGTGACGCTCTCCAAGCAGGTCGACGGGAAGACCACCCAGCTCGCCGGTCCCGTCGAAGTCGAGGTGGTGCCCATGCGCAAGGGAGCCCTCCCCTCGGCGCCCCCCGAGCAGGTGGCCGCGTTTTGGCGTCGCATCTCGGACCTCCAGCGAGGCGTGAGCGGGGCCCAGATGGCCATGAAGGGCGCCGCGAAGAAGCTCAAGGCGTTCTCCGAGGCTCTGGCCCGCACCGAGACGGCACCCGACGGGCTCGATGCCGAGATCGAGGCGGCGCGTCTCGAGCTCGACGATATCCTCGTCGCTCTCATCGGGAACGTCTCGAAGCAGATCGCCCAAGAGCCCAACGAGCACACGAT
>JBCBRU010000560.1:0-5985 GCA_039819565.1 Myxococcota bacterium | reverse complement strand
GAGGGGGTCGTCACCGGAGCGTCCTCGTTGGCCGCGAGTGACTTGCGCCGAGCCGGGACTTCGATGGTGATGACCGTCCCCCCCGACGCCGAGGCGCCGGCTTTTACCTGGCCCCCCCAAGCGACGATGGTTTGCTGCACCATCGCTAGCCCCAATCCGGTGCCGCGACCGGTGTCCTTGGTCGTGAAGAAGGGATCGAAGATGCGCTCGCGAAGAGCTTCGGGGATTCCGCTCCCGGTGTCCTCGACCTCTAGCTCGAGACGACCTCGCGGATCGTCGTAGCCGGTGCGAATGGTAATGCGGCCGGTGCCAGGAATGGCGTCCCGAGCGTTGATCACGAGGTTCAGGACCACCTGCTGAAGCGAGCCCGCGTCCCCGAGAATCTCCACCCGCCGCGCCCCGAGACTCCACTGCAGCTCGATGTCGTCTCGGATGGCCTTGGTGATCATCCGGGCTGACGCCGCGAGGGCGACGTCGACCTCGATGGCGACCTGATTGGTGCCCGCCCCTGAAGGGCGAGCGACGGCGAGAATCTGATGCGCGACCTGGCCGGCGGAGACGGCGGCGGAGCGCAGCAGATCCAGATCCTCGGCGCAGTCGGGGGGGAGGTTCTCGGCTTCCGCGAGAAGATCGATCCCGGTCCTGAAGACGGTCACGGCGTTGTTGAAGTCGTGAGCCACGCCCGCCGCGATGGCCCCGATGGACTCCATCTTATGGGCCTGACGAAGCTGCGACTCGAGTTCCACCGTCTGGCGCAGATCGACGGCGACGAGTCCGAGGCGAAGGCCTCGCTCGGTGGTGATGGAAAAGGTGGTGAGATGGATCGGGAACTCTCGAAGCGAAGCGTCGCGGGCCATCACTCGACCTGACCACGTGCCTCGCCACTCTTTCGGATGGGACACGGCTTCGTCGCCGAGGTCTATGAAGCCGTCGAGCCGCCGTGGGATCTGAGTGAGTCCGAGCATCGCGAGGCCGGTGGGGTTGAGGTACTCGACCTCGTCGTTGGGCCCCAGCACGCAGGCCAAGTGGACGCTAGAGTCGACCAGCCGTGACAGGAGCAGCCGCTCGTTCTCCAGCTCGCGATGATCCGTGACATCTCTCAGTCGGAGCACCGCGCTTCCGTCGGGATCTGGGCTCACGCGAGCTTCGAAGTGTCGGTCATCCACTTCGACCTCCACGTCTCGGGCTTGCCCTGAGGCGAGCGTTTCCCGGACGCAAGCCTTGAGGCGCTCGGGCATCCACGTCCCTGCTTGGCGCGGCTCCGGGAGTCGGGGACCACGATCGGAGGCGTGGTAGGCCAGCACCGAGAGTTCGGGAGAGACGCGAAGCAGATGATCTTGCACGGAGGACAGAAGCACTCGTCGATGTCCTTCTTGTTCCCGAAGCCGCTTGCGGTTGCGCGAGATCTCGAAGGTCAAAGCCCCCGTCAAAAAGGCCAATACGAGGCCGAAGCCGAGAAGGAGATTCGGACCTCTTCGGGCGTGAGCGAGGCGCGCTTCGCTGGGGGCCACGAGAAGCCGGAGGGTTTGGCCGAAGAGCTCTAGCGAACGCTCCTCGACCAGGCCGGAGGCGGGGTTGGGTCCATCGATGGAGACGGCGAGCTCGTGGCTCCGGCCTCCGGGGAGCAGGCCCGCGACAAGCGCCTCGAGCCGAAAGCTCGCGGAGACGAAGCCTTGGCTCGGATCCGCGAGCGGGACGAAGACGGTCAGCCCCTTGTCCTCGTGGACGAGAGGGTGCGGCTTCGAGAGGCGAGTCAGCTTCGAGGCTTTGGCCCTATCGAAGGCTTCTCGGGCCTCGGGTTCGGCGCGGACGTTGCGCCCGATCGACTGCAGGTGCGCGCGTACCGGGACCGCCGAGGCCACGATCCCATGCGCGTCGATCCGGGCGATGCGATGGAAGTCCGGAAAGGCGTCCGCGCTCGCGCGGGCCCTCACGACGAAGCCGTCCGAGTCTCGGGACCACCCCTGAGCCACCCCGTCGGCCAGGCCCTCGAGCAGCCCCACCCGAAGGTTGAGCTCGGTCGCCACCCGGGAGGCGACATGGTCGGCGCTCAGGCTGGTGATGGCTCCGAGATGCCGCCGCTGGAGCTCTAGGAGCTGACCAGAGGCGATCGCCACCGGCAGAGCCACGCCCACGAAGGCGAGAAGCCCGGTGCCGAGCCACCTTGGTCGCTCATCGAGGCCGCGCGCCCGCTCCGTTGCCATCCTCACCAGGCTCGAACTTCGTGGGCGGACTCAGCAAGAGAGAGCGGGGCTTCCCTTAGGCTCCCATCCCGATCGCGCAATTGTTACTACCGCAGCCATGAAGTCGATCCAGGAAGCGCTCACGGCCATGATGCCGGCCTTCGAACCCTTGGGGGTCGAGAGGGTCAGCCTCTCCGAAGCGCTCGGGCGGAACGCCGGCCAGGACGTTCGGGCGAAGTCGAGCCTGCCGCCCTTTTCCAACAGCGCCATGGACGGCTACGCGGTGCGGGCCGAGGATCTCACCGGCGCCTCCGAGGACGATCCGCGTCGCCTTCCTCTGGTCGGAGAGTCGCGCGCGGGGGGGGACGCTCCCGGAACGCTCGCGCCCGGAAGCACCATGCGCATCTTTACGGGGGCGCGCATCCCGGCCGCGGCGGACACGGTCGTGCCCCAAGAAGACGCGGAAAAGACGGAAGCCGGGATCGACTTCCGCCGCGCCCCGTCGGCCGGAGCTCACGTTCGAGCCGAGGGCAGCGATCTGGCCGAGGGGGACGTGATGGTGCCGGCGGGGGCGTCGATCGGCCCGGGCGAGATCGGTCTCCTCGCGGCCCAGCGGATCTCGGCTCTGACCGTCTACCGCCGTCCTCGGGTCGCGATCCTGTCCACCGGAGATGAGCTTCGCGACATCAGCGAGCCCGAGGAGCCGGGCACCATCGTCAACTCGAACGCATACGCGCTGTCCGCGCAGATCCGCGCGGCCGGGGGCCTGCCTCAGATCATTCCGAACGTGCCCGATGCTCTCGACCAAACCGTGGAGCAGGTGCGAGCCGGTCTCGACGCCGACTTGCTCATCACCTGCGGAGGGGTCTCCGTAGGAGACTATGATCTCGTCAAGGAGGCTTTCGATACGAACGGGATCGACGCGAGCTTCTGGAAGGTTCGGGTCAAGCCGGGCAAGCCCCTCACCTTCGGCCGGCACGGGAAGACCCCGGTGGTGGGTCTGCCCGGAAACCCCGTGAGCGCGATGGTGACCTTCGAGACCTTCGTTCGGCCCGGACTCCGCCGGATGCTCGGGGATCCGCGCCCCTACCGCACCGCGCACGAAGTCGTGCTCACCCACCCGCACCGTCACTCGAAGGGGCGCCCGGAGCTGGCTCGGGCCCGCGTCCGCCGAGTGGGGGATCGACTCGAGGCCACCATGCATCGCCTTCAGGGATCTGGGTCTCTCCCTTCGATGGTGGGTATCGACGCGCTGGTGCTTCTGGCGGCCGAGGTCGACCACTTTTCGGCCGGTACGAAGCTGCAGGCTATCCTGCTTCGCGACGAGCACGGCTCCGAAACGCCGCCCTTCGACGCTTGAGCTTCCCGCCGACCGCGGTCAGCAACGGGCTGTTAGGGCCGGGTCAGGACCGCGGGGAGTTCGGAGAGGCTGGACAGTTCGACCTCTGGCCCCGCCGGGAGGTTTTCCGGTGGTTGCTCGAAGCGATTGATCCACACCACCCGGAACCCGTAGGCGGCAGCTCCGGCGGCGTCCCACGCGTTGCTGGTCATAAAGGCGATGCGCTCTCGAGGAAGGTCCAGGGCCTCCTCGGCGAGCAGGTACACGTTCGGGTCGGGCTTGAAGAGGCCAATGTCGTCGACGGAGAGCACTTCATCGAGGAGCCCGTCGAGGCCGGCCGAGCGCACCGCATCGTCGAGCATCGAGGGGGAGCCGTTCGACAGAATTGCGGTGTGCAGTCCGCCGTCCCGGAGGGCTTGCAGCGTACCTTTGACCTCCGGGTAGGTTTCCAGGCGACGATATACGTCGAGAAGCTTCGAGCGGAGGGAGGGATCTTCCCGTCCCGCCGCCGCCAACGCGTAGTCCAGGGCCTCCTCGGTGACGTTCCAGAAGTTGGAGTAGCGCTGCATCAGCGAGCGGAGCCAGGTGTACTCAAGCTGCTTCTGGCGCCACAGCTGGCTGATTCTCTCGCGATCCGGCCCGAGCTCCTCAGCGTGCTGAGCGGCGGCCGAGTGGACGTCGAAGAGCGTCCCGTAGGCATCGAAGACGGCCGCTCGGATGTAGCCTCGCATACCCGGATCATCGGACCAGGATCCGCCGGAGCCAACCCCTTTGCCCACCGGGGTCGCGGGGGGCGTCGCCTGGGGCTTCGCGGGGGCGTCAAAGGTCTGCTTCGAAGGTTGGCTTGACGGGAGGGAGACTTGACGCCAGCTCCAGGGAGCGTCTCTCATGGTGGGGCGCACCGGCGCCGGTGACGTCCCCAAGGGCACCCCCCATGAATTTCGACACCTTCACTCTCATCTGGCTGGGCCTAGGGGTAGCCCTAACTCTGCTGGAGTTCGTGGTCCCCGGCCTCGTGGTCATCTTTTTCGGAGCCTCCGCTCTCCTCGTGGGGTTGGCGGCGGGACTCGGCTTGGTCAGCTCCTGGCCGGCCGCGCTCGCGCTGTGGGGGTTGGGCTCCACGGGCCTCGTATTCGGGGTCCGCGGCGGCATGCGACGACTCAGCCCCGGCCGTCTGGAGAAGGCGTCTACAGACGAGGAGCTCGACGCATTCGGCCAACGGGTTCTCGTGGTCGAGGCGGTGAGCCCCCACCACGAGGGGCGCATTCGTTTCGGAGGCACCACGTGGGTGGCGCGAACGGTGGACGAGGAGCTACGGCCAGGCATGTACGCTCGTATCGTTACGCGCGACAATCTCGTGTGGATCGTCGAACGGGACGACGAGCTGGCCTTGCCGGCTGGAGAAGATTCATGACGGCTCGGGAAGACGCCAGCGCCTCCGTGCTTACGCAGTACCCTACGAAAGAGAGGCTCTAATGACTTACATCACGATCAGCGTACTGGCGCTGCTCTTCCTGGTTTGGAAGACGGCCATCGTCGTACCCATGCGTGAAGCCTATGTGATCGAGCGGCTCGGGAGGTTTCGCGGGGTGCTCGAGCCCGGCTTCCACATCCTGATCCCGTTCGTGGACCGGATCGCCTACAAGCACGAGATGCGGGAGCAGGTCTTCGACGTGCCCGCTCAGACCTGCATTACCCGAGACAACATGCAGGTTGTCGTCGACGGCATCATCTATCTCAAAGTGATGGACCCAGAGCGGGCCAGCTACGGCATCGAAGACTACGAGACGGCGAGCATCAACCTTGCCCAAACCACCATGCGCTCCGAGATTGGTAAGCTCGCCTTGCACGAGGCCTTCTCCGAGCGGGACAAGCTCAACGAGGCCATCGTCCGCGAGGTCGATAAGGCCTCTGACCCCTGGGGCATCAAGGTCTATCGCTACGAGCTGAAGAACATCACTCCGAGCGCTCAGATCATCCACACCCTCGAAAAGCAGATGGAAGCGGAGCGCGAGCGCCGCTCCGAGGTGACGATGGCCACCGCCGAGAAGGAGGCCGTCATCCACCGCTCGGAAGGTCAGCGGCAGGAGGCGATCCACGTCTCCGAAGGCGAGAAGGCGAAGCGCATCAACGAAGCGGAGGGACGCGCCAAGCAGATCTCGATCGTGGCGGACGCGACGGCCCAGGGCCTGCAGCAGGTTGCGGCGGCGCTCTCGCGACCGGGGGGTGAGGCCGCCCTCCAGATGCGCGTCGTCGAGCAGTACATCCAGGAGCTCGGCGCGATCAGCAAGAGCGCTCGCGTTTCGGTCGTCCCGAGCCGGGTGGCCGAGGTTCAGTCCGTCGTCGCGGGGCTCGGGACGACCGAAACGCGAGCGCTCTTGCTGATCGCGCCGAGCTCCTGGATGTACTGCTCGACGACGCGCATCTGGAGGGCGGCCTCACCCCCCGGTCGCGAGAGCGCCG
>JBCBRU010000559.1:0-5987 GCA_039819565.1 Myxococcota bacterium | reverse complement strand
GTAGCCCTCGAGCTCCTGCGGTACCAGTCGAGCGCTCAGGCTGACGCCACGCAAAGGCTGAACCGGATCGATCTCGCCTCCAACAGTTCCCCGATAGATTGAGCGACCCCACCTCATTGAAGTTCATTTCGAGGTTTCTCAGTCGGGTGAGCCGGGAGAGGTCTATGCTCGCCACATCGTTCGAGGTGATGCGGAGGGTTTCCAGACTCAGGAAGTGCTCGAGACCTGCCAAGCTCGTGATCCGCGTGTCGGCCGTAGCCACCCCAGCCATCTGTAGGTCGGCGATGGCGGAGTTGGTCTTGGACAGAGACAGCTCGGTCACCTCGCCGACGACGTCGACATCGAGAGAGTACGCGGTGGCCGCGTCCGCCTCGTTGACGACGACTCCCGGTACACCTCTAAAGATGAGGTATTCTGCGAAGGCGGCATCCGGGAGAGGGAAGAGATTGCGGCTGTCGGGGGGCTGGGTGGTCACGTCGTCCGTGGTGCAGGCCAGCGCCGCGGCGGTCGCGACGAGGGTGGTGAGAACGAGGGGGCGAGCACACTTCATCTGACCCTCTCACCCTACCACGAGCTACTCGCCACCTTGGAGATTCTCGAGCACGTAGCTCGGCAGCTCCTCCTCCGCCGGCACCGGTTTGGGCCGCCCCTCGTCGTCGAGGGACACAAACTTGAAGGACGCGTCCGTGACCTTCTCGCGGATGCCGATCCGACCCCGCCGCACCCACGCCTCGACGTGGATGCGCATCGAGGTTCGCCCCACTTCCTCCACCATCGTGTACACGCCGAGGATGTCGCCCACCTTGACGGGGCGGATGAAGCTCATGGCTTCGAGGGCCACCGTCACGACCCGTCCCTGGGCCCGCTGGCCGGCGCAGATACCCGCCGCCACGTCCATCTGAGCCAGCACCCAGCCCCCAAAGATATCGCCGGCGGGATTGGTGTCGGACGGCATGGCCATGGTCCGGGTGGTGAGACGGCCTCGGGTGGCATCGGTCATGAACGAGAGGCTCAACGGAACCGAGGGATATGGCTAGTCATCCCATCCGCCTAGCGGACGAGGGCGGAGGCGGGGAGGAATCGCCCGATCTGCTGCTTGAGCTGGCCCGAGGGCTCTCGATGAAAGTGTCGGGCCAGGACGCCCTTCGCTTCGGGGAGGGAGGACGCTCCCAGCCACTCGATGAGCTCCGCACGGACCGACTTCAGGGGATGCTCCAGCTGGCGCTCGGCCCAGGTCACGGACGTCGCGTCGGGGGCCCCGATTTCGGCCAGGGCGCGAACCATGGCGATGGCAGGCTCCTCCTTGGCCTCCGACTCCATGGCGTCTCTGAGGGCATCGATGGCTTCCGGGCCCATCCCGCGGAGCGCGTGGGCCGACCGGATGCGTACGTGTTCGCTCGGATCCAGGAGCCGCTCCGTGACCTCGGGGAGGAACGCGGGATCCGCGCTGTTCCCGATGGCGTCGAGCGCGGACATCGTCTCGTAGCCGGTCTCGGCTCCGTCGAGGGCCGTCTGGAGAGACTTCTGCACGAAGGCCTTCAGCTCCGGGCTCCCCTCGGAGCCCAAGCTCCCGAGGGCCATCAGCCCCGCCGCCGCGACCTCGGGGGCGGCGTCCTGCGCGTGGACCTCGAGGAGTCGCCGACCGACCTCGACGGTGGCTTTCCCGGCCCCCGAGTAGGCGATCGCGGCCCGAATTCGATCGTTGGGGTCCGGGGCGAGGAGCAGCCCTTGGAGGGCCTTGCGCGCTTGCGGAGTGGCCGCGAGCTCGAGGCTCCAAAAGGCGGAAGCGCGCTGTTTGTCGCTCAGCCCCGCGGCGAGGATGCGCTCCACGAGCACCGGGATGAGCTCGGGGTGCGCGGCGAGGAGCCCGGCCAGGGTGCGGGCCTGGCGCACCGTCATTCCCTCGAGGAAGCCCATGCTCGCCTCGAAGCGCAGGCGAGCCTGCTCGAGCTCTGACGGGGCCTCAGGCAAGCCGTAAGCCTCGCTGTTCTCGGTCGCAAAGGGATCCACGCTCGCGAGGGCGGATCCGAGGCGGGGGGCCACGAATCGTCCATCGTCCCGCTGCCAAGCCATGGAGAGCTCGAGTACGACCTGGAGCTGCTGGCGCATGACGATGTTGAGCACCTCTCGACCTCGGACCTCTTCGAGACCTTCCGGGCCGAAGCGAGCTCGCGCCGCTGCCTCCGCGAGCTGCAGCTCCAGACCGAAGACGTCGAGCCCGGTCATGGTGTAGTGGAGCTTTCGGCGCTCTAGGGTTGGGCCTCGCCGGATATATCGCGCTCGGTGAGAGCCCACGGCGTCGACCTGCTCCACCTCCCAGCTCGGACCGGAGCCGAGCACGAACTCGTGGGAGCGCAGCATGCCGGCCACCAGTCGACGAGCGGGTGCAGACCACGTCTCGGGAAGCTCGAAGCCGAGAAGCCGACAGTCTTTGGCCGACGCCTCCAGTCGAAAGCCCGTGTTGAGGTCCTCGCTCACCTTCTCCTCGGCCTTCGTCAGGGGCTGGTCGAGCTCCACCTCGCTCAGCCCCGCCTCCATCGTAGCCTGCAAGCCATCATGCAGAACGACCCGCAGGCTCAGGATCCCGGAGAACACGTCCCGCCCGGGAGCCATCCGGCCTTCGCCGTCCCGAGCCCGAGCCTCAGATTCGAAGCGGAAGGCCAGCTCCCGACCCATCTCGTACCCGCAGTTAAGGGGCTTTTCAGCCTCGGTGCGGATCCCCACCGCCTTGGCGGGGGCCTCCGGCGCTGGGCCCTCGGCCCCTAGCCACCAATATCCCAGGGAAAGAAGAGTGAGCGTCCCGAGGACGCCAGCGCCGAAGAGTTTCATCAGAAGAGGACCTCCGCTGCGGGCTTGGAGATGCTCAGGAGGTCTTTCCTGATCACCCCGGTGGAGAAGGAAGCGATGGTGACGGAGGCGCTGCGACGACGGAAGATCCCGCGAATCGAACCCACCAGCTTGAGGGTTCCGTCGAGAGGACGGAACTCGATCCCGAAGTCGACTCCTGAGTGAAAGAGGACTTGACCCTCGACATTGCGGCCGAAGCTCAGCTTCGTATCAAGCGGGAAGTCGACCCGAGCGATGATGAGGTTGATCTCCACCCCAGCCCTCGCGACGAAGATGTCGATGCCTCCGAAGGCATCGGCGGTGAGGTTCGCGTTGGGCGAAAATCTCGTCTTCAGAGTCAGGCACTGAGCCAGGTCCACGGTCCGCTCGGGGAGGTCCCCGAGTTGCTTCCTCAGGTCCGCGATGCGGCGGTCGAAGAGCCGCTGCAGAAAGCCCCGGAAGCGGTCGCGAAGCTGCTCGAGCCGGGCGATACGCTCTTCGAGCCGCTGGCGGTCTTGGAGCACGCTCGCCGTTGCGGCCGGGAGCTCAGGTCGACATTCCTCCTCGGTGGTGTCGAAGTTCATGTCGGTGTTGATATCCAGGCCGAGGTTGCCGCCGCCGTGGAGGTCGAAGCCGACGCCGATGGGACCGAAGCCGAAACGCGCCTTGACCAGCAGCTGGCTGCGAGACACCGCGAGGTCACGGAGCGCCTCCAGCACCTTGCCCTGCTTCCGCTTGCGCTCCTCCTCCGGGTCCTGGTTGTTGTTGTTCTGGTCGTCGTCGTCGTCGTCGTCGTCCTCCTCCTCGGCGAAGAAGCTCGCGACCCGACGGCCGAAGATGTCGAGGGTACCCTCAGCAGAAGCCTTGTCGGTCAGGGGGACTTTCGCGGAAGCCTCGGCCTTCACGATGGACAGGGAGAAGCTCCGGCCGATCTTGCCCTTGACGTCGATAGAGCCCTCCACGCTGGCTTGAAGGCCCTCCGCGATATCGATGCGGTTGCGGGTCTGGAAGCTCGCCGACACCGAGATGCGCTTGCTGCCGTGCTTGTCCTTGCGGCCTCCGTCGAAGGCGGCGGAAGACGCCCCGCTCTCCGGCTCGAAGTCGGTGACGAGGAGGGTCTGAATGGTCTGACACTCGCCCTCGGCCGGAGCTCCACGGAACTGCGGGAAGTCGGTGGTGAAGCAGGCCCGGACCTGGAACATCTCTTCGCCGAAGAAGGCGCCTTGCTCGCTGACGATGGCCTGGGCGCCCTCGTCGGTGAGGAAGAGCTCGTGGGCGAGGACGTTGGCGATACCAGGGGTCAGCTCGGTGACCGTGACCTCATCTACGAATCCTCCCTCGCGTCCGATCTGGAGGGGGACGAAGGTCTGGCCGTCGTTGGCGGCGGAGAAGTCGAAGCGCAGGCGCAAGGTGCCGGGGAGGTCGTCGAGGGTACCGACTTGGTCCGGAGGAAGGCCAAAGCGGAGTTGCTCTTCGATGGTGGGGTCGGCTTCCTTGAGCTCTTCGGGGATACTGTTGGGGTCGACAGGCGCCATGTAGGGGTCGCGGCCGTTGAGGACCATGACGGTGCGGACCCGAAGCGCCGGGGTGCGCTCGGCGTCCGGGACCGGCGGAGCGTCGGCGTCTACGCCCTCGGGGGGAAAGACCATCACCGAAGACTCGGCCTCTAGCTCGAGGTCGATATCCACTTCGGCGCGGCCGTCCGCCCCGAAGTTCGAAGCCTGAAGGTTCACGGTGCCCGTCACGAGAGGCGGCGTGAGTGGGCCCCCTTCACGAGCGGGGTCGACCTCCACCTTGATGGCCACCGGCTTGTCCACGAGGGTGAGACACTCCGAGGTCGGCCACACCACCTGCTCATAGGTTCGGGGCTGGCCGTCTCCCACCAGGTCGAGCAAGAAGGCGCTCGACGTGCAGCCTACATCGGGGTTGTCGGGGTCCGTGGGGTCCACGAAGGACACCATGACCGGGATTGCGGCGAGGGCAGTTGTCGATGAGCCGGTGCCGCTCGCCGTGACTCCGATCGTCATCGTGGTGCGTTCGTTGATGAAGGCCACATTGTCCTTCAGCTGGAGCGCGACGCTTGTGAGGAGGATCTCAGCGGAGTCGGGGATAACGCCCGGGGTACCTCCCGGTGCACCCGGGTCCACTGAGGCGGGGTCTTCGGCGCCGCCGCAGGCGACGGCACCGAGGACGGTGGTGAGGAGCAAAGCAGTCTTCAGGTCTTTCATGAGTCGACCCCCTTTCGAGGCCGCTCGAACCTAGAGACGGAGCCTGTCGCCCGGAAGTCCACCTGCGCCAATGGAGGCCATCGCCGCCGCGTATGGATGCGATCCAGAGCACGCCTCGAGGGGGGCTGCCATCCTCGGGCGCAACAGCTCGAGACACTGGAGGTGCGAAGACAGATTGCGGATCTAGGTCGGTCATCTGCGGCCGAACCGGGATTCGTGCCCCCCGGTGTCCTGCTGCTATGCGTCCTCGGGGCGGGTCCGACGTCGACTTCCACGTCCGGAGCCGCCTGGGGCCTGCAGCGGGCCCTCGACGAACAGAGGGCCCGGCTCGAAGCTCTCGAAGCCGAGCTTGCGGCGACCCAGGAGATGCTCGTCGAAGACGACGTTGGTCTGGATCCGGTCTTCCCTTCCCTCCGCTTCTACGGCTTTTTCGAGACTGGGCTTCAGCGTCTGTGGATCCCCGAGAGCAGCGCCACGTCAGGGCTCCTCCAGACCGAGGAGTGGTCCTTCATCCTGGGGGACGCACACCTCTACCTCGACGTGATGCCCGACCCCTCATGGCGGGCGTTGATCGAGCTCCGCGTCAACACCAGCAGCGGCCGCCATGGCTTCTCTCTGTCGGGCTACACCCTGGTCACAACCGCCGAGTCCCAGCTCAATCGACCGGGCCTCGGCCTGGGGGGAGGGCAGGTTGCATCCTCGCTCATCCTCGAGAGAGCCTGGATCGAACATACGGTCAGCGACGCCTTCGCGCTCAAAATCGGGCTTTGGCTGCTCCCCTTCGGGATCTGGAACGTCGACCACGGAGCCCCCACCCTGATCGCGAACAATCAGCCCTACGTGAACGCCTTTCAGGCTTTCCCGTCCCACCAGGTCGGGGCCGCGGTCGAGGGTCGAATCCTCCTCTTGCCGTGGGTGCTGCGCTATCAAGTG
>JBCBRU010000558.1:0-5997 GCA_039819565.1 Myxococcota bacterium | reverse complement strand
GGATATGGTCCCGGTTTTGGTTGCTGCGGGGTATCGTGTGCTCGCGCCCGACATGATTGGCTTTGGGCGCTCGGACAAACCCATCGAGCGATCGGCGCATACGTATTCCCATCACGTACGTTGGATGACGCAGTGGTTCGAGCAGATGCAGGTGGATTGCCATATGTTCTGCCAGGACTGGGGCGGGCTGATCGGGTTGCGTATGCTGGCGCAGCATCCGGACCGATTTCGCGGAGTCGTAGCCGCAAACACCAGCCTGCCGGAGCCCTTCGGTGCGCCGGAGCAGGCGGTCGCGCAGAGGGCCCTTTATGCGTCCCTGCCGGTGATCAAGACACATGAAATCCGACGGTACTTCGAGGAGAAGCAGGCCGCGCCGGGCTTCTGGTACTGGTGCAAGTTTGCCGCCGAGTCGCCGGAGTTCAAACTGTCACTGGTGCTGGCCGGCGACGCCCACGCGACGCCTGAGTACCTGGCGGCCAACGAAGCCCCCTACCCGGACGAACGCTACCTCGCGGGACCACGGAAGTTCCCCAGCATGGGTCCGATCTTCAGCGACGACCCGGAGCTGCTGGAGAACGCAAAGGCGTGGACGGTCCTCGAGAGCTTCGAGCGACCGTTCCAAACGGCTTGGGCAAGTGATGAGTTCGTCTCATCCCCAAAGGACGAGCTCGGATTTCAGACCCGGATTCCGGGCGCCCGGAAGGTGGAGCACATCAAGCACGAGGGTGCAGGTCACTATATATCCACCCCGCAGGCGGCGGTGCAGATGATTCATTTCATCCGCACCTACGCGAGCTAGGCCGCGATGATGTCTCGGATCAACAGCGCCCAACTTCAGTCGGCCAATTACACGGTGCACGAAGAGGCACCGAGCCTCGCCGACGATGGAGGGCTGATCTACAGCTACGTCATGGAGCAGAACGGGCACCATGCCCGACTCGACATTCGCTCAGATCCGGAAGGGCAATTCGAAGTCATGGGGTCACTCACGCCCGACCCGCCGGTCCGAATCGGCTTGATCACCTGGATTCCGATCGTCGCTACGCAAGGGCTCTTCGAGACCTTTGAGCGCTTCTGCGCCCAGGGTCCCAGCCGCGTCCAGGCGACGGAGCCGGAGACGCTGATGTGGTTCTATCTCAAGGACAAGTCTCATCCGGGGCACTATGCCATCATCGACCTCTACGAGGGCGCGTCGGGATTGGAGGCGCACAATCGGGGCGAAGTCGCGGCCGCCCTCAAGCGCGAAGCAGCCACCCTCGTCCGCGGCGGCTGGAAGGCCGTCTTGAGCGGGGCGATCGTCTACGAAGTGAGGTCGCAAGCCTGAGCGAGAGTCCGGTCGGGCCGTTATCGCGCAACGCCCTCGGCACGGCCGATCCCTCAACCCGCTCCCTCGAACCCGCCCGGGGCCCGCTCTCGGGGTGCCACCGGTGTCGAAGCTGTGAAGTTCGCACCACCGAGAAGATTTTCTCGTTGCGAGCGGTTAGCGCGGTTATGGGCGAGCTCCGATACCCGGCCATCGACCCCGTGTTCCTCGACTTATGGGGGCCGCTCGATCTTCGCTACTACGGTTTGATGTACGTGGTGGGCTTCATGGTCGGCCAGTACATCTTGGTGAGGCTCGCCCGCGCCGGATTCTTGCCCATGTCACCAGAGAAGGTGAACGAGCTCATCTTCGCGCTGGTGCTCGGCGTGATGCTCGGCGGTCGAATCGGATACAGCTTGTTTTATAAGCCGGATATGTGGATGCGCCCGCTCGAGCTCTTCAAGGTCTGGCAAGGGGGCCTGTCCTTTCACGGGGGATTGCTGGGCGTGGTGATCGCGTTCATCTGGTTTGGACGCAAGAACGGAGTCCCCGTCTGGCGCCTGTGCGATGCTACCGCGCTGGCTGCGACGCCGGGGATCTTTGCCGTACGGATCGCCAACTTCATCAACGGCGAATTATACGGGCGGGTCATCCGGCCTGGAGAGTGGACGCCACCGTGGGCGATGCGCTTTCCCACCGATCCTTACGCCAGAGAGGCGCTGGGCCTGTTTGGGCTGCCCAAGCGTGAACAGGAGCTAAAGATCGTCGCGGCCTTCGAGGATGGCACCTGGGACCAGATCGCCGCGCAGGTTCCATTGCGACACCCCTCCCAGCTCTACGAGGCGCTCGGC
This sequence comes from Myxococcota bacterium, assembly GCA_039819565.1. Taxonomy (GTDB): domain Bacteria; phylum Myxococcota; class Kuafuiibacteriia; order Kuafuiibacteriales; family Kuafuiibacteriaceae; genus JAHQVK01. The sequence goes on along the minus strand of JBCBRU010000558.1, from coordinate 3,843 downwards.
GAGGGACTTATCCTCGGGTTGGTGCTGTGGTTCGTCTGGCGCATGACCCGCACCCGTCCCTTGGGTACCGGATGCTACGGGGGCATCTTCTTGATGGGATATGGGATCATCCGCTTCATCATCGAGTTCTTCCGGCAGCCCGACGTGCAATTTCAAGCGGACCCGCGGAACCCCGACCAGCTCGGCACCGTCCTCTCGATCTTCTCGATGGGGCAGGTGCTGTGCACGCTCATGATCATCGCGGGGCTGCTCCTGCTGGTCTTCAGACGGGACAAGTATTTGCCGCTGGCCCCGCCCGCGGACCAGGTGCCCACGCCGCCGGAACCAGCTGGACCATCGCCCGGATAGAAGCGGCGCGGAAGCCGGAACGGGAGCGCCCCCCGGGGACACCGAACTCGGAGCGTGTGTACGCTCGATGCCCTCTAGCAGCCGTGGATCCGGAGATGTACGGCGATGCGGCGGAGCCGGTCGTCCGACAACGACGTCTGCTAGAGAATCGTCGGGTTGGGGGCGTCGCCGTAGACTTCCTGCGGGTCGAAGACCTTCTCGGTGTCGGTGAAGACCAGCGCGTCGCTGGCGCCTCCGATGGGAATCTCGCGATAGAAACAGGAGCGGTATCCCACGTGGCAGGATGCTCCACCGGCCACGTCGACACGGAGCCATATGGTATCTTGATCATCGTCGATCATACAGTGGCGGACCGTCTGAACCAGGCCGGAGGTTGCCCCCTTGTGCCATAGAGCTTGGCGCGAGCGGCTCCAGTAGTGGGCCTCGCCCGTTTCGACGGTGCGGCGCAGGGCCTCTTCGTTCATCCAGCCGTGCATGAGCACCTCGCCGGAGTCGTAGTCCGTCGTGACGACGGGAATGAGACCGTCCTCGTTGAACTTGGGGGCGATGTCGGTGCCCTCTTCGACCTGTTCAATGCTGGTGCGTGCGGAAAATGGTGTGCGGCTCACGGTCTTCTTCTCTCTTACGTCGCGAACAGCCGGGGCGACGGCTGGCGGTCAATCTCTTCACGAAATGACGGAACGGGGTGGCGTGGGCAGGAGTCTAGCGAGCTTGAAAAATTATGCTAGCCGCCTCACTGGCTCCACCGTCGGCTGCGACGGAGCGGAGGGGCTCTCGTCAGTCTGCGCAGCGCACCGCGAAGAGCTGAACCATCTCGTCCTCGCCCCCCACCGCCAGGAAGCGCCGTCCGCCGTGAGAGACGAGGGCGAGACGGGAGCCCACCACTCCGGTGTCGCCGGAGTGGGTGACACCCTCGGGCGTTCGCCCGCAGGCGACGTGCACGCCTAAGGTGCCGCCAGCGGTGGCCGCGACAATCCATCCTGCGTCGTCCGCAGCCATCTGGAGCCGTCCCATCGAGCCATCGAAGACGCTCACCGTCGACGCCCGCTCGAACTGCGTGGGTCCGCGTGGGACGAGTCGGGAGAGCGACGAGGCCGTCGCGGTCGAGACCGCAAGGAGCGGCCCGAAGGCCGAAAGGGCGACGTCGGCCGCGCTGGCTTCGCCCAAGCTCTGCTCGAACCATCCGCCCGCTTCGAGATCGACGAGGTGAAGGCGAGCCTCGCCCTGCGCGCGGGTCACGAGCCACCCTCGGTCGCCGTCGACGAGGAGGCGGTCGGCGGAGCCCAGACGGTGGCCCGGGAAGAAGTCGGCGATGAGCCGATAGCTCCCGTCGAAGCCCACGAAACGAAGCGACACGCCCGCCCGTGACCGAAAGGCGACCACTGAGCCGAGAGGGTGGGGAGCGATCTCGGGCCCGATCGCCTCTTCGACCTCGGACGACAGCAGAAACGCGGCGCGCACGTCGACCGCCTCCCCGATGCGCTGCTCGCTCGCGAACGCGCTCCAGTCCGCCCGTCGAAAGTGGTTTTGCCAAACGTAGCGGTAGCGGTCGTCGTCCAGCGGCTGCACCGCCCCCCTGAGGGTGTCGAGGGGGTTGGACACCCGGAACGTCTCCGCCTCCCCGGCTCGGTCTACGAGGGAGAGATAGTGGCCATCTTCGAGGGCGTAGACCACCGCGACCCGGTCCCCGAACGCGACGACGTCGTCCAGGCGCGCCGGACCTTGCGACCAGAGGGGGTCGAGAGTGGGGGTTCCGAGGGGGTCGTCGAAGCTCCCAACGAACACTTCTTCAGGGGCACAGGCGAGCAGGCCTGCCATCAGCACCCCGAAAGCGGCGGCGGAGCTCAAACCACGCACTTCGACAAGTTGCCACGCGACCGCACCCTCTCCAAGCCTCTTCGAGCTCGAGGGTCAGCTGCGTCCGGGCGGGTGACGACGGATGAAGGCGGGCGAGGTGACGACGGCGCGTACCAGGTCTCGGTAGGTGCTCCCGTCGTCTACCCCGGCCCAAATCCGGTCCAGGTCCGGGAGGTCTTGGCGGTCCTCGCTGCGAGCCAGCCCGTATCGGAACCACTGCCGAGCCAAGCATGCGTGCACGTGTCGACTCCCCGCCAAGGAGCGCTGAAGCTCGCTCAGGTCGGCGAAGGGGGAGAGGTCGGCGCCCACCACCGTCCCGGTGGTGTCGACGGGCAGGCCGTTTTCATGGGTGCGGGCTCGGCCCATCGCGTCGAAACCCTCAGCCGCGTAGCCCAAAGGGTCCATGAGTTGGTGGCAAGCCGAGCAGTCGGCCGCGGCGGTGGTATCCTCAAAGCGCTGGCGTGTCGTCGTCATCGGCCCGATCGCAGGTGGTGTTGCGTCCACCGACGACGGCGGGTTGGGCACGAGGTCGCACAGCAGGCGCTCCCGAATGGTGAGCCCTCTCAACACGGGGCGCGACTGGGAGACGCCGTGGAGGGCGAGGAAGCCAGCCCGTGCGAGCACGCCCGCCCGACCCTCCGGAAGCTCACCGCGAAACTCACCGGGCCGGCCGTACACCCGCTCCGCCAGGAGGGGCGGCAGGTGAGTCGTGCGTACCGTGAAGAGATCACGAATGGTCCCGTGTCCGCTACACCACTCGGTAAAGACGTACTGCATCTCTGAGCCCATCTGCGCGGGTAGCGCGTCATCCCAGGCCGGAAATAGCTCCGGCGATTTGAAGGCTGAGGGTAGCTCCTCGAGGTGAAGCAGCTGAGACAGGATGTCGACGCACACCGCCACGCTTTGCGGAGAGTCGAGGATTCGCTCCGCCCACTGCCACCGTAGGCTGGGTGCCTCCAGGCCGCCGGACCGAGCGGCTTCCCTCAGAGGCTCGCTCGGAGGTCCGCCCCGGAGAAAGTAGGACAGTCGCTGCGCGATCTCGAACGCGCTGAGCGTGCCCTCCGCATCGACTTCGATATCTCGATAGAGGAAGGGTACCGAGATCAGCGCCGCCACGGTCACGTTCTTTAGAGCGGTCGCGGTCTCTTCTGACGTAGCTACGGCCAGGGCCACCAGACGTTCGCGCTCCGACTCCCTCAGGGGTCGCCGCCAGGCCTGCGCCACGAAGTCGTCCACGAAGGACCGCGCGCACTCTCCGAGGGGGGCCTCGGCGCAGTACGGAGCTAAGTCGGCGACGCGCCGCTGGACCTGCTCGGCCGCCCACTGGGCTCGGTCAATGGCGCGCTCCATCCACAAGCGACTCACTCCCAGCGTGCCCCCGTCATTGTCGAAGTGCCCCCGAGCGTCCGAAGGAAAGGAGGCGGGAGGGGGGGCCTCCGACAAGAGTACCTGCAGAGTGCTGTCGATCTGAGCCGGCGTGAGCCGGACGAGACCACGGGCGGTCGTGGGGGGGACATCGACCCAGACCGAGGGAGACGAGGGATGGGCTTCGGTCTGCGGCTCCCTCGGCGAGGGCGGCGGCGACGGGTCGTCATGGGGCTCGCGGTCCTCGGAGCGGCCTGCGTCGGCGAGCTCCTC
>JBCBRU010000557.1:0-5999 GCA_039819565.1 Myxococcota bacterium | reverse complement strand
GCCATGGGTGACTCGGATCGAGCGGCGGAGGCCATGGCCAACGTTCTCACTCTCTATCTCAACGCCGGCTGCGAACTGATCGGCCTGACGAGGCTGAGCGCCGTGGAGGGTGGGGTGCTGGGGGTCGAGTGCCTGCAGGGCGAGGCGCGCCTCGTCGGCCCGGCTGCTGTCCCCGGCGTTGAGATAGAGAGTGAGAACGTTGGCCATGGCCTCCGCCGCTCGATCCGAGTCACCCATGGCGGCGTACGCATCGTGGAGGCGGCGATAGACCGGGGGGCTCGCCGGATCGAGGGCCAGGGCCCGGCGGAGATGTTCGATGGCTCGCGAAGGGAGGTTGTAGCTGATGTACACCTCCGCCTCGCTGATGATTTGCTCCATCTCGTCGCTGAGCGGCGACTGCTCCGGCGGCGGAGGAAGAGAGGAACCCTGGAGCTCGGCGTCGACGAGGAGGTCGCCGGTCGCGAGCTCGGGGTAGCGAGAGCGGGGTCCGGCGTCGGTGGGCTCGTCGTGGAGGCTCGGGGTCGGGGACGTCTCGCCTAGGAAAGGGGTCTCGATCGGCGGCTCGACGGTCGGCTCGCGAAGATCGCGGCTCGCGTTGATGGGAAGCGCACCGGTCATGTTCACGTCGCCTGAATGAGCGGCGAGGTCGACGGGAGCCTCGAACTCGAGCGAACTGCGAGGGCTACGGGGCGACGGAGCGCTCGGGGCGTCCAGGCCGAGCGCCCGGAGGGACTCCGCCTCGTCCGGCACGTGCTGGAGGATCAACCGGTGGATCTCTCGAGCCTCATCCGCGCGACCCTCCTCGGCGTGAACGCGGGCCAGCTCGCGGTAGACGTAGACGGTTTTGAGTACCTGGCCCAGATCATCGAAAGCTTTGGCCAGGAGGGTCAGGGTCTCGACGTCGCGCGGGGTCTCGCGAAAGCAAATCTGGAGCTTCGCGAGCCCTCGCTTGGTGTCGCCTCGGGACAGGTAGAGTTTCGCCAGATCCTTCACCAGATCCAGGCGGCTGGAGTCGTGGAAGATGAGGCGTTCCGCGACCTTGACGTAGTCCTCGATCCGCGCCTGCTGCTTGAGGATGCGGGCGGCTTGCGCGAAGTGCTCGACCGCGTCGCCGCGCCGATCGAGACGGCTCAGGGTCTCCGCGAGCTTGATGCGCGCGGCCACGTTTTCTCCGTCGAGTTCGAGTATGCGGGCGAGGACCTCGACCACCTGGTCGTGCTGCCCTTGCTCTTCCAACACGGGGAGCGCGAGCTGAAAGTGGACCATCGCATCTTGAGCGAGGCCCAGCTGCTCGTGCAGCTCAGCGATGCGCAGGGCAGCTTCACCGTTGGTAGGATCCAGTTTGAGGATCTGTTTGTAGACGGCGACGGCCTTCAGGAAGAAGCCCTGCTCGGCGTGATGGGTGGCAACCCGCCGATACACATCAACCGCCCGGGGACGGTCGCCCTTTTTGGCGCACACGTCTCCGAGGCGCAGCATGGTTCGGACGTCGCCCGGCTCCTCGGCGAGGATCTTCTCAAGGAATGAGACGGCTTTGTCCCATTGACCTTTGGCCATGGCCTTTTGGGCCATGTTGATGAGTTTCGCCTTGTTTGCCACCGGATGGCCCCTGCAGTTCTCCGCGGAGGGCGGAGTATAGGCACGCCGAGAGCAAGCCCTCAATCGGAGGTCTTGGGCGCCTCCTGAGTGACCCGTTTTCGCGCAGCCTGCGCGCCGGGCCGATCGCCGGGATTTCGTCCGATTCGCCAGAGCGCGAAAGCGCATGACGCAGCGCCTAGACCCACGATTGAGAGGATGACGCCCGCGACCCTCACCGGCGTGAACACCATGGCCAAGGCGGCGCCGCCCAGGAGGAACCCTGCTCCATAAGCGATCACCGCAATGCGGGCCGGGGGAACGCCGTTGTTGCGGAGGCGGACGGCGAAATGGTCAGGACTACCCTGCATAATAGGAAGACCGCGGACAGCGCGTACCGCCATTACGTACAGGGTGTCGAAAATTGGAACGCCTAGGATCACGACGGGGGCTACCGCCGCGAGGCGATGGTTCATCGTGTAGTGACCGCGCATGGCCAAAGCGCCGAGCATGAAGCCGAGGAACATCGACCCCGTGTCGCCGAGATAGATGCTCGCAGGGGCCCGATTGTAGGCAAGAAAGCCGAGCGTAGAGCCCACCAGGCACAGGGTCAGCATTGCGATATCGTCATTTCCGTTCAGGAGGGCGATACCGTACAGAAACATACCTGCGACGCTCGCCGCGCCTGCGGCCAATCCGTCCGATACGTCGATGAGATTGATGGCGTTGGTCATCCCGATCAGCCAGACGAACGTGAGGATCACCGCCGCCGGAGCCGGAAGAAAGGCGAGCTGGATGTAGATCCCAGCCTTGATAAGGACCAGAGCCGCGACCGCCTGGCCGGTCAGCTTCAAGCCGGGCGAGAGGACCTTGAGGTCGTCGAAGAGGCCGAGCATGACGACGATGGACGCGGCCAAGAGGAGGCCGAGAACGTCCCGCTCAAAGCTGTAGGTGAAGGCGAGCGCGAACAGGAACGCGAGATAGATCGCGATGCCTCCGAGGTAGGCGACGGGCGCCTGTTGCTGTTTGAGACGCCCGTCGGGAGCGTCCACGACGCCATACTCCAGTGCTCCCCGGCGAATGAGCGGGGTGAGATAGAGGCCCAGAAGCAAAGCTCCTACGAAGGCCACGAGGTAGCGAAAAGCGCCGAGCTCCGGAGTGAGGTCCATCGGCGGACCGAGGCATCGCCACTCCGCACGCGAGCGTCAACGGGCGCCCGGAGCAGGAGGCCAGAAAGGGCTTCAGCTGTGTCTCACGAGCCCTTCGGCGGGCTCACCGCGGTTGTGAGGTAGGGCTCGTTGGGCTAGCGTCAAACCGGGCCGCGCCGTGGGAACCGAGGAAACGTCAGGGACCTGCTCGGTGTGCGGACGGGTTCACCCCATCATCGAGCCCGGCGACCGCTGCCCCGACCATCCGGACAGCGTCCTGGTGCCGATATCCACCCGTGAGCGCTTTCCTGACGACCACGTCCTCGGACGGGTGGTCGCTGGAAAGTACGCGGTCTTCTCCGTTCTCGGAATGGGCGGCTTTGGGGCCGTGTACCGAGCCATCCAGGAGCCGGTGGGGCGGGCGGTGGCCCTCAAGGTGGTGCACAAGCACAACGCGGACGACCCCGAGCTTCGGGCCCGGTTTTTCCGCGAGGCCAAGATGGTGGCCCGTCTCAAGGATCCCGCCGTGGTGACCCTCCACGACTACGGGGACGACGATGAGCTTGGCCTCTACATGGTCTTCGAGCTGGTGGAGGGGCGAAGCCTCTCCAAGGTCGTCAAGCAAGGTCCGCAGGACCCCGCCCGGGTGGTCCACATCCTCCTGCAGCTTCTCCGGGCGCTCGCCGAGGCCCACTCCCGCGGCATGGTGCATCGAGACCTGAAGCCCGCCAACATCATGCTCGTGGAGAGCCAGACCGACGAGGTCGCGGTCCGCCTTCTCGACTTTGGTATTGCGAAGGACCTGGCTAAGGACGACGCCGAGAAGTCTCTTCAGACCCAGCGGGGGCTGGTCATGGGCACGCCGCGATACCTCTCCCCGGAGCAGGCAAGAGCGGCCGAACAGATTGATCATCGCACCGACCTCTATTCCCTCGGGGTCATCGCCTACGCGCTGCTGACCGGCACCAACCCTTTCGCTCGGGAGTCCGTGATCGATACCATCATGGCGCACTGTACGGTGCCGCCTCCCCCAATGGCTCCGGAGCTGATGGTGCCGCCCATGCTCGAGGCCGCGATCGGTCGAGCTCTGGAGAAAGAGCCCGACGACAGGTACGCCTCGGCGGAAGCGATGGCGGAAGCCCTGCAAGCCTCCCTTCCTCACGTGGCCTTTCCCACCACTCGCTGGCGGGTGCGCGCGATCAGCTCGGACCTCGTCGAAGACGATGCTGCCGCCTACACCCCGAGCTCCAGCCGGCTGTCTGCGCAGATATCCGGTGCGGCATCCATGATGGGGCAATCCGCTGGCCATGCCGATGCTTCCGGAGGTCTCGAGCGTCCGGGCACTTCGGGGCGCGGGTCGGCCTCCCAGGCCGCTCCGGGCTTCGCAGCAATGTCGGAGGTGATGCCGGGGGGCATGACGGACCAGTTCGAAGGCCCGTCGGTGGGGACTCTGAACCAGGAGCGTCGACCCTCGGCGGTGTGGCTGGCTCTTCTCTTTCTCCTCGTGGGGAGCGGCGGTCTCGGTGCCTGGTGGTTCAGCCAATCCGGTCGGCCGGCCACGAAGCTGGCCCCGGTCTCAGGGGCCGAAGCGGGCGCCGCCGAGAGGGCCCCGGGGCTTTCGACCTCGGCCCCGCCGCTCGAGCGCACCCCGGCCGCATCTCTCGACGAAGCTCGCTCCGAGGAGCCGACGGAGGCCGAGGCGCCACCGACCCCTTCAGCGTCTGAAGCCGCGACGGAGGCCACCGACCGACCCCCCGAGAAAAAGGCCGCACCGACGCGACGACCCCGTCGCAAGCGGGTTCGCACCGACCGAAAGAAGGCGCCGGAGCCGATCAAGGCTCCTCCGAAGGAGCCCGCCAAGCCCAAGCGCCTCGAGGTACCTGAGTTTTGAGTTCTGCTGCCCTTAGAAGATCTGCCCTCATCCTTTTCGTCTCCGTTGGCTTCGCTGCTTCCGCCGCCCGTGCGCAGCCCGCCGACGATCTCGCGCGAGGTCAGGAGCTCGTGAACCGGGCCGCTCGAGCGTACGGCGCCGAGGAGTACGAGAGAGCGCTGGAGCTTCTCCGAGAAGCCGAGGGCATCGCAGCGGCCGCTCAGGATCCATCCCTCCCGAGCATTCGCTTCAACATCGCGCGATGCCTGGAGCAGCTCGGCCGCGACGAGGAGGCGCTCGAGGCTTACCGCCGCTACGACGCTCTCCCCGATGCGAGCCACCGAAAGCAGAAGGCTTACGACGCGATCAAAGGGCTCGAGCAACGTTTGTTCGCGGTGCTGTCGGTATCCTGTTCGCCGGCCGGGTCCGCCGTCGAAATCGCGGGGCTGACTCCGGGCGCGGTACCTTGCCCGTGGCAAAGCGCGAAGGTGCGGCCTGGGGCGTACGCGATCATGGTGACGGCGCCTGGGCACAGCCCAGCCTCGCAGTCGGTCCAGGTCGAGGCCGGTGCGGCTCGCAACGTCCAGATCACGCTCGAACCGGTGGCGGCACCCGCGGTCCCGGCCCCATTCGTCCAGGCCGAGCCTGAGGAGCCCGGTCGGCCGCTCAGCCCCCTTCCTTTCATCGGCTTGGGGGCGGGGGCGCTCGTCGCGGGAGCCGGCGGGGTGATGACCGCCCTTGCCATCGAGCGCCGAGACGCGGTGGAGAGTACTCCGCCCGGCGATGCACAAGATGATGCCCTTGGCGACTTCGATACCTTCCGGACCCTCTCCTACGTTCTCTACGGGGTGGGCGGGGCGTTGGCGGCCGCCGGCGTCGTGTTCTTCTTTGTGCCCGTCGGTGAGGAAGACCCCGAAGCGGCCCGTCTAGAGCCCGGACCGGCCGGCTTTACCGTGAGATTCTGAGATGCGTACGACCGCTTTCGCCCTCCTCCCATTGGCCTGGGCGCTGAACTCGAGCTGCCTCGACGACCCTGTCGAGGCGGTATGCGGCGACTTTCCCCTGGACGGGACGCCAGAGTGCCCAGATCCCTGCGTGACCTACTGTGAGGAGGTCACGTTCTTCTGTCCCGAAACGTTCGATAGTTTCGACGACTGCCGACGGGCCTGCGAACCGGAACCCACCGCCGGCGCCGTGGTGCCCAACGGTAACTTCGGGGACACCTCCGGCAATACTCTGTCCTGCCGGATCACGGCCGCCCAAGACTTGCGCTGCGAAGACGCGGGGTTGTCGGGATCGGAAGCCTGCGGCTGCTCGCAGTACTGCGAGGACGTTCTGGCTGCTTGCCCGGGCACCTATCCAAACGAGGAGAACTGCCTAGCCAGCTGTACCTTGCTCCCCCTAGG
>JBCBRU010000556.1:0-5999 GCA_039819565.1 Myxococcota bacterium | reverse complement strand
GTATAACACCATGGCATTCACCTGCGGGGCGAAGCCCCGTCAGGTGCAATGGATTGTTATACGGCGCTGGTCTCTCGAAGCTCCAAGTCCGTCACCCCTCGGGGGAGGACCACGGAGCCCGAGGACCGGGCCTTGCTCGCTCCCCAACCCCATACGCAGAACCTGCCACACCGCAGGCGCGCTGACCATCCTCGGGAAGCCGAGACGACATCGTCAGGGTCAACTACGCTCAGCGATGGCCACGCGCCGGGCTTCGAGTCCACGCCCAGGAACGCCGAGACCGAGTAACGAGCGCAGCGTCGGCGGTCGGACAACCATGGCTCTGGGACCCGACGGCGCCACCCTCTTCGACAGCGAAAGCGTGTCTATCGCCTCGGCACCACGTCAGCTCTCCCACAGCACCAACCCTCCTCTCAACGCCTGAAGGTCCATTGAGCAACCCTCACGCGGAACTCATCCGTATAACACCAATTCTACTGTTCGAGGTAATTCGAGCAATAACGATTATCTCTGCCGGTCTTATGCTGCGGGCCGACGCACAGGAATAATGCCGGCGATATCCTGTGGCGTCCAGTCCCGGCTCGACGGCTCGAAGTACAGAGTCCTCCAGTGCTGAGGACGGACGTTCTTTTGAGGAGGAATGGGTCGATCGGCCCCGGTCTCTCGATGAAGTCGAGAGGGCCCGGGAATCAGGGGCAGGAGGCGCGCTCATGCCAATGAAAGGACGTCACGCAAGCCGCTCAAAGAGCGAGGGCCTTTGCAGGAAGGGCCTTGGGGTGCGGAACGCAAGATCTAGATTCGGTCGGCGGGGCTTCGGACACCGTGGGGCCCGCGATTGACGACATGGGTATAGATCATCGTCGTGGCGAGGTCTCTGTGTCCCAGGAGCTCCTGGATCGTCCGGATGTCTTGACCGTCCTCGAGAAGATGAGTGGCGAAGCTGTGCCGGAACGTATGGCACGAGGCGCGCTTCATGATGCCCGCGCGCTGCACCGCCGCGGTGACGGCGCGCTGCACCGCCGTCTCATGGAAGTGGTGCCTTCGCGGTTGGCCGGTCTCCCGGCAGCGATGGATGCGGGTAGCTGGGAACAGCCACTGCCAGCTGAGCTGACGCCCGGCGTTCTGGTACTTCTGGGCTACGGCGCTCGGGAGCTGAACGTACCCTGCGTCCCGCCGAAGATCCTGAGCATGAAGACGACGAACGTCATTCACCTGTCGACGAAGCGCGTGATACGACGTTCGAGGTAGGAGAGCGGCCCTCTCTCTTCGGCCTTTGGGGTCACGAACGTAGATAGATTGCCTGTCGAAATCGATGTCCTTCACCCGAAGCCGAGCGCACTCCATGAGTCGTAGCCCCGAGCCGTAGAGAAGGAGGGACATCGTCTTCGGCACTCCGTCCAGCTCGCCGATCACCTTTCGCACCTCCTCCCGGCTCAGCACCACCGGCAGACGCTTCACACCTTTGGCGCGCTTGACCTCGTCCAACCAAGGCAGGTCCATCGCCAGCACCCGCCTATACAAGAAGAGGATCGCCGCCACAGCCTGGTTTTGTGTGGAGGCCGCGACCTTCCGGTCGGTCGCGAGATGGGTGAGGAAGGCTTCGATCTCGTGGAGGGCGAGTGTGCTCGGATCGCGTCCTTCGTGAAAGGAGGCAAGACTCTGAATCCAGTAGGCGTAGGACTTCTCGGTGCGCGGACTCATCCGGCTTCGACACACGAGCTCGTGCAGGCGCTCGAGGAGCGCCGCGACCTCGCCGGTGGGCGCCACGGCCGTCGGCGGCTCGTGAGGAGCACGGCGACGTGGATACTTGGGGCGAACGAGAGGAGGCATCGATGAGATGAACGAGGAGTCCACGGATCCGAGGCTAGATGAGTCGGCGAGGGAAATCGCTGAAGGATGACCGACAATCCTTCGGCCAAGCTTACGTCCCTTTTTCGGACGCGCATTGAGATCCACTGAGACAATGAGACGCTCGTCCCCGTCTATCGGACGATGCGGGAGGGGGGCCTATCTATAGGCACGGGCGGGCCGCGAGCCCACCGCGTGGTGAGAGTACCGCCTTAGGAAGCGGCGTCGAGCTCTTCTGCGCCCGGGCCCACGATACTTCGGACCACCCGTTCGGGTCGGATGAGCTCGCGGGCGATGTCTCGAACCTCTTCCGCAGTGACCGCCCCGACCTGCTCCGCGTGTCGGGCGTAGCTGTCGTAGCCGATGCCGTAGGTCGCGTTCAGGACCATCGAGCTGGCCCGAGAGGAGGCACGCTGGAGGCCGATCTCGTAGCTCCCCATGACGTAGCGCTTCGCCCGGGCGAGCTCCTTGGCGTCCACCAGGTCCGTCTTCATGCGGTCGAGCTGGGTCAGCATGCCGGCCTCCGCCACCTCGAGCTTGTCCGGATGCGTCCCGATGTGAAGAGCCACGTAGCCGGGCGCGAGCCCCTCCAGGCTGAAGCATCCCACCGAGTAGGCCAGCGACTGTCGATCCCTCAGCTCCAGGAAGAGTCTGCCGGACTGTCCCCCGAGGACCTGGGTGAACATCTCCAGGGCGAAGCGCCGGGGATCGTCCAACGTCAGGCCAGGGTAGCCGAGGACGAGCTGGGTTTGCGCTTTGTCTCGGTGGGCGCGGGCCTCGCGGGGCGCGCTGACGGGCTCAGGATCCGAGGGGAGCGTAAAGGCGCGCGCGTCCGCGTGGGGACGAGCCGCGCCGATGCGGCGCTCCAAGAGCGCCAAGGTCTCCCCCACATCGACGCCGCCCACGACCGCGAGCGTGAGCGCATCGGGGCGCAGCTGACTCCGGTAGGCGTCGAGCACCGCCTCGCGATCGAGGCTGCGGAGGCTCTCCTCCGTCCCCAGCACCGACCGTCCGTAGGGGTGCTCGCCGTAGAGCCCCGCAGCAAAGGCGTCGAAGGCGACCGTGGCCGGGGCATCCGCCCTCGAGGCGATGTCCTCGAGCGCCGTGCGTCGCTCTCGCTCGACCTCGGTGTCGTCGAAACGCGGCTCGAGGAGACAGGAGGCAAAGTATTCGAAGCCTTGGGGCCATGACGCCCGCAAAAACTCTCCGCGAAGTCCGAGCGAGTTGCGCCCGGACTGGCCCCCGACCCCGCCCGCCATGGCGTCACAGGCGTCTGAGATCTGCTCGGCCGAATACTTGGCCGTCCCCCGCACCAGAAGCTCCCCGACCAAATGGGATACGCCCGCTCGGGGCGCCGACTCATCGAGGAGCCCCCCTTTGCCCACGGCATAGATGCTGACCACCTCGCCCGCGTCCGGCTGGACGTAGACCGTGGCCCCGTTGGAGAGCTGAGCCCGAACCACCCCGAGATCGAGCGCCTCCACGGCGGGGGTTCGGTGCTGCTCTTCGAGGCTCGACACGACCTCGTCCACCCACGACTGAACGGCCTCGAGATCGACCTTCTCCTCGTCCTTGTCGGGACGCACCGTCGCCACCGTGAGCCGGTGAGGGTCGAGCCACTTCTGGGCCACCCGTCGCAGCTCCTCGGCGGTCACCGCCTCGACCGCAGCCCGGTACTTCGCCTCGAAGTCCATCCCTCCGGCCACGAGCTCGAAGTATCCGATGCGGCGCGCCCGTCCCTGCACGGTCTGCATGGAGTAGACGGCCTCGCTCAAAACGATGGTCTTGGCCTTTTGAATCTCGTCTTCGTCCGGCGCCTCGTAGCGAAGCCGAAGGGTCTCTTGCAGGAGGGCCGATAGGGCTGCCTGAAGCGAGCGTCCCTGGATCTGCGCCCCGATGCCGATGAGCCCCGGGTCTTTCGGCGTGTAAGCGTACGCATAGGCGTCGGTCACCAGCTCGAGGTCTCGCCGCACCCGGCGATACAGGCGCGAGCTCTCGCCCGTGCCCAGCAGGACCGAGAGGACGTCGAGCGCAGGAGTATCGGCGTCCGACAGCGCGGCCCCCGGCCACGCCACCGACAGGTGGGTCTCCCCGATGTCCATCCGCTCTTCCGCGTAGCGCAAGCCTTCCTGCGGAGCTTCGAGCTCTCGAAGCGGTCGCTCGCCGGCGCCCTGGGGCGAGCCTTCGGGGCGCAGGAAGAGCTCCTCTGCCTTTGCGAAGATGGCCTCCGGATCGACGTCCCCGGCCACCACCAGCAGCATGTTCTCCGGGCGATAGTGGCGCCGATAGAAGGCCAGAATGTCTTCCCGGGAGAAGCGCTCGACGGTGTCGACGTACCCGATGATCGGCCGCCCGTAGGTGTGCTTTTCGAAGGCCGTCCGGAACAAGACCTCGCTCACCATTCGGCCGGGGCTGTCCTTTCCGCGACGCAGCTCTTCCAGCACCACCTCGAGCTCCCGCTCGAGCTCCTCGGGGTCGAACGCGCTATGGAGCACCGCGTCGGAGAGGATATCGAGGGCCACGTCGACCTCTCGGCTCGCGAGGGTGACGTGGTACACGGTCTGATCGAAGCTGGTGTAGGCGTTGATGTCTCCGCCCGCCGCCTCCACGTCGCCCGCGATCTCCCCGACTTTACGGCGGGCCGTGCCCTTGAAGAGCATGTGCTCGTGCACGTGGGCCAAGCCCGCTTCTTCGGGGCGCTCGTCGGCGGAGCCCACCTGAACCCACACCTGCACGGCCGCCACCTTGGCGGAATGACTGGGGTCGACGACCACTCGGAGTCCGGTGGGAAGGGTCCTGGAAGGCATGGACCTGCACCACAGCCCTCAGCGGCGACCGGGTCAAGCAGTGTCCCTTCGGCCGAACCGAAACGAACGACTCGACCCCGGGAAATCGCGCGGGGTGAGGATCCCGGGGCGCCCACGGGGTTCGCGAGGGCGGGGCGAAGTCCTCGGCCGGCCCTCGGGGCCGCAAGAGAGCTGATCAAGAACACGCGTGAGTGACCTCGGCGAGGACATGTGGGCTCGGGTCGTGCGGCGAAGAGGAAGCAGGGTGGCCCCCTGTGACCGATTCGAGCGCGAAGCGCGCCCGTGCGAGCCGAGCCCACTGGGACCGGCGAGGCGCCGCGGGAGTTCTGGGTCAGGTCTCAGGGTCATCGGATCAATGTCCGAAGGACGATCCGAGCAACTCGGACGGGGCTCGGTCGATATAAGCTCGGAGCCGCCATGGTCGTACTCGGTAAGCAGGTTCGCGAACAATTTGGGCAGCTGGGGGTTCCCCCCGAGCAGCTAGGTCAGCGTCTCGAACAACTGCCGTCTCATCGACTGCGCCGGCTCGCCGCGCTGGATATCCAGGCGCCGGCCGCTCAGCTGTTCCCGGAGTCCCGGCGAGGCCCCACGGTCCCTAAGGCTTTTTCGAACCTCGCTCCGGCTCAGGCCCGCCACGCCTATCGCCCTTTCGTAGAGCGCACCTACGGTCAGGACGAGGCCCCCCGGCACGCGTCTGAGGTTCGACCCCTGCGCTATCTCCTTCATCCCCGCCGCAGCCGCGCCGCGCGCATGACCATGGCCCTGGCCCGTCGCGACGATCTGCGAGAGCGAGTGGGGCGGTCGGTAAGCGCACAGATCGTCGACAACGGCCGGGTCGACGGCGTCATCAGCATCGAGCGAAACGGCTCTTCCCCACGCAACCGCGCCCGCAGCGCGAGCGCCCCCAGCCTTCCCCCGCCGCCTCGCGCCGAGAGCACCGGCACCATCTGGGACATCATGATGGCGATGGACCAAGCCATCCTTCACGAGGCGGCGCGGCTCGGGCTCGGTCAGGGCAGCGGCACCGGAGGGACGGCGGGGTTTCTCGAGGCGATGGGCCTTTGGTCGCTGAGCACCACGGAAGACGATGACACCGAGTGGTTGAGTCGAGCTGCCGCCGCCAGCCAGAGCGGCCCCTCAGGCAGCACCGCGCAGGGCATGACCACTCAAGGCGCGACCGCGGGCATCCCGGGCACGGAAGGCCCGGAAAATGACAACCCCAGCCTCGACACCGAGGTCATGAAGCTCAAGCGCATGATCGACAAGAAGACCCAAATGATGGAGCTCTACTCGCAGACCCTCAGCAAGTACAACCAGAGCGCCAACAACATCATTACCAACATG
>JBCBRU010000555.1:0-6002 GCA_039819565.1 Myxococcota bacterium | reverse complement strand
TGCGGCGCAGAGCGGCAGGCGCTCGAGCCCACCCCTCCCGCCACCAGGACAAGGCTCACGGTGATCCTCACCCGCACCGTGTGGTTTCTATCCGAGGGTGGAGGCGCAGGTTTCGCGGTCTTCGTCGAGGTCGAGGGCTGCGTCCAGGTCGCTCGCCTCGAGACGGACCGACGCTGGGTCGAGTCGCTCGAGGGCGGGCCGAGCTGCCGCGACTGCCCGGAGCGCTTCTCGCTGGCCGCAGGTTCAGGTCTTTTCGTGCATCAGCCGCCGGCACCCGTGGAGGGTCCGGCCCGACTCCGCTTCGGCAGCTTGAGTTGCAGCACGCTCAGCGCGACATTCCTCGACGGGGAGACCCCTCCCGACCGCCTGCGGGTCTGGAGTCGCGCCCTTCCGTCCCCCGCGGCCTCAGCGTCGATCGAGCTCGAGTTTCGGCACGGCCCATTCTCGTCGAGCGCTCCTCCCCACGAGACGGCGCGGCTCTTGAACCAGGTACAGTCCTTGATGGCACCGTCGGCGCTGAGCGTCACGGTGACGAAATCCGAGGACGACCCGAACCTCCCCACGCGTTTGGAGTGGTTCGAAGGCGCACCGGCGGCGCTCGAGGCGCTGGTGCCGGAGGCGACCGGCGAGGTCGAGGTCGTCTTCGCCGGATGTATCGAGCGCGTGTTCCCCGCGGTTGGGTCGCGCACGACGCTCGACGGGCTCGTCCCCCGCATTCCGACCTTCGGCGCACGCGGAGGCGGGGTCTTTCTGCGGGGGCGGGAGTGTTTCGGTGCTTCGACCGACCCCATCCCGTGGCCCACCGAGGTCCTGGCCCGGCGGCTCGCCCACGAGCTCGGCCATTTCCTGGGGCTCTACCACTCCCGAGAAGCGAGCGGCCTCGAAGACCGACTGCCTGACACGGGAGACGACACCCTAATGCTCCCGAACCCCAGCCTTGCCCCCGAGGCGGTGTTCAGTCCGCTTCAGGCCGAACGGATGCGACGGCACGCCCGCATCGTGGCCGAAGGGCTACCTCCCGCTCGGTAAGGCTAGACAGCTCCTCGCGCCATCTCCCGCAGGAGTTCTTGCTTTCGACAGGGCTTGGCGAGGAAGGCATCCATCCCCACTTCTCGGCAACGCACCTTGTCCTCCGGCAGGGTATTGGCGGTGACCGCGATGACCACCGCGCCCGGTCGTCCCCGCTCCCGCTCGATCTCACGAATGCGTAAGGTCGCGTCCCAGCCGTCCAGACGAGGCATCTGCAAGTCCATGAGCACGACGTCGAAGTCCCCGCTCTCGAACAAATGGACCGCCTCGAGACCGTCTTCGGCCTCGACGATGGTGCACGCGAGCCCCCGCAGCATGCCGAGAATCACTCGCCGGTTGACCGGGTTGTCGTCCACGACGAGCACTCGGAGCTTCTCGGAACCGGACGCGAGGAGCATCTCCGGGTCCTCGGCGGGGGGTGCGCTCTCGAGGTCCACCCGAACCGTGAAGCAGGATCCGCGGCCGCTCTCGCTCTCGACCCCGAGGGACCCGCCCATGAGCTGAAGCAGAGCACGCGACAGCGAGAGGCCGAGTCCCGCGCCCCCGTGAAGCCGGGTGAACGAGCCGTCGACTTGGGTGAAGGCGACGAAGATTCGCTCGAGCTCATCCTCGCTCAGACCGCAGCCGGTATCTCGAATCGTGATCTCGAGAGACACCGTGCCTCCGCCCTCGCGAACCCGCATTCGAGCTTGCACTCGAACTTGGCCTCGCTCCGTGAACTTGACCGCGTTGTCGACCAGATTTCGCAACACCTGGGCGAGGCGCTCGGGGTCTCCGCGGACGTGCACCGCGTCTTCCGGGATCTCGACGTCGAAAGAGACACCCTTTGCCTCCGCCTCGGCGCGGTGGGCGCGAACGGCCTCGGCGACCATGGTCGTGACCTCGAAGGGGACGGATTTCAGGCAGAGCTCTCCCGACTCGAGCAGCGAGGAGTCGAGAAGGCTGTTGAGCATGCCCAATAGCGCCGACGCGGATCCCTGAGCCGCTTCCAGGAGCTCGCACTGCTCGGGGTCGAGCGGAGTATCACCCATCACCTGCAAGGTTCCGAGGACTCCGTTCAGCGGGGTGCGAATCTCGTGGCTCATGTTCGCCAAGAACGCATTCCGAGCCTGCGAGGCCGACTCGGCGCGAAGTCGGGCCTTGTCGGCCGCCGCCTTGGCGTCCCTCAGCTCGAGCTCGGCGACCTTCCACTGATGGATATCGGTATGGAGCATGAGGAGGGCCGGCTGCGCGGTCGAGCTGTCCGTCATGCGACGAACGTCGATCAGATGCCACCGCGGCCCCCAGACCGTTTGGAGAAGCCGGGCGTCGCTGAGAAACTCTGACTCGGAGAGCACCTCGGAGAGCTCCTCGCGATCCTCGGAGCGTGCAAAACGGGACCACAGGCTCGGCCCCAGGGCCCCCCGCTCCCCAAAGAGCATCCGCGACGATTGGTTCTCCCAAAGAGCCTGGGTGCCGTCCTTAGAAAACAGCGACACCGCGGAAGGGGTCCAGAGGAGGGCGTCGAAGGCGCGGTTGCTCATCTCGTCGGCGCCTCGAGCGACAACCTGGGCCTGATTGAGAAGAAGAGGATACTCCGCGAGCGGAGTACGGACGCCCCGGACCAGGATCTGAGTGCGAACGGGTTTACCTCGCGGAAAGAGGGAGACCGACTCCCGCATCACCATCCCGTCTTCGGCCATGGCTCGGACCTTCTCGAGCCGATCGCGGACGGCCGGGGACATATCCTCCTCGAGGTCCCGCGCGAGGAGCTCCTCCTGACTGGACACGCCCCAGAGATCGAGCCCAGCTTGATTCGCCCAAACCTGGCGATAGCGCCGCATGTCGAGCAGCCAGATGGGTGCGTCGAGAAGCTCGAAGGGCTCCAAGCTCGCGAGGTAGGGCAGCTCGGCGGCCACGAGGAAGCCATCGGTCGGCCGGAGTCTGGCTCGAACCGGAACGGGGGCTTCACCTCTCCGGAGCGGATGGCGAAACCTGAGCTGCTCCCGAATGAAACGGCAGCGGCCTCACCGGGGGACCCGAACGAGGTCGAGGGGGGGCCGAGAGCGCCCCTCCTCCGTCGCTTCGAAAAAACGGATCTCTCGTTGAGCCCGAACCTGGATGCGAACCTGGACGAGCCGAGCGGAGCGCAGGGCGTCGAGCGCACCGTCCACCCGGCGACCCCCGACGGCATCTCGAAGCCGCGACCGAGGAGCTGGCCCGCCGCGGGCGAGAACCGTCAAAATCTCCGTCATGAGAGCCCGCTCGGCTTCGTTGGGGGGACGAAATCTCTGGGCCCGTGCACCGTCGGGGTCACACACATCGCATACTCCGCAGGCCTCGATCTCGCGGCCGGCCACCGCCCGGGACAGCAGCTGCAGGCGGCAGTCGGGCTCAGCCGCCCAAGCCGCGAGAAGATCCAGGCTCTCGAGGGCCTGGCGTCGAAAGGCAGCGTAGCCGTCGAGGGTGCGAAGCCCTGGACGCAAGATATCCTGCTCTCGGCGAACCAGTCCGTGAGCTTCGGCCCGAGCGAGGAGCCGGCGCCCCACCGCAGGCTCGAGCGCGGACCCCTCCAGGAGCTCGGCCTCAGCGCGCCGGGTCGACGGCAGCACGGACTGCAGGGCCGCTGGGGGCGGAAACGCACGCTCGAGTCGATCCCGGGCACGGGAGGGGTCGCGGTCAGCGAGGAGAATGATCCGAACCTCTTCGTCGAGCACCGAGGGGCCGAGGACCCGCTCTGCGAAGTTTTCTATCCCCATCGGGAGACCAGTCAGGACCAGCGCCCGAAGACCCGGGAAGGCCTGCCGCGGCGACACCATGGCCGCGTCCGCCACGAGCAGAGACCCACCGTCGAGAAAGGACTCGAGAAGCGATCGCCGCTCCGAAGCGGCTCGGCCGGCGGTGAGGGCTAATCCTCCGAGAGCGTCGGCCGCGAGCCGAGTCTCCGCGGGCTCGGCCCCCAAGACCAAAGTGGGACCAGGGCGATCCATACTGCGCAAACACTCCGCCCAGGCGCTACGTGGCTTGCGCACGACTTCGAGGGCGACCTCCCCCCAACCGGAGGTCACGGGGTCGGAGATCACGGGGTCAGCCCCGAAGCCCAAGGACAGAACCGGGCCGGTCTCGGGCGGAGGCCGCCAGGGCGTGAGATCGAGGTCCCTGACGTGCAAGGCCGGGGCGGGCGAAAGCTCGACGTCGCCCACCGTGAACAAAACCTCAAGAGCGCCCGCAGCGTAGCGAGCCCTCGTGGCCGCGTGCGTCTCCTCATCCAGGTCCGCGTGGAGGCGGTCCGCCCTCACCCCCAGGGACCGCAGCGTCATCACCTCATCGTCGACGAGGGCCGGTTCGGAACGCTCGACCCAGCAGGTCCCGGGAAAGTCTCGCGCGACGAGCAGCGCGTGGCGGGTGGCGAGCCATGGGCTGGCCGCCCACCACGCCCGACCGGTGTCGAGGAGCTGCCGACGGACCTCCGCTAGAGCCTCGGTGTCGACGCCCTCCAGGAGCAGGTCCTCGAAATCCGGCCGCTCCATACGCTCCTCAGGAAAGGCCACCGCCGTTTCGAGGCGGAGGGCCCCGTCCTCTTCGGCGTCGACACGGCCTCCTCCCGCCACTTCGGCCACCAGTTCCCGGGTGAGGTCGCGGGCTCGATCCAGGAGGGTCTCCAGGGCGAGCGCTCCGGACCGAAGATCCGCAAGAGAACTTTCGAGCTCAGCGGTCAGATCAGGCGCGGTGAGTTGGGCGGGAGCGAGGTCGATGAGCTGCCGACCTCGAAGGGTCGACGCCAGCTCGTTCCCTCGGCGCTCCAAGTATCCCTTTCGCAGGAGGCCTTCGAGAACATCGGCCCGCGTCGCGGGCGTGCCCAAACCGTGCGCGCGCATGTGGGCGAGGGTGGAGGCATCGTCGAAGGCAGGGGGCGGCGGAGCCCGGTGCTCACGGACCCGTACCGCAGTGACCCCTACGACCTCTCCTGGACCGAGCGAGGGCAGTACCGGCAGCGGATCTGTAGGGGGCTCGAAGGCCTGGCCTCCAGCCTCGAGGACTTCCGCGCCGCGGGCCGTTACCGGAAGCACCGCGCCCTGCAAACGCACCGTGGTCAGCCGAATTTGGGCGGCAGGAGCGACGGCGGCCAAGAGGCGCCGCTCCACGAGATCCAGCACTGCCGCGAGGTCGTGAGCCAGGTTCGGAGGCGGGGCACGAAGGGTGGGAAGGAGGGCGGGATGATCCCCCACCGCGGCCGCATCCACGTGGCGGGGGCCGAGGGATTCGGGAGCCAAGGGGACCTTCCCGAGGGTGAGACCACGCCGCTCCACCACCGCTCGAAGCAGCTCCGGCAGCTCGGCGGCCTCCTCGGGGCCAATGTGGGTGGACTCCGTCCTTGGGTAGGTCAAGAGACGACGCTCGTAGAGGTTCTGGGCAAGCTCCAGAGTTCGCCGGGCCGAGAAGCGGTGCTTGCGAAAGGCAGCTTGCTGGAGCCCATCAAGGTCGTAAAACGGGGGCGGAGGAACCTCCACGTCCTCGGTCTCGACCGCATCTACGTAGACCTCCTCACCGATACCGGCCGCTCCCGCGCGTTCGTCGGCCGGATCGAAGTCGAGGCTTCCGGGCAGCGGAGCCTCGGGTCGATGGGCCGAGCCCGAGAAGCTCGTAGCGCCCTCGAAGTCGACGTCGACGCGATGCTTCAGGGGTGGCGCGTGCGCGGCGATGGCCCGATCCCTCGCGACCACCGCGGCCAGGGTCGGGGTCTGAACGCGCCCAGCGCTGAGACGTCCAGCGTGGGTGAGACTCAACGCCCGGGAGGCGTTCATGCCCAACCACCAGTCGATCCATGCTCGACCTTGGGCCGCGCGGGCCAGCCCGTCGTAGTCCGCGAGGGGGCGCAAAGCCGCGAGACCAGCCCGCAGCCCGCGTCGTTCGGGCTGCGGAGGTGGAGCGGGTGGTGTGCGCCACCGACGCCGGGCGCGAGGGGGAGCTGATCTTTCGGTCTTTCGCGGAAC
>JBCBRU010000554.1:0-6021 GCA_039819565.1 Myxococcota bacterium | reverse complement strand
CGCTCGACGGATCGGCACGGAGCATGGCTGGTGCGTTGTGCGACCTTCGGCGGGCAGCGGCGCCACCGCTTCATCTCCCAAAGCGGCGGTCTGCCCTCTGAAGTAGGCCTTCAGATCCGTGCCCCGGCCAACGGCACCGTCGCGGTCGCCGGCGCTCCGATCGGACCGTCTCCAGCCGAGGCCACGGCGCCCCCTGGCTTTGTACGGGTGGGGGCCAAACTCAAAGACAAGACGGTGAGCCGTTGGATTCCCGCCTTCGGCGACGCCGTCGTCGACCTCCCTCGCAACTGAGCGAACTCGAACGGCCGCCCGTCCCCGTCAGGGTGTGAGTAGCTCAGAAAGCCTCTCCGATGAGGAGATAGAAGGCTGTGCCCTCTTCCGTCACCGCGAAGTCCCCGCGGGTGTAGACGTCTTTGTCGGGGAAGAGGAGAAAGCGCAGGCCTCCGCCTCCGGCCACGACGAAGTCGGAGACGGGGGGAAGGTCGGGCCCGGGAAAGACCACTCCGGTGGCTACGAACAGGGAAGCCCCGAAGCGACGCCAAAAAGGGTCCGTGAAGAAGGGCAGAGGCAGGAACCGATACTCGAGCTGCGCGCCTACGAAGTGCCGGTCTCGAAAGCGGCCCAGATAGTAGCCTCGCATGAGACTCTCTCCCCCCAGGGTGGAGAGCTCGTTGAACGGTACGTCGCCAAAGGTGAAGCGCCCAAAGAGCTGGGCCGCCAAAGTATCCCGCTCGTTGATCGGGATGAAGTAGCGGGTGTCGGACTCGAGCACCGTGAAGTCGAAGTCGCTCCCCCAGGCCTGGTTCGAGTGCAGGAACGCCAGCTCCGCAAACAGGCCGTCGCGCACGTTGAGCACGTTGTGGCGGTTGTCGTAGACGACCCCGAGTCCCAGGCTCATGTTCAAAGACCCTTCCGCCCCGTTGGGAGGGGCCGGCACCACGCCCTCTCCCCAGTTGAAGCGCACGTCGCCAATGAGGTCGAAGCTGAGCTCGAGTCCCAGGTACAGGGACTCCGTAATCTTGCGCAGCACCCGCTCCCGAATGAGCAGCGACAGCTCATCGACGGTGGCCCGGGGCTCGGACGGCGTATCCGGGCCTATTCCGTAGTACTGGAGCGGAAAGCTCTGAAAGCGCCCTTCGCCGAGGATGAACCACTCGTCGCGATCGGTATAGTTAGCGTGCTCGAGCTGCAAACCGAGCTGGCCTTCTAGGGTGAAGAAGGCGTAGGCGTTGATCTCGCTGAGACGATTCTCGGGGTTGTTGTTCGCGTAGTAGACGGCAAGAGCGCTGACCCCGAACTCCCAGCTCGTCTCGGGTGCAAACGCCACCACCGGGTAGGCGATGAATCTTGGCTCGTTGGGGTTTTCGGGCATCCCGAAGATGCCTTCGAGATATCGGAAGAGGAAGTTGCTGGACGCCTCCTCTTCGGAGGCTTCGCCGTCTTCTTCCTTCGCGCCGTGACCAGAGGGCTCGGCCGGCCCGCTTGCGCCCGCCCCAGCTTCCCCATCCTCCCCATGGCTCTCACTCTCGAGGACGTCCCCCGAAGGAGCGCTTGTCTCCGCCGGCCCAGCTAGGGTCGATGTGCGCGTGTCGACACGCGGGGCGCCCGGTCCGCTCGCAGAGACGGGGTCGCCGGAGAGGCCGTCGGAGGCGGCGGAGCGGGCTTCGTCCACCGGATCCGCTGGGGACGCGCGTTCGTCGGGCCCGCCCTCGACCTCTCGATCAGAGGCTTGCTGCGGGTCGTCATGGGCGTGCCCGGGTGAAGCCCCTAGGGAGAGGGCCGCGCAGAGGAAGCTCGCCGAAAGCGCTCGGCGTCGATGGGCACCCATGTGGCTCGGGCACCGTAGCGTACTCTCCAAAGCGAGCGAACCGGCCAGATCGTGATGGACATAACATGCTCGTCGCGATCATTCACGAATGCATCAGCGTCGATCCCGGGCGTCCATGGAGGGACCGGCGGCGCCTTTGCACTTCTTAATGCAGGGCGCCCGCAACCCCGACACCACGCCTGGTGTTGAGCAAGGCATGTTCAGCCAAATCCCATCCGTCTCGGTCTTCGCGCTCCTCACGGGGCTGGCGGCCTACGCGTCCGACGCCGAGGCACAGACCTCGTCTTCGCCCGGAACCTCGTCCTCCGTTCAGACGGCGGCGGCATCGACGGCCGCGTGCTCGGCGTCGGACGCGCCTTGCAAGATGACCGTGCCCGCCCAGGAGGCGGCGCAGGAGGCGCCCCAGGCCCCGCCCGAGACGGCGCTGGCGGAGGAGGCCCCCCCCAGCCCCGGACCTAACTATGTTTGGGCGACCGGCTATTGGTATTGGGCAGGCGCCCGCTACGTATGGGTCCCGGGCTACTGGATTGCCCCCCGGGCCGGCTATGTGTGGGTCGCCGGGCGGTGGGCCCCTCGAGGCGCGGCGTGGGTATACCGCCCGGGCGGCTGGGCACGGGTAGGCACCACGGCCGTGGTGATCCGGCCGCGGCGTCCCGCTCGAGTGGCTTGGGTCCGTCCCGCGCCCCGGGTTGCGGTCGTGCGTCCCGCTCCCGTCGCGGTGGTGCGCCCCGCGCCCCGGGTTACGGTGGTGCGAACCCCCGCTCGCGTGGTGCCCCCTGCGCCCCGCCGAGCCGCGACCCGCCGCCGAGTTCGCATCCGCTGAACCCGAGCGCCGTGGGAACTTAGGGGGTCGCGCGGCCCCGACCCGCGAGAGCTGCCTCGAGAGGTGAGGCTCACGGGCCGAAGCCCCGGAGCGGTCGGCCGAGACCTGGCGCCCTCTTTTTCGAGCGTGGGTCTCGGCGCTCAGGGGTGGAGCCTCGCGACGTCGAGGGATCCGGCTCTTGCTTTGGCAGTTCGCTGACCGCACGAGCCCCCCGCCGATTCTCGAACCGCTTTTTGGCGGCGGGGCGAGGGCTTTGGGGCAAAGTTTAGCCCTTCTTGATCCTTGTTCTCAAAAAGACCGATTCTCTTAGGGGTCGAGCGTCGTGAATGAAGGCGATCGACCAAAAAGAATAGGGTCCGTCTAAGATGACGAACGAGAGGGCGATTCCTTTTTTACTATCGCGTACGCGAGGCCCTCGAACCCCTAGAGCTAGCCTCCGCGGTATGTTTGAGCGCCCGGACCCCTAAGCTTAGCCTCCCGAGCTCACGAACTCGCCTCCACCCCTAGCGCTAGCCCCTGCGGAGGGCCTCGACAGCCCGCTGGGCGATCTCTGGGGCCTCTTCCAGCGAAGCTTCGGCGGGCAGGAGACCGTCGAGCTCCTTGCGCTCGGCCGTGCCTTCGGGGAGCCGATACTTCATCTCGACCTTTCCCTCCTTGAGGTTTCTCGGGCTCACGATGATCCGGACCGGGGCGGAGATGAGATCTGCGTCCGCGAACATAAAGCCCGCCCCGACTTTTCGGTCGTCGATGAGGGCTTCGACGCCACCGTCACAGAGCTGCTTGTAGATACCTTCGCCGGCGTCGAGAACTCCCGGCTTCTTGGCTTGGATGCAGCAGACTTCCGCCTCGTACGGAGCCACCGCCATGGGCCACAGCGGGCCGTGCTCGTCGTGGTGGGCCTCGATGATGCACGCGAGGGTGCGCCCCACCCCAATGCCGTAGCAGCCCATGGTGGGGTGCTGGGACTTGCCGTTCTCCTCCAGATACTCGAAGCCCATCGACTTCGTATACTTGAGGCCCAGCTGAAAGATGTTTCCGACCTCGATACCTCGGGCCATGCGAAGGGGCGCGCCGCAGCTCGGGCACGCATCTCCCTCCTTGACTTCAGCGAGGTCCGCCACGGTCGCGTCCGGGCAGTCCCGCGAGAGGTTGAAGCCGGTCAGGTGGGCGTCGGCCTCGTTGGCCCCCACGACGAGGTTGGGGGTCTGGGCGACCGTCTCGTCCACCAACACGATCAAGTGCTCGTGGGCCAGGCCGATAGGGCCCACGAAGCCCGCCACGGTGCCGATCTGCTCCGTCTCTTCCACCTGCATGGGGCGAAGATCGAGAGCCCGGGCGGCGTTGCGGAGCTTGGCCTGGTTCACCTCGAGGTCGCCCCGCACGAAGGCCACGATGGGCCGCTCGACCACCTTCTTTTTGCCCTTTGGGTCTTCGACCTCGCCGTGTCCCATGAACAGCACCGCCTTCGCAGTGCGATCGGCGGTGGTCTTCAAAAGGGTCGACACCGCCTCGATGGTCTTGGTGCCGGGCGTGGACACCTTCTCGAGCGGAGCCATCTCTTCCTC
The DNA here is from genome assembly GCA_039819565.1 of Myxococcota bacterium. Lineage (GTDB taxonomy): Bacteria > Myxococcota > Kuafuiibacteriia > Kuafuiibacteriales > Kuafuiibacteriaceae > JAHQVK01. The sequence continues at coordinate 1,805 of JBCBRU010000554.1, read as the reverse complement.
GGCGGGAGAGGACCGAGTGGTCGTCGCGACCTCGCGGTTGGCGCGATAGTCGCAGCTGTCACAGAGGAGGAGAGTGTCTTCTCCGTGGGGAGAGAGGGCCATGAACTCGTGGGCCATCTGTCCCCCCATCATGCCCACGTCGGATTCGATATCGACGGCCTTCAGCCCCACCCGCTCGAAGATGCGCACGTAGGCGCCGTGGACCTCCTGATAGTAGCGCTCGAGATCCTCGTCGGTCCGATGAAAGGAGTAGGCATCCTTCATCGTGAACTCGCGCACGCGGACCAACCCTCCCCGGCTGCGGGGCTCGTCCCTGAACTTGGTCTGGATCTGATAGACCATCAGCGGGAGCTGTCGATAGCTCTCCACCGACGCCCCCACCGCGTCCACCACGACCTCCTCGTGGGTCATGTTGAGCACGTGGGGGTGCCCGGTCCGGTCTTCGAAGCGCACGAGCTCCCCCCCGACCTGACCGTAGCGGCCGGAGGCCTGCCAGAGCTCGGCCGGTGCGACGACCGGCATGGTGATCTCCTGGCCCCCGATGCCGTCCATCTCTTCGCGAATGATGCGCTCGATCTTGGCCCGAATCCTCTGGGCGAGAGGCAGCAAAGTGTAGAGACCTTGCCCGATCTGTCGCACGTAGCCGCCACGTACGAGAAACTGATGGCTCGGCATGAGCGCGTCCTTCGGCGTGTCGGCGGTGCGCTTGGCGAGGAGAAACTGGAGGCGCATGCGGCTCAGGGCCCTAGCACGATGGCGCGGAGGCCCCAACCGTCCTCGTGGCGCCGGACCGGCCCCGCCCTCGGCCTCCCCCGCGCGGGGGACCGACGGCCCGCCGAGGCCCCGACGGCCCTCTTCATCTCCCCGCTCGACGCGCTTTCTTTTTGGGGTCGGAGCGTGTTCGAGTGCCGAGGCGTGCCCGGCGGGAATCGCACACTTTACGCGTTTATCCCCCTGTTCAGCGCATGCGCGCACATCCCGGATCCGGCCGAGCCCGGCGTACCGGATGGCCTTCCCATCGACCGGGTGGAGGTGCAGGGCGTGAGCCACGTGGACCCCGGGGCGCTCGTGGAGGGGCTCGCCAACCGGCCCCCGTCCTTCTCGGTGTACCGCACCCCTCTGGAGTTTTTTCCCAAGGACTACTTTCGCTTCGACGAGCTCCAGATCGAGCTCGATCGTCAGAGGATCCGGAGCTTCTATGCCCGCCACGGATACTTTGGCACGCAGGTCACGGGACCCGAGTTGACCCCCGTAGGGGATCCCGCGGAGCGGCTGCGCATCACCTGGAAGGTCGACGAGGGCCCTCCGACCCTCATCCGCAGCGTCTTTTTCGTCGAAGCGCCCGAGGGGACCGAGGCCCGGCTCCTCGAGTCTGCGCGGCTCGAGGAAGGCGACATCTATGAGACCGATGTCTTCGAGGCCGCTAAGGCCAACATGCGAGCGGTTCTGGTTGCGCAGGGCTACGCCACCGCGCAGGTGGACGGCGAGGTCGAGATCGATCGCCGGCGGGGCGAGGCCCGCATCATCTTCCGGGTGAAATCCGGCCCCCTGGTTCGCCTCACGGAGCTTCGCTCCCGCGGTCACACCCGCACCCCCACCTCCGCGGTGGTGGTGAGACGCACTTGGGACCGCGGCGACGTCTTCGACCCGGTGACCCTCGACCGGCTCCGCGGACGCCTCTACGCAATCGATCAGTACTCGGGCGTGCGGCTCGACTTCGAGGGTCACCGGGTCGAAGACGTCGCCGCGGTCCCAAGTGCGTCTCACCACCACCGCGGAGGTGGGGGTGCGGGTGTGACCGCGGG
>JBCBRU010000553.1:0-6023 GCA_039819565.1 Myxococcota bacterium | reverse complement strand
TCGGGAAGGTGTTGGTGAGGTTCTGAGCCCCGACGACCGCGGTGAAGTGATCGAAGAAGGTGTACCCCACCTCGGCGTCGAGGAGGAACATCGGGTCGAAGACGAAGTCGCCCACGTTCCCCGGGTTCTGGAACTCGTCGTAAACGCTGCCGCGCACCATCAGGCGGAGGTCCCCGATGAAGTAGTTTCCGGTCAGCACCGCACGGTGGTTGGGGAGCGAGTCCTCAATCTCCGAGATGCGCTGGTCATCGATGACGCCCTCCACGAAGTTCGTGACCGTGGTCTCGTTCCAAGCGTAAGCGAGGGTGAGGCCGAGGCGGCCGGCGTCGCCGAAGCTGAGGTTCGAGGTGGCCACCACATCGATACCCTGGGTCTCGGTGTCGAAGGCGTTGGTGAAAAAGCGGAAGGAGGACAGGTCGCCCGCGCCGGAGATGCCTGCAGCCTGCAGAGCCTGCCGCTCGGCGTCGGTGAGGGTCTGGGTTGCGGACTGCGAGATGCGGTCCTGCACCTGAATCCAGTAGTAGTCGACGGTCAGGGAGAGGTCGCCGAAGAGGCTCATCACGATACCGCCAGTGAGGTTGACCGAGGTCTCGGGAGAGAGCTCCGTTCCGCCCTTGGACACCGCGATGGGGTTCGTGGGGGGGATGGTGCCGCGATTCACGAGGGTGCCGTCGGCGTCCGCCACCGTGGAGATGTTGGAGACGTTGGCCTGTCCGGGGGAAGGCGCGCGGAAACCGGTGCCGCCCGAGAAGCGGATGGCCAAGGTGTCGGCGAAGCCCAGGTTGACGAACTTGTCGAGGCCGAGGCGGGTCGAAGCCTTGAAGGTGGCCTGGTCCCCGAAGGAATCGAAGTCCTCGTAGCGACCGGCGACGTTGACCGTCCACGCCTCGATGATGTCGGTGGCGAGGTCGAGATAGCCCGCGCCGTTTCGACGCGTAAAGGTGCCCGCGATATCCTGAGAGAATCCGGGGAAGCCGTTCGAACCGATGCTGCCGCCTTGTTCGGTGAACGGACCAGGCTGGAACGATGCCGTGTCGCCTGGAACCACAGTGAAGGCTTCCTGCCGGAACTCACCACCAAGCGCGATGTTGAGGGGAGACCAGAGGCCGACGTCCACCGGCTGTACGAGGTCGAGGTTATAGGTCTGGTCGAGCTGACGGTAGGTTCCAGGGGTGAACCGAGTGGGAGTGTCAGGTCCGAGGCTCGCGTTGACGGTGTTGTTGATGACGAAGGCCGTCTCGCTCATGCCCACCACGCCGCTGAGGTCCCAGCTGAGTCCAAAGTCGGTCACGCCCTTAATCCCGAGAGCACCACTTACGTCGGTCACTTGGCCGCCGAAGTTCGGCGTGAACCCGCCGGGGAAGAGCTCGTTGAACACGAAGCAATCGGGACTTGCGGCCGCCTGCTCAACGGCGGCCTGGGCCTCCGCAGCGCTCATCCAGCCAGAACGAGCCGCGGTGCAGTTGCCCGTGACGTCGAAGATGAGCGGCTCGGGAAAGTCATCCGAGGGGTCGTCGGGCGTTCCGGCGTCGTTAGTGTTGCCCGTTCCGAACACGCCGGGGCGGTTGGTCGGGTTACGGAAGAAGAAGCCACCGAGGACGTCACGGCGGGCAATGTTGCCGAAGCCGTAGAATCGAGTGTTGTCGCTCGCGGCGATGCCGAAGTTGGCAAACACCTTGAGGTCGTCCGTGACCTGGGGAGCGCCCCAGATCTGGGCCGGGTCGGCTACGGCGAGGTTGCCGGCGTCGCGGAGGCCCTGGGCATCGGCGCGCTGCACGCTGCGGCTGGTGGCGTCGACGTTTCCGTACTCGATGGTGAGGTTGAAGAAGCCGTTCTCGGTGAGCGGAACGCCCATGTTGCCGGCGACCGACCAGGCCGTGCCGTCGCCTTCGAAGGTCGAGCCCATTCGGGTCATCAGCGTCGCGCCTTCGGCGTCGTCGCGAAGCACGAAGTTGAGCACGCCGGCGATGGCGTCCGAACCGTACTGAGCCGCGGCGCCGTCGCGGAGGACGTCGACCTGCTTGAGAGCGAGCGAAGGAATGGCGGCGAGGTCGACACCCTGCGAACCGTCGGCAAGGCCGCTTCCGAGGAAGGTGATGACCGAACCGCGGTGGCGGCGCTTGCCGTTGACGAGCACGAGCACGTTATCTGGCGGGAGACCGCGAAGGTTCGCGGGACGCATGAGCGTGGCCGCGTCGCTGATGGGCTGGGGGCTGACGTTGTAGGAGGGGACGAGGGAGCGAAGCAGGCCGTCCATGTCGGTGGAGGGCTGCGAGGTGAAGTCACTGGCCTTGATGCGATCCACCGGGGTGGGGGAGTCGAGCACCGACCGAATGATGCGGCGAGAACCGACGATGACGATGTTCTCGGCCTCGTCGTCGGCCTCCTCGGCGGCTTCCGCCGCCTCGGGGGCAGCGTCGACCATCTCTTCGGCCGTCTCGGTCGCTTCGGCCGCGGTGGCGGCGGCAGCCTCAGCAGCCTCGGCCGCCTCGGCGGCGGCGGCGGCTTCGGCGGCCGCTGCGGCCTCGGCGGCGGCGTCGGCCGCATCCGAGGCGGCGTCCTCGGCAGCTTCGGCGGCGGCCTCGGCCGCTTCTTCCGCCGCAGGGGTTGAGTCTTGCGCGAAAGCGCCCGACGAAAGGGCGAGGCCAAAGGTCGTCGCCAACGTCAAGGTTGATATCTTTTGCAGTTTATTCATCCGCGTCGTCCGTCCTCATGACGCAGCGCAACCAGTTCGTGACGCACTGCGTACGATGTCTCTGCTGTACCTACAGGATTTATTCCTTTCGGTGACTGCCGGTCGGGACATCTGTACGTGTGCGAAATAGGCCGACAGCACTGAAACAGGAAGGCTGAGCAACCATAAAAGCCCACAAATGCACATATTTATCTATTTGTGCACTGATGTGAGCCGTATCGCAGATTGACAGAATTTACGTACACGAAGATACCGACTCATAGTCAGTTTTTCGCTTTGGAGGATAGGCTCGTCGGAAGTGGGACCTCCACCGCCATGAACATGATCTATATTGCCACTTCGAGCGAGAGCAAAGACTTGCTTGGGATCCTCGAGCTCCAGTCGAGGAACCTCCGCGGGGCTCGAAAAGCAGACGATTTGAGCGCCGAAGGCTTCGTCACCCTGGTCCACGACCTCCCGCTCCTCCAGGACCTTGGGACGAATCACCTGCACGTCGTGGCCAAAGCCGGAGACACGGTGGTGGGCTACGCGCTGGTCATGGAGCGCGCCTTTGCCCCGCGCATTCCCGAGCTGACCCCGCTCTTCGAGCACATCGACGGTCTCGAGTACCGCGGTACCCCCTTGGCGAAAGCAAACTACGTGGTCATGGGACAGGTGTGTATCGACCGGGCGTATCGAGGGCAGGGCCTATTTCGGCGACTCTACGCTGCCTACGGAGACCAACTTCGCCCCCACTTCGACTACGTGGTCACGGAGATCTCTGGACTGAACCACCGGTCTCGGGATGCCCACCTCGGCGTCGGTTTCGAGATCCTCGAAGAGTACTCGGCGCCAGACGGGTCGCCGTGGACCGTCGTACTCTGGGCGCTCGGGTCGGCAGAGCCGTAATGCACGCCCAGTTTCGCGGAGGTGGGGCCATCAGCGCCTCGCGAAGGTCCGATGAAGCTCCTCCTCAAAGCGTTCGAGAGCTTCGCCGAAGGCCGCCCGGCCAAATCCCATGCGAAACGCGCGTTCGCCCGCCCCGAGGCTCGCCGCGGGGAGGATGAGGACGCCCGTAGTCCGGACCAGCTCCCTCGCGTAGCTCTGGACGGAGGGTACGTTCATATCCACGAGTCCTACCGAGCCCGCGCGCGGCGCTCGAAAGTGAAAGAGCTCCGGCCACCGCTCGAAGAAAGCCCTCGCCAGCCGGAGGTTGGCTTCGATCTGGCCGAGGCTCCGCTCGCGAAGGTGACCGCGAATGCTCAGCGCGACCTCCGAGAGAAACTCAGAGGGCGCGGGGGGACAGATCGAAGTATAGAACTTCCAGTTCATGAGGCGGCTTCGGAACTCGCCGTCACGGGCCGCCAACCATCCCGTCCGAAGTCCCGGAAGACCGTAGATCTTCGACATCCCGGAGAGCGCCACGGCGCGCGACGAAAGCTCCGCGGCGGAGGGAATCGGGGCGCTTCCGGAGTGCACCAGGCCAAAGTACATCTCGTCTGAAAAGAGCCACATTCCGTGTTCTTCGACGATGCGCACGAGCTCGCTCATCCATTCCGGCGTGGGGAGATAGCCGGTTGGGTTGTGGGGGAAGTTGACCACCACCAGCTTGGTTCGGGGGCTGACCAGCTCGCGAAGCCGATCCAGGTCGAGGGCCCAGCCCTCCTCGGTGGGACGGAGGGCCCATCGGCGCACGCGCTCTCGCCCCACGATATGCTCGAACACGTTGATCAGCGCGTCGTAGGCCGGGGTCAGGACCACGACCTCGTCCTCGGGCTCGAGGAGCGTCCGAGCTGCGAGATAGATGCCTTCGATGGGCGTCGCGAGGACCATGAAGTCCTGAGCGGAGAGTCCGGCGTGATCCTCCGCGATCCGCGCCCGCAGCGCGGGGCTCCCCTGGGACTCCGTATATCCCAGAGCCACGCGGCCGAGCCCCTCGGCCGTGACCCCGGCCCGATCCAGGAGCTCCTTTATCGTCATCGATTCGCAATCTGAATTGCATAGCTGGTACCGAGCGCTGAACTCGTATTCGGCGAAGAAGTGCTCGGTCTCGAAAGGCGCGATCTCCATGACTCAGGCATCAAACCACGAACACAATCTGGCGCCGATCGGCGCGTCGAGTAGAATCATCGGCACATGCGTTTCGGCATCGACTTTGGCACCACACGCACCGTAGTGGCCGTCAGCGATCGTGGAAATTATCCCGTGGTGAGCTTCGCCGATGGCGCCGGGGGCAGCCGGGAGTGGTTCCCCAGCGTGGTCGCTGAGCGGGACGGCGAGCTGGTGTTCGGCTTCGACGCCCTCGCCCGAGACCACGCGCCGGGATGGACGGTGGTGCGCTCTTTCAAGCGACTCCTGGGTGGGCCGGGGACGATGCCCAGCACAACGGTGCGCCTCGGGGCCAGCGAGCACGCCGTCGTCGACGTCCTGGAGGGGTTTCTTCGCGCCGTCGCCGAGGCGGTGCGCCACGCCTCCAACCTTCCCCCGGAAGACGCCCCCCTCGAGGTCGTCATGGCCACGCCGGCTCACGCGTTGGGTCCGCAGCGATTCGTGACCATCGACGCGTTTCGACGGGCGGGCTTCGAGCTCCTCGGCTTTCTCGACGAGCCCTCCGCGGCGGGCTTCGAGTACACCCACCGGCACCGCCGCACCCTCACCTCGAATCGCCAGCACGTGCTCGTCTACGATCTCGGGGGAGGCACCTTCGACGCCGCCCTCGTGCACCTCGCGGACCTGCGCCACGAGGTCGTGACCACCGGCGGCGACGCCCGAGTGGGCGGGGATGACTTCGACATCGTCCTCGTCCAGCGCGTCCTCGACGACCTGGGGACGACGGAGGCGGCGCTCGGTACGAAGCGGTCGCTGACCCTTCGCGAGAGAGCGCGAGAGGCGAAAGAGGCCCTAAATCCCAACAGCCGGCGCGTCACCGTCGACCTGGGGGACCTCGACCTCGGAGCTCCCGTCCATACTCTTCCCGTCGCCGACTATTACGCGGCCTGCCGGCCGTGGGTGGAGCGCACCTTGGCGGCCATGGCGCCGGTGCTAGAGGCGGCCGAGCAGCATCCCATCGCGGGCCTCTACGTGGTCGGGGGGGGCAGCGCCCTCCCCGTGGTGGGGCGACGGCTCCGGGAGGATCTCGGGCGGCGGGTGCATCGCTCCCCCTACCCATCGGGTGCCGTCGCCATCGGCCTCGCGATCGCCGCCGACGAGACGGCCGGTTTTGAGGTCGAAGGTCGACTGTCGCGGTTCTTTGGCGTCTTTCGGGAGCTCGACGGGGGCAACGACGTGGCCTTCGACCCCATATTCGGACGGGACGAACCGATCCCCGCGACCGCCCAGGCGCGGTCCC
>JBCBRU010000552.1:0-6053 GCA_039819565.1 Myxococcota bacterium | reverse complement strand
GTTTCAAGTTCTTCGATTTCGCCTGCGCACTGCATCTGCGCAGCGTTCGCAAGGACTTCGCTGGCCACGGCAAACGCCCCGGCCGCGCCCCCCTCGACGGTGACATCCTCGATCGCGAACGAGGTCCCGACGTTCTCGCTGAAGGCAAAGGTGAAGGTGACGTCCCCGGTGGCGGCCCCTCCCGCGCTGTCGGTGATGGTGACGGTGGGAGGCGTCGTATCGGCGGTCGAGCCCGCGTCGGAAGTCCCGGCGTCGAGGTCGGGCGCCGTGCCCGCATCAGGTGCCGGGGTGGATCCGGCGTCCTCCGAAGGGGCCATCCCCAGATCCACGGCCGGATCGTCATCGCTGCAGCCCACGAGGAGGCCGAGCCCCAAAAGGGAGGCGCCGAGCGCCTTGGAAAGCGGAAGAGGGGGACGAGACAAAGAACGCGTTGTGGGCACGAGGGCCTTTCCGAGGTCTTGGCGACCTCCTGAGCGGAGCAAGAAGGTGAAGGGGACGGGCTCGGCTCGACCGAGGCACCCTATGCTGAGTCAGCCGTAAGCTCAAATTGCGGCGGGAGGCCCCCTTGCGGACGCGTGAAAGCGCCCCTTCCCGCGACCCCGGAGGCTCGAGACCCGTTTTGACTCCCGCCGTCGTCTAGAGGGCATGCACGGTGTTGAGCTTGGTCCACGGTTCGGGCGTCGGACGGCCCTCAGAGGTCTCGGTGGCGGCGCTCTTCTGCTCCCGTTTCTGCCCACCCTCAGCCGAACCGCGCGCGGGGAGCCCAGCTCGCCGCCCAAGATCGTGTTCATCACCCAACCGATGGGTTCGTTCGGCGAAGCCTTCTTTCCCACCCCGCCCGGCGAAACGCCCTTTCGGTGGCCGCATCCAAACTGGAATCGTCAACAGCGCAAGCGGAACGCCTTCACAGGCAACGCGTACGGTGTCTTTCCCGGCCCCAACCTGAACAATCAGATTCTCGAACCTCTCGCGCCCTTCGCCGACCGGGTGACGGTCCTCGAGAACCTCTGCAATATGACCGCGGGCCGGACCTCGCAGGGCCACGATCAGTTTGCAGGCATCCTGTCCGGGTGGGAGATCAAACGGGAGATCGCGCAGGCTTCTCCGGGCCCCAGCCTCGACCTCGTCCTGGGTTCCCTGATGGGCGCAGGGACGCTCCTGCCCTCCACCCAACTCTCCCTCTTTACCAAGGCCAAGGGACCGTTCTACGCGTTCACAAGCTGGGGCGAGAATCAGACCATCATCCCTCCCGAGACGGACCCCGGACGCTTCTTTCGGCGTGTGTTCGGAGACGGGGGGGCTCCGGCGTCGGGACCTAACCCGCTCGTGTCCATTCTGGACTCTGTCGGGGTTCACGCCCGGAGCCTGCAGGCTCGACTGGGCGTCGAAGACCGCCGCCGACTCGACGGCTACCTCACCGCGGTTCGGGAGATCGAGGCTCAGCTCGGGGCGGAGGCGAGTCTAGACTGTGGAAACGCCGGCCCTGTCGACACCCCCCCGGACGCCGCCCTCGACGTCCGGGCCAACGCCATGGTCGAGCTCATCGCCTTGTCGCTCACCTGCGACGCCACCCGGGTGGTCAACTTCCAGCTCGGTCGAGAAGGGAGCAGCGCGCGCTTTCCGTTCCTCGGCAACGACCAATTCGTTTGGCACCAAGGCCTCGACCACGCCAAGGGCCATGAAGACAGCGCCGTCGAGAGGCTCGGCGCTCTGATCGACGTCGAGCGCTGGGTGGCGAGCTTGGTCGCGCGCTTGGCTCGGCGGCTCGACGAGCTCGGCACCCTCGAAAACACCCTCATCATTTGGCTTCACAATATGGGCGCCGGGACGTGGCACTCCAATGACTGCGCTCCGGTCGTCCTCGTGGGGGACCTCGGCGGGCGGCTGAGGACGAACCAGCACGTCCGCTACGCGTTCCTCAACACGAGGGACCGACGGGTCAAACGACAACTCATCGACCTCTACTTCACTCTGGCCGCCGCTCTCGACCTGACCCTGCCCGCCCATTACGGCGACCCGCGCCTGTTCGGCGGCCTTCTCGACGAGCTCTTGGTCTAGGGCCCCACTATGCTCGCGGGCCTTCCGTTGGTAGCCATCGTCGGTCCCGACCTCACCCGTTTGACCGACTTCCATCGTCCAACGGGTGTGGCCGAGGCTCGACCCCTGACCGCGATGGCTGCACCACCCGGGGATCCTCTGCGCGCCGACGCGGATCTGGCCGCGAAGGGTGATCCGGCGGCCACGGAGCGCCTGCTGCGAGCCGTGCAGTCGAGCCTCGTGCGCGCCGTCGGCTCGGTCTTGGGGGGCCGTCACCACGCCATCGAGGACGTCGTCCAGGAGTCGATGGTCAAGCTCGTGCGCGGCCTTCCGTCCTTTCGCGGAGAGAGCAAAGTTCTGACCTACGCCACCAACATCGCCGTCCGCACGGGCCTGGACTGGGCTCGCAAGGACGCTCGCACCCGTCGGCTCCAGGAGGCGGCGGAGCTGCAGCAAGCGGTGATGCCTAGCCAAGGAGAAGGCCCGGACCGCCGCGCCGCGAGCCGGGCGCTGGTCCTCGTCCTGCTCGAGAATTTGTCCGACAAGCAGGCGGAAGCGCTGGTCCTTCGCACCATTTTCGGATTCACCGTAAAGGAGGTGGCGGACGTGCTGGATACCCCGGTGGAGACCATCCGCAGCCGCATCCGTCTCGCTCGACATCGCCTCGACGAAGCCTTGAGGAGCGACCCTCAGCTGGCTCAGCTCCGGGGAGCGTTCTCGTGAACGAGTTTCGGCGCGAACGTTTGATCGAGCGCGTGCGTGAGGACGGGCTCCGTCCCGACCTAGGGCCGGAGGTCGAGGCGCTGAGCCAGGACCACCCGTCCGTCCTCGTGGAGCTCGCGCTCCTCGACAACGGCGCCGAGGGCGAGCACGTCGCGGGCTCGGTGGTGATGAAAGCGCTCGCGGCGCTGAATGAAGACGCCCCTAGGCGCACTCCGGCCCCGCGACGCACCTGGATGAGCGCGGCCGCGGCCGTGTTCGTGCTCTTCGCGGGCGCCGCGGCCAGCTGGGCCGCCATCGAGCTCGGGCCGGCCTGGATTTCGAGCTTAGAGCCCGCTCCGGCGCACGCTCCGGCCGAGCGCGCGGACCCGCAAGAAGAGCCGATACCGTCCCGCGAAGCCTCCGCCTCTAACCCGGAGGCTTCCGCCTCGAACCTGCAAGCCCCTGCCCCGAGTGTGGAAGCCCCCGCCCCGAACCTCGAAGCCGCGGCCGAAGGGGCGGCCTCGGAGTCCCGGTCGAAAGGCGCGCCCGCGAGAGTGTCGAAGGGTTCGGGCGTTCCTGCGCGCCGTCGCCTCCCCGCGGTCGACGCCGCCACCTTGTTCGAGGCCGCCGACGAAGCACGTCGACGCGGGGCTACGAAGGAAGCGATCGCCCTGTACCAAAAGCTCCAGCGGCGATTCCCGGCCCGTCCGGAGGCGACCGTGTCGAGGGTGAGCTTGGGTCAGCTCCTCCTCGCGAGGGATCGCCCTGCGTCCGCGGAGAGCGCGTTTCGGACCTACCTCGAGATGGCCCCCCGGGGGCCGCTGGTGCCGGAGGCACTGGTAGGCCAGGCCCGGGCGCTCGAGAAGCTCGGCCGATCTGGAGAAGAGCGGCAGGTCTGGCAACGACTGTTGCGCGACTACCCGAGAACTCTCCATCGCCGCCGGGCCGAAGCGCGGCTGCAAGCGCTGGAATGATCTCCGCCGGGGTATTCGCTCTCCTCGGTGCCTTCACCGTAGGCTCTCCGGCCGTCGAGGCTTGCATCGAAGACGACCGAGGGCTCCTCCCTTCGACCTTCTCTCAGTCTTTGCAGGGTGCATTGCGGTCCCTGCGTATCGAAGTCAGTGCTCGCAACGGCCCCTGCGAGCCTCAACGTATGATCCGGAGATCCCCCGAGGCCGGGGTCGTTCTCCTCACATGGATCCGCACCGAAGCAGGGAGCATCGGGCTCGGCCTCGTCGCGCCCAAACTCGACGCCGCATCTCTTCGACGGTTCCCGTCGAGCATCCCCGCGAGTGCGGCCACGGTGGAGCAGCTCGTACAAACCCTCTTCGCGGCGGCGGAGTCCGCGCTCTATGAAGTTCCCTTCGGGGTCAGCAAGGCTGAGATCGCAGCCGAGCTGGCCGCTCCCGAACCGCGGGCGCCGACGGTTCTCGGATGGGAGCTGGCCGGCTCGGTGGGAGCGAACTCCATCGCGGAGACGTTTCAGATCCAGCCGGAGCTCGGAGCCGAGCTTCGAGTGGTCCTCGGGCGCTGGCGGCTCGGCCTCCTCGGGCGCCACCGCTTAGATGACGCCGTCCCGTCCCGAGCTGGCCCCGAGGTTGTCTTCAGTCGTCAAACCGTGGGTGCCTCGGTGGGCTACCGCTGGCACGAGGGCGCCGTGGCTTCCGCCGTGGAGATTCGAGGCGGGGGCCGTTGGGTAGGCGTATCCGCCCGCTCGACTCCCGACTTCGAGGCCGTGGAAGGGGACATGCGATTCATAGGCTGGATCGGCGGTCGAGCGAGCCTACGCTTGTCTCTCGGGGAGCTCGCCTTCTCGGAGGTCGGGGCGGGAGCGGAGTATGAGCTCGCCGAGGTTGCGGCCATCGCCGGGCCCGACGAGCGGTCCCTGGTCCGTACCCAAGTGTTTCAACCCACGGTCGATGTCCAGGTAGGCCTTCGGTTCTGACCCAATCTCTCGAGTCCGGTCGTCGAGAGAGCGTGAACAACGAAGCCATGCGCACGTGGGCGTGGGCCGCAGCGCTGGTCGGCAGCGCGTGCGTCGGCCCTTTGGATCCCGCCGAACGCCCGAACGACCCGATCGGTCCGCAGATGGGGTCGAGTGAACCGTCTGCTCCGTCGGATGCGCAACCAGATGTGCAGGAGGGCTGCGACGCTCCGTGGGACGGGATCGGGACCCCTATCCGACGGCTCACTCGGGCTCAGCTTTCGAATAGCTTGCGGGCGCTCGCCGACGTCGGTGAGATCCCGGTGCACGCCCTCCCCGCGGACAAGGCAGGTGATGGCTATCTGTGGGCCGGGGCCGCCTCCGCCTTGTTCGTCGAGAAGATGGCCGATCTCTCCCAGGGGTACGCCCGGGCGGCAGCGGGGATCCTCGGCGAACGCTTCGGGTGCGAGGACGAAAGCTGCCTTCCCACGCTGGTCGAAGTCTTGGGGGGCGAGGCGTGGCGTCGCCCGCTGACGACCGAGGAGCGGCAGCAGCTCCTCACCCTCGCGACTCGGGCTGGACCGGAGGTCGAGACCTCCATCGAGGCCGTCGTCCAGGCCCTCGTGGAGTCCCCATTCTTCCTCTATCACCTCGAGCTTCCCCCGGCAGAGGCGGTTCCCGGCGAGGTATTCGCGCTCGACGACTTAGCTCTCGCCAACCGCCTCAGCTACTTCCTTTGGGCCTCCCCGCCGGACGCGCCGCTGGTCGAGGCGGCCCGGGCGGGCCGACTCAGGACCAACGAGGGCCTCCGAGAACAGGCCCTCCGCATGCTCGATGACCAGCGAGCGCAGGTTGGATTTCGGAACTTCTATCGAGACTGGCTGGGTCTCGCCTCCCTCGACGCGCTCACGAAGTCAGAGGCGCTCTACCCCGATTTCGACGCCACAACGGCGGCGGATCTTCGGGCGAGCCTGGAGGCTTGGCTCGATGACCTCTTCGTGCGCGACGCCTCCCTGCAAGAGATGTTTACGAGCTCGAAGGTCTTCTTGAACGCCCGCCTCGCGGAGCTGCTGGACCTGGACATCTCGGGGCTCTCAGAGACGCTCACGGCGGTGGAGCTCGACTCGAGCCGGCGCTCCGGACTCCTCACCCAGCCGGCGCTCTTGGCGCTGCTCGCCAAGCCTGACGAGACGGACCCCATTCATCGAGGAGCGATCATCCGGGAGCGCTTCCTGTGCCAGCTGCTCCCCGAGTTCCCCGAGAACCTCGAAGAGGCGGTGCCGCCCCCGGCCGACGGCACCAAGACGACCCGCCAGCGCTACGAAACGCAGCTCACCGAGCCGGCGTGCTCCGGCTGCCACCAGCTGTTCAATCCTATAGGCTTTGCTTT
>JBCBRU010000551.1:0-6057 GCA_039819565.1 Myxococcota bacterium | reverse complement strand
CTCGATGTCCGGGTGGCAGTAGCGACGACCTCGTCGTCGTCGGCGGGAAGGCTGCAGAGCGCCGGGGGCCAAACCTTCGCCGTCGGTGCCGACGGAGGCCAAGGCAAGAAGCTGGCTCTCGAAGTCGGGGGTGTCGACGCTCACGAAGGTTTGGCCCCCGGCGCTCTGCAGCCTTCCCGCCGACGACGACGAGGTCGTCGCTACTGCCACCCGGACATCGAGCCACGCCCCCTCGATGTACCGCGCCAGAGCTTCGATGTTCCGGCGCAGGTCATCTTGCCGGGCAACCATATTTGGACCGTCATCGATGACGAGGAGGATGTCCGTCTTCGAGGCGGCCAGCGTCTGGAACTCATCGGTGACGGTAGGGGGGAGCTCGACCCGTGCCTCCAGCTCTTGACGGAAGGAACGCGTCCAACCTCGCCCCTCGAGCTCGAGGACGAGCGCCCCCGACCCCCGACCTATCCTGTCGGCCCGGCTCCGAACCCCCACCCTCGCGGTCGCCCCCGGAGGGATACGAAGGGGGAGATCTTCGTCCTTGAGGAGGGCTTCGAACGGCCCCTCGGTGGTGGGCCGCGACGTCAAAGTCACATCAACGTCCGAGAAGTTGAAGATGGAAGCTTCGCGATCCCTCGGTAAGCAGCTCGGCTGATATCGGAAGGTGAGGGTGTCGGGCTGAAGGTGCACGTGATCTGGAAAGTTCTGGGCGCGCACCCCTACCCGGACCGGAGGCACTCCGTCAAAGTGAACCTCGAGCACCGCGACCGCCTCGACCGGGGCGCGAGACGCAAACTCTACCGTCACCGCGTCCGAACTCTCCGAGACATGGAAGGCCGGCGAGGCGCCCCGCACCCACTCGAGACTTCGAACCGGACAGTCGAAGCTGCCAAGCTCGAGGCGTCTTGAGTAGCGGCGACCCGGGGAGACGTCGCCAAAGTCGACCAGGCCGGGCCAGTCGGGAGTTCGACAGGGCCCCTCGACGGGAATCTCGAGGGGGCCCGAAGCATCCGAGCCGCAGGCGTAGGCCCCGACGAGAGCGACCGGCACCAGACGTCCCCACTTCAGCATAACCAGGGAGTGCCCGGACGCGACCGAATCCGTCGCGCCTCTCGCCCCGGCCCCTATTTGGCTTCGTCGAGCCGACGAAGGAGCTCAGCCACGACGCTGTTCCGGTCCTGCTGGATCGCCTCGACCAACTCCTTGGAGACGTCGACCTCGGAGCTATGGTGATGACTCCAGACCATGAGCTCGAGCAGAAGGGGCACGAGGCGCCGGCCATGCTCGGTCAATAGGTAGAGGGCCTGGCGGCGGTCGTCGGGATCCGGGGCCCGCTCCAGAACCTCGACCTCCTGAAGGCGCGCGAGCCGATCCGTGAGGATGTTGGAGGCGATGCCTTCCGGCATGGCCTTGAGGTCCGAGAAGCGGCGATGACCGCTGATCACCATGTCCCGCAGGACAAGCAGCGTCCACTTGTCGCCGAGGATCTCGACGGCGTGGTTGATGGGGCAGCTCGACCGCTCCGGTCGTTCGCGTCGACGGCGGGTCATCCAGAAAGCCTGTTGCATAAAGCAATCGAAGCGGCTACTCGATACTCAATTGCAAAACGCAACAGAAATGGAGTGAAGCATGGAGTTTGAGGGAGCAACATTCGTCATCACAGGGGGCAGCCTCGGCATCGGCCGGCAGTTGACCGCCGATCTCATTGAGCGCGGCGCTCGCGTCCTCGTTTGCGGGCGGCACGCCGACAAGCTGGAGGCCCTCAAGGGCGAGCTTCCTGGCGTCGAGACTCTGGTCTGCGATGTCCGCGATTACGACAGTGTCCTCGCCCTCCGGGACGAGGCCCGCCGCCTCTTCGGCGTCCCCGACGTCCTCATCAACAACGCCGCCATTTTCCGACTGTTCGACCTTCAGGATGAGTCTTTGTCGGTCGACCACTGGCTCGCCGAGATCGATATCAACGTTCTGGGTACGATGCGGGTGACCCACGCCATGCTCCCTCTCCTCAAGGAGGGCGAGAAGGCGACGATCGTCAACGTCACCTCGCCCTCGGCCTATATCCCCCAAGCCGCCGCGCCCTCGTACTCGGCTTCTAAGGCAGCCATCTATTCATGGACGGTTTCCCTGAGGCACCAGCTACGCAACACCGGGATTTCCGTCGTCGAGTTGAACCCGCCGGTCGTCGAAACGCGCATGAACGCGAACAACCCCGAAGTGGAGGGCCTCAAACGCTGGTCAACGGAGGACTTCAGTCGTCATGTGCTCGACCGCCTGAAGCGGAGCCGCACGCGGGACATCTTGGTCGGGGACGCAAAGCTCGTGAAGTCGATGAGTCGCCTCGTCCCGGGCCTCATCTTCAAGAAGATGAACCCCGAGCGCACCTCCCCCTGACGCGCCTCTCTGCGCTATCTATCGCTGAGGTGCATGGATCCTCCCCCCGTCGACGCGCCAGGTAGAACTCGTGACCTGAGTGGCGAGATGGACATCGTGGGTCGCGAGGACCAAGGCTCCTGAGAAACCGAGCAGAGCTTCCTCGACGCGCTCGATCGTCTCCGTGTCCAGATGGTTGGTCGGCTCGTCGAGGAGAAGGAGGTGGTGAGGCTGGCCGAAGGCCCATGCCAGATGTAACTTTCTCGCCTCCCCCGGAGAGACCCGATGGACGGATGCCCATCGGTCCGCATCGAAGCCGAGTCGAGCCGCGCACTGGAGCACTCGGCCGCGAGCGTCCGGGAGGAGCGCCCTTACGTTGGCGACCAAACGCTCCTTCTCCGCCTCGGTATGTTCTTGAGGAAGAAATAGGCAGGACCGCTTCCGCAACTGAGCTTCGTCGCGGAGAGCCAGGAGCGCCGTCGTCTTGCCCGCGCCGTTAGCCCCTTCGAGGTGCACCCGATCCGTCGGTCCGAGATCAAGCTCAACGCCCCGGAGAACGGTGCGGTCGCCTCGCGTCACGGTGGGCGCAACCCACCTCAACAAGGTCCGACGGGACGAAGCGCGCTCTGACTCTACCCAGACCGGTCCGGCGTGCTCGCGCTTCGGCGGGGCGAGGGCACTGAGCGCGTCCCTTGCCTTCTCGGCTTCGTGGCGAATGACCCTCGCCCGCTGAGAGAGCTGAGCCTCGGCCTGAGCCGCACGAACTTTCCGGCCGACGCTGCGTCCATCCGCGTCTTTCGCACTCTTCATTCGGCGGCGGGCTGAGATGCTCCGCGAGGCGGCTTCGGCACGACGACGCTGCTGGTCGAGCTGCTCGGCCGTCGCTCGCATCGCTCTCAGCCGCGAGGATCGATGCTCGGCGGAGGCCCGAGCTTCCTGCGTCCACAGTCTTCGGGCGTCTCCGTAGGGCGAAGCGTAGCTCGAGACACGACCATCGCGGACCCGGACCGTCCGCGAGCACAATGCTTCGAGAAAAGCCCGGTCGTGACTCACCACGACGCCCACGCCGTCAAAGCGTCGAAGGGCGTCGACGAACAACGCGTGGGTCGAGGCATCGACATGGTTCGTGGGCTCGTCCAGGAGGAGGAGGTCAGGCTCGGTCACGAGCGCACACGCCATCTGCCATCGCTTCTTCCACCCTGGCGAGAGCGAGGACCATCGGGCCTCGTCGATATCCTCGAGCCCGAGCCGGCGTCTGGTCTTGCAGGCAGACTTGCTCCAATCCTCCGCGAAGTTCGCCACCGCGGAGCTCCACGCTTCGACCCCCTGGGGAACGAGAGCCCCTCTGAGCGCCTCGGGGGTGCGTTCGACGCGGCCGCCGGTGGGATGGAGATCACCACCCAGTAGCTCCAGAAGGGTGGACTTCCCCCCGCCATTCGGCCCCACTACGCCGGTCCAGCCCGGGGTGAGGTGAAGATCGAGGTTTTCGAAGAGGACCGGTCCCCCTTCGTACGAGAAGGAGACGTCGGACAAACAGACGGATCTCATGAGACCTCCTCCGGCAGCGAGACTTGCCGGTCGGCCGAAGCGACAGAAGAGATGTCCGCTAGCGCGAGGTCATGAGACGTCCCGGTCGGGACGGCGAGAGGGGTAGGGCATCACGACGAGGGTGTCAACGCTTCATGCCTGGTCGGTCGCGCCGCGAAGCATGCCATCGATGACCGCTCGCACCGAGAAACCGATCTTCTCGCTCCCCTCCCCGTCCTTATCGAGGAGGCCTAAATCGACGAGCCCATGGATCGCAGCCCAGAGGGCATCGGACGCGAAACCAATATCTCGTTCGGAATTCCCCGGCGCTGCCGCCCGGCGAACCTGCTCGCTGAGGAGAGCGTAGGACCGAGGACCGACCTCGGCGAAGGCGGGGTCCTCCGTATCGAGGAGGTCCCACCTAAACATGATGGAGAAGGGACCAGGGATGCTCTTTGAGAGGCCTGCGTAGCCTTCAAGGGCCTGGATGAGCTGATCAATGGGCGGTCCCGGATGGTCTTGAGCCGCCTCGAAGACCGAACACAACCGCTCGAAGGCGCTCGTGGCTACGGCGGTGAGGAGACCTCGACTCGATCCGAAATGGTGGATCGCAGCACCGATGGTGACGCCGGCGCGACGACAGGCTTCTCGCAGACTGAAGTCGGAGACCCCTCGCTCGCTCAGCATGTCGCTCGCGACGGAGACCAGCGCTCGCCTCAAGTCACCATGATGATAAGCATTTTTTGCCTTCTTGCGGGGCATCAGGAGGTCCTTGAGGGGATTTTATCACTGTTTGGTTGCGGAGCCATTGTGCATCAAACTGATCGATGATTAGTTTCTAATCGTCGAACAGATTCTGTCCGACGATTAAATGGACGGGAAGGCATGAGCGGGGGACCCAAGGGGCGGTGTCGACGTGCTCACCAGACCCGCCTCAACAAGGAGACGAGGCATGAACCTCAAGATGAAGATCGTGACGATGAGCGTGTTGGCGGGGGCGGGGTGCGCGAGCGCCCCCAACTATGTCTACGCACCGGACCAAGACTTCGCCTCTCCCGAGCGAGAGGGCAACGTCATCTACCTGGAGAAGGAGCTCCCGTTCGCCATGGAGAAAGTTTGGGAGGAGGTCTTCCAAGACTTTGGCGCGGTAGCCAACTTTAGTCCGGAGTTCGTGGGCTCCGGCTATCTAAGCGGCTCGAGTTTGGCCGTGGGTGCTGAGCGCTACTGCCACAGTAAGAAGGACGGCTCCGAAGGGGTGCACGAGCGCGTGGTGTTCGTGGACTCAGAGGGAGACCGGCGAGAAGTTCAGTTTCAGATCGTTGAGGCTCTCGGTGTTCCTATCAACACGGAGAAGACCTTTGGAACCTCTCAGCTCGTGAGGCTCGACGATCACCGGACCCTCTTCCGCATCAGGTTCGTGTTCAGCACCAACCCCTCGTTCATCGCATTGTTCGCCCGGGGGCAAATCCGAGGACAGCTCAACGACATGACGCTCGGCATGGAGCACTACTTGGCAACGGGCCAAACCGTGACGGCAGAGAACTTCGACGATATCAAGGCCGCCTTAGCGTCGAACTGACTTCGAAGCCCTGCTGCCGGGCGCATCTAGGCTCCGTCGAAGCCAACCAGCACCGACGCGAGGTTCCCACCGAGCTCGGCTGTGGCGTAGCCGCCTTCGAGGACCATCACCGTGGGCAAATCAACCTCCGCCAGGCGGCGACCGATACGCGCAAAGTCTTCCCGTCGCAGTCGAAAGTGGGAGATCGGATCCTCCTCAAAAGTATCGAGCCCGAGGGACACCACGAGCGCCTCGGGCTTGGTCGCCCCTAGCCAATTCAGAGCTTCCTCGAGGGCCACGAACCACCGCTCGGACTCCGTGCCGAGGGGCAAGGGAAGGTTCCGATTGTGGCCCACTCCGACGCCCGTGCCCACCTCTTCGACATGTCCCAAGAAGTACGGGAACTCGTAGCGCGGGTCGGCGTGGATGTTGGCCACCCGGACGTCCGCCCGTCCGTAGAAGATGTCCTGGGTTCCGTTTCCGTGCTGATAGTCAACGTCCAAAAGCGCGACCTCACTTCGGCCCGCGTCGCGCAGGGCTTGGGCGGCGAGGGCGGCATTATTGAGGTAGCAATAGCCCCCAAACTGATCGCGCATGGCGTGGTG
>JBCBRU010000550.1:0-6089 GCA_039819565.1 Myxococcota bacterium | reverse complement strand
TGGTCGGGGGGGGCGATACCGATGCCCTTGTCGGTCACCCCGAGCACCACCGCATCGGCCTCGGCGCGGGCCCAGAGGTGAATCTCGGGCTTGTCCTCGCTGTACTTCACGGCGTTGGTGATGAGGTTGATCAGCACCTCGATGAGCGCATCCCGGTCGCCCCGGACGGGGGGCAGCTCGTCGGGGACGTCGATGGAGACCGTCCCCCCGGACTCGTCAATCACGGGTCGGCAGGAGCGCAGGGCGTGCTTCACCAGCGGGTACACCTCTTCCTCCTCGTACACGTAAGCTTTGCGGCCCGCCTCCATGCGGGAGAAGTCGAGGATCCGCTCGGTCAGGCGGGAGAGGCGCTCCGCCTCCTGAGCGATGACTTCCAGATATTCGCGCCGCTGGCCGTCCGTCTTGACGCGGTTCATGAGGAGGCTTTCGGTGAACATCCGAATGCTCGTGAGCGGGGTCCGGAGATCGTGAGAGACCGAAGAGACGAAGTCCGTCTTCAGCCGGGAAAGCCGCCCTTCACGGTACACCGCGTACACCGCGTGCCCCACCCCGCCCCCGAGAGCTGCGGCGAGAAGGACCAGGGCCCATAGATAGAGACCCGACCGCGAGTGCGAGAGGGACCAAAACTTCGTGCCCTCGAGACGCAGGGCCATACTCCACGCCAGGTCGGTGCGGCTGAGGAGGGTCCACCAGGCGATATCGGATCTGGCCTGCTCGGCGTAGTCGCCCCACCACCACTTCGGAGCCGAGAGAGGGTTGAACTCGAGCCGGATCGAGCCATCCAGGCCCTTCTCCTCCACGGCCGGCTCCAGGGCTTCGGAGACGAGCTCGGGCACCAGCTCGTAGCCGACGAGCATCCCCGCGAAGGTTCGGGTGACCACCACCCGGCGCCACTCCCCCACCGCCACCGCCCCGCTGGCGATGCGCTGAGGCTGAAAGACGCGGTTGCGGCGCACGAGCTGGCGAATCAGCTGAGCCCGGGTGGCGATGGACTGCAGCACCCGGCGAGCCCGCAGCCCGAGTACGGAGGTGTCGCCTCGGAACAGCCCCGCCACCCGTCGAGAGATGAGGGTGGTGAGCCAGCCGGGTCGATCCACATCCGGGCGAGCCAGCTCCCGGGCCATGGTCAGGGCCACCTCTGCCGTCTCTCTTGCGTCGAGCTCCCGCCCGGAGTCGATCAGCCCCCGCGCCGAGCCGATGACCGGGTCACTCGTCCAGGGCCCGCAGCAGGAGCGCTCGAGGTAGCGCCAGGTCTCCCCGTCGTTTTCGCAGAGGGCGAGAGCGAGGCGAGCCGCGCACTGCATGTCCTCTTCCTCGATGCCCTCGCTCATCAGTACCCGAATCGGACCGCAGCGGGGGAGCTCGTCGAAGCGGGTGGCCACCATCAGAGCCTTGCGGAGGCGCTTGTCCTCACCGTCCTCTTCCAGGCGCGCGGGGAGGAGCACCCGACCGTCGTCGATCACGAAGTGGTTCACGGCGTGACGCGAGCTCCGGAGGTAGCGAAGCAGGCCTTCGGGCGCAGGATCCACGCCGCCCCCGTCCGCCCAGGCCGCGAGCTCCGAGAGCTTCTCGTCGTCCTCGGACAATCGAGCCTTCATCCAGCCGTTGAATCGCCGGGAGAGGGCGGCCCCCACTGGCTCGTACAGCTTCTCGATGCGCTTGCGGGCGGCCGCTTCCTCGTTGGCGACGGCCATGGCCCCGAGGCCGGTGAGGAGGAGGCTGGGCAGAGCGACGGTGAGGATGATGAGGCGCGCGAGGCGAGTGGCGCGCCGACTGCTCGAGTCCCCGCTCATGGGAGCCCTTTGAATACCGCGCTCTTCTCACGGTTCTGTCATCGAACGGTAAAAAAAGTTTAGGCGCGTTGGGCTTGCCCTCCCTGGAGGCTTTTCCAGGCGAGCTCGGGGAAAGTCTCGAGCATCCAGTCCAGCTCCAGCTCGGCGCCCCCGAGCCATCGCCGACAGCCCTCGTGGGTGGCTCCCAAGATGACCACGTCCACTTGAATGGGCGTCCACGCCGGGAGCTCCCCGCGAACGATGAAGGGCAGGGCGTGCTCGACCACCGGCGCGAGGAGCTCCGCCTTTCGGTCCTGCAGGCCCTCCCCCAGCTCCGGCGCGAGCTCGAGCGACAGGGCCTGATACATCACCCCCGCTTCATCACGGTGGTCGCGCACCCACTCGATATGGGCCCGCACCAGCGTCTCCACGAAGCCCCGAGCCGAGGTGGCCCGCACCACCCGATCCGCGAGACGGCTCAGCGAGCGCTCGAAGATCCGGATGAGCAGGGCGAGGAGCACTTCGTTACGGCCGCCAAAGTGGTGGTAGACGCTCGACGCGCTGGCTCCGGCCTCTCGCCGAATCTCCTCGATTCCGGTGGCGGCCACCCCGCGCCGCGCGAAGCAGCGCAGCGCCGCGTCCAGGATCGCCTCTCGACGCTGTCGGCCGTCTCTTCGCACCCCCTCACTCTACGCCCGAGGCCGCTCTCGAATCGAAGTGGAGCATTATTCCAATTGAGTCGATTCTCCAGCATGCTGAAGAGGATGGGACATCTGGTCATCACCGGCGCTTCACGCGGGATCGGTCGGGCCCTAGCTCTCGAGCTGGCCCGCCGGGGCCACCCGGGGCTCGTGCTCACGGCTCGAGACGAGGAGCGGTTGACGTCCCTGGCCACGGAGCTCACCGCGGCCGGATCTCCCCCGCAGATCGTCGCCGGAGACCTCGGCAGCCTCGAGGCGGCCCGGGCGCTCGGCCGACGGCTCGCGGAGGTGGTGAGCTCCGGGTCGACGCTCGTCCACAACGCCGGGGTTTGGCCGGTCCGACGCGAGCTCAATGCGGACGGGCTCGAGCGCGCCTTCGTGGTGAACCATCTGGGCCCCCTGGCGATGCAGGCTCACTTGCTCGAGGAGGCGCGGCTGGCCCGGATCCTGGTGGTGAGCGCGGGGCTCATCGTCAAGGGGCGCTT
This sequence comes from Myxococcota bacterium, assembly GCA_039819565.1. GTDB lineage: Bacteria > Myxococcota > Kuafuiibacteriia > Kuafuiibacteriales > Kuafuiibacteriaceae > JAHQVK01. The sequence goes on along the minus strand of JBCBRU010000550.1, from coordinate 3,131 downwards.
CGACCCCGAGCGAACCCCGGAGGGCGCCGACTTCTCGCGCTTTCGGACCTACTGCTCCACGAAGCTGTGCTTCGCCGTCACCCTGCGAGAGCTCGCCGCCGACCATCCCGAGCTCGACGTGCTGATCCTCCATCCGGGCGTGGTGCGCACCGATCTCGGGGCGAGTCCCCAGAGGCGTGCGCGCGCCGCCTCGCAGATCAGCTGGAGGAGCCCCGGTGGTCGGAGTCGGGCCCGGCTCCGTGGCGGTTCGAGGATCGGTCGGCTCCGTGGCCGGGCCCCGCCGACGACCCCGCCCTCGCCGGCCGCATCCGCGAGTCCACCCGCCGCTGGGTGAACTCGGGGTGAGCTGAGGCACGCCCGGGGTGTCATTTAGATGACTGAGATCACTGCGAATCTCCAACTCTCACGGCACGGTCATGACCGGCTCCAAAAAAACGCTCGCGGTGACCAATCGATGAGATGGGCATGAATCGGCGATGAGTCCCGGGTCCTAACCTCCTCCTCGTCATGAGGAAGCAAGTCGTCACCGCCCTTCTTTTCGTTTCCGCGCTCGCCGCTGCCCCCCGCGCCGAGGCTCACCACGACGGGCTGACCGAGGAGCACCCCGTTCTCACCGCCGCCGCCGAGCGAAGGGCCGAGGCCCGTAAGGTGCTCTCCGAGCTCAAGACGCGCCGCGACCTGGCCCGCCTCGCCCCGGAGGCCCCCCGCGCATCCCGCGCCTTCGCGGCGCCCCGCCCGGCGGTCACCGTGGCCCCCGTGGAGGTCAAGGTGGAGACGCCGCAGCCGGTATCCAAGGGCGTGGCCGCTCTGAGCGCGGGCCCGACCGACGCTCTCGCCGCGAAGTAATCCTCCGTACCCGGGCGGCGCTTGCCCCGGATCTACGGGTTCGCGACCCTGGCTCCGTGGCGGCGCCCGCTTTTCCGATTCTCTGTGTGGCCGGGACCGGGCCGGGCGTCGGCAAGACGCTGCTGGCCGCGGGCCTGGTGAGACGAGCGGCCGCGCTCGGAGGTCGACCGGTCGGCATGAAGCCCATCGAGGTGGGCTGCCGGTACGGCGAGGACCACGACCTCGTCTCGTCGGACGGCGACGCGCTCCGCGCGGCTCGCGGCGAAGCCTTGCCTCCGTTGGTGGCGGCTCCCTACCGGCTCACCCCGATTCAGAACCCTCTCCTGGCCGCCCGCGCGTCGGGGCTGGATCTGTCTTTGGAGGCCTTGGAGCAAGCCGTCCAGAACGCCAAAGACTTCGGAGACGTTCTCATCGTCGAGCTCCCCAGCGGAGCCCTCGCTCCCATCGCCGAGGACGGCAACGGTCTGGACCTCGCAGTTCGGCTTGCAAGCCGCGTCCTCATCGTGGCCACCCCCGCCCCCGGGGTGGAGAGCCGCGTCCTCGGGCTGGTGGAGAGCGCCCGAGCCCGCAAGCTCACCGTCGGCGGGATCCAGCTCAACAGCCCACCCCCCGAGCCCGCAGCCGCCGAGGATCTGTGCGCGCTCATGTCCGAGCGCGCCGGCGTACCCGTGTTTCAGCCGATTCCCTGCCTCGAAGGGGAGGTGCAGGCGGCCGTGGACGAGCACCTCGAGAGCGAAAAGGTCCTCGAACGCTCCTTTCGTACCTAGCGCATCGCAAGCAGCCGACTGACGCCTTGCGTCGAGACCCGAGGCGAAACTACTTTCGGGTATGGACAGGAGGAGAGTCGCGGTCCTTGGGGCCGGGAGCTGGGGGACGGCGCTGGCGAAGCACCTCGCCGACGTCGGACACGAGGTCCGGCTCTGGGCGCATCGCGCCGAGCATGCGCAGGCCATCCAGGCAGAGCGCGTGAACGCCCGCTACCTTCCGAACTTCGAGCTTCCTGACAACCTCACGGCCACCCCCGACGCCGCCCTGGCCCTCGCCGACGCGGACATGGTGCTGTCCGTGGTGCCCTCTCAGGTCACGCGGAAGGTGTGGACCGAGGCCGCCTCGGCCCTTCCCGCCGGGGTGCCCATTCTGTGCGCCTCCAAGGGCATCGAGCTGGGATCCCTGGCCCTGATGACGGAGGTCCTGACGGACATCGTGCCCGGACATCCGCTCGGCTTTCTCGGCGGACCTTCGTTCGCGAAAGAGGTGGCTGCGCACGTCCCCACGGCGGTGGTCATCGGGAGCGAAGACGCGGAGATGGCCAAGCTCGCGCAAGCCACCATGGCTTCGGACTGGATGCGCTCCTACGTCATTCAGGACGTCGTGGGGCTCGAGATCGGCGGGGCTCTGAAGAACGTCATGGCCATCGCCTGCGGCTGCGCCGATGGGTTGGGGCTGGGGGCCAACAGCCGCGCCGCCATCATTACCCGGGGCCTCGCCGAGATGACCCGGCTGGCCACCAAGATGGGCGCCGATCCCATGACCTTGGCCGGTCTCGGAGGCATGGGCGACCTCGTCTTGACCTGTACCGTGGACCTTTCCCGCAATCGAAGGGTGGGCCTCGGCCTCGGCAAGGGCAAGCGCCTGCACGAGGTCCTCGAGGACATGGGTCAGGTCGCCGAAGGCGTAAAGACCACCGAGTCCGCTTGCGCCCTCGCCGCCCGCGAAGGGGTCGAGATGCCCATCACCGAGCAGATGAACCTCATCCTCACCCGCGACAAGCCGGTCCGCGAGGTGGTCCTGGAGCTCATGCGCCGAGACCTGAAGCACGAGCGGGCCTAGTCCCCAGCTTCGAGGCCCGCCCAGTACTTCCAGTCGCGAATGATCCGGGCCCGATCGTCGCTCACCGGGTCGCCGAAGCTCTGCCCCGTGATCTCCTCGAGCACCGCCACGACCCGATCCCCCACCGTCTCCGAGAGCACCGGTCGTCCTCCGATGTCCGCGACGGGCAGGCCGACCGGGTCTTCTCGGTCCACGGAGGCGGCCAAGAGCTCGGCCACGGTGGAGCCCACGAGCAGCAGAACGTCGACCGCCCCCGCGACCACCGCCTCGTCCACGCTGCCCAGGTCGACGATGGCCTGCTCGAGATCCGCGCGCGCCTCCGCGGACAGGGTCGAGGTGAGGGTGGGCATGACCCCGGGAGGGTCCCGCCGGAGGTCTTGCACGAGCGTGGGAGAGGCATCGAAGCCCAGGGACAGAACGAGAGCATCCGCCGCCATCACCCGAACCCCTTTCCG
>JBCBRU010000549.1:0-6115 GCA_039819565.1 Myxococcota bacterium | reverse complement strand
TGCGTCGAGAACGTCGAGCGGCCGGCGTTCTTTACGAGTCTTCAGGGGCCGGACGGGGAGGTTCGGAAGTGATCGAGACGCGTGAGCTCCGCAAGCGATATGGCGAAGTAGAGGCTCTCGCCGGTCTCGACCTTGTCGCGCATGACGGCTGTGTGACCGGGCTCCTCGGCCCCAACGGGGCCGGCAAGACCACCGCGCTGCGCTGCATCTACGGGCTGGTGCAGCCCGACGGGGGGTGGGCGCGGGTCGACGACCATCGGACAGATCGGAACCCGCTCGAGGCGCGGCGGGCCTTGGGGGTCTTCACGGATAAGTTCGGGCTCTACGACCGCCTCACCGTGCGCGAGCAGATCGACTATTTTGCGCAGCTCAATGGTGCCGACCGAGCTGCCGCTCGGCGCGCCACCGAGGAGGTGATTGAGCGGCTCGAGCTCGGGGCGCTGGCCGGTCGACGGTCCGAAGGGTTTTCACAGGGAGAGCGCATGAAAGTGGGTTTGGCGAGGGCGCTGGTGAAGTCCCCGACCACGCTCGTGCTCGATGAACCGACTCGAGGCCTCGACGTCATGAGCGCTCGTAACCTTCGGCGCCTTCTCCGAGAGCTGGCCGGCGAGGGGCGCTGCATTCTGTTTTCGAGCCACGTCATGGCCGAGGTCGCTTCCGTGTGTGACCGGGTGGTGGTGGTCCGCGCGGGCCAGGCCCTCGCCGAAGGCACCCCTGCCGAGTTGTGCGCTCGAGCCGGCGAGACCGAGCTCGAAGAGGCGTTCATCAAACTCATCGGGTCCGGGGAGGGACTGGCGGCGTGAGACTGTTCGGTTGGCGAGCTATTTTTGAGAAGGAGCTGAAGGACAACCTGCGAGACCTACGGTCGATGGTCGTCCTCGTGGCGTTCACGGCCTTTGGTCCTAGCTTCCTCGCGGTGAGTCAGACCCTGATGGCGGAGCGGGTCAAAGGGGAGAGCGATGTCGAGGTGGTGCTCCGCGGCGGAGAGCACGCCCCCGAACTGGTGCGGCGCTTTGAAGCCCACGATATCCGTCCGGTTGAGAAGGCCGATGTGGAGGTGATCATCCCGGAAGACTATGAGACCCGCATGGCCCGGGGGGAGACCATCCGGGTGGAGGTGATCGCGGATCGCTCCAGGCTCGGGGCACAGGGACCCACGCAGCGCATCGAGCGGGTCATCCAAACCTACGGTCAAGAGCTTGGCGTGTTGCGCCTGCTTTTGCGAGGGGTGCCACCATCGGTGGCGCGTCCGGTGGTGGCCGACCCCAAGGACGCGGCCAAGCCCCAGGCCCGCGGCGCCGTCCTCATGGGCTTCTTGGCCATCTACTTTCTGTTCTCCGCCTTCATCGGCTCGATGGGGGTCTCAGCGGACTCGGCGGCGGGGGAGCGGGAGCGAAGCTCCCTCGAGGTGCTGCTCGCCCAACCGATTCTTCCGCAGACCGTCTTCGTGGGCAAATGGTTGTGCGCGACCTTGTTCAGCGTAGTCAGCGTGATCTTCACCATCGGCCTTTCACGCTTGGTGTTCGGGCTGATGCCCCTCGAGGGCACCGGTATGAACTGGTCGCTGGGGTGGATCGAAGGACTGGGGGTGGTTCTCTTCTTGGGACCCTTGTGCGGGTTCGCGTCGGCGCTTCAGCTCTGCGTGTCTTTTTGGGCGAAGACGTACAAAGCCGCGAGCATGAGCCTGAACATGCTCAATGTGATCCCGATGGTCCTCGCCTTCGGAATCATGCTCCAAGAGATCGAGCCTCAGACCTGGATGTACGCCGTGCCGGTCTTCGGTCACCAACAGATGCTGGTGTCGATGGTCCGCGGAGAGGTCCTCTCTGCGGTGCAGGCTCTCCTGCTGATGGGGGGGACGTCGCTTCTGACGGTGGCCCTCATCGGGGTCGGTACCTTTATGCTGACCCAGGAGAAGATCGTCTTCGGCCAGTCGAGCTAGCTCGAGGTGCCGGCTACTCGAACTGCTGGACGACCGTGCATTCGTCCGGCGGCGCGAAGCCCGGGCCCACCTGGCAGCTCATCTGCGTGCCCTCGAAGACCGTCCGGCATACCTCTCCTTCGCCGCAATCGGCCTGGCTCGCACACACGCGAAGGCAGACGCTCCGCACTCGGCAGATGGTGTCCATGCCCTCCGTGGACTCGAGCACGCTGTTGCCCGTGCACACGAAGTCCGATCCACATCCGTCGGTGACCCCCGACTTCGAGCACTCGGCGCCGACGCCGTCGCCGCACGCGGCGCTAAGGGCAAGAATGACCCCAGCCACGATCCTCCACATCCTCATAATGGTCTCAGACCACGGAACAGCCCTGCTGTCACCGAGGTGTACTCCCGAACGCTCGGAACGTTCATTACTGGTATTGCTTGGCTCTGCCTCAAGGCGTAATGAAAGGGCGTGACCCTGAGCGCGCGACAGATGGTCTTGGAGCTCATCTCCGCCCACGCCGATCGCGCCTCCGAGTTTCCCGTCCGAAGCCTCGTCCGGGCCGCGGAGCTGTTCTCTCTGAGCGAGTCCAGCGTCCGGGTGGCGCTTCTTCGGCTCACTCAGGAGCGGCGGCTCGAGAGCCCCCGCCGCGGCATGTATCGACTCGGCCAAGCGGCCGTTCCGGTGCACGAGCGGGTCAGCGGATGGCGGTCTTTGGACGGCCTGCTCGAGGAGTGGGACGGCACTTCCTGGCTTGGCGTGCTCTCCGGGCACCTCGCGCGGAGCGATCGCAAGGCGGTGCGACGTCGGGAGCGCGCGCTGCGCCTTTGGGGGCTGGAGCCTCTCGCCCCCGGCCTCCACGTGCGGCCGGCCAACCTGCAGGGGGGGCGCGAAGGCCTCCAGCGCCGGCTCCTCGACCTCGGACTGGAGGCGCAGGCGCTGGTCGTGGCGGTAAGCGACCTTGGAGAACGCGATCCTGCGGCTCGGCATCTGTGGCCTACCCCCGAACTCGACGGGAACTATCGGCGTATGAGCGAGAGCCTCGAGGAGAGCGAGCGACGACTCGACGCCATGGAACTCCCCGAGGCCGCCCGTGAGACCTTCTTGATGGGACGAGAGGCGCTGCGGCTCCTCGTCCTTGACCCCCTTCTTCCTGCCCCTCTCGTGGACGCGGCCGAACGCCGGCGCCTCGGCGAGACCATGACCCGGTACGACGCGCGTGGACACGCGCTGTGGCGTGCCTTTTTGAGGATGTCCTGATGGATCGAACACATTGGAAGCAGGCCTTCACACCGGAAGAGATCCGCGATCTGCGGAAAGTTTCAGACCTTGCCGGAGTCCGCATGATCGCGACTGATTGGGGGCTGATTCTGCTGTCCTTGGCCGTCGTTGCGGCCTGGCCGAATCCCCTCACGGTGGCTGGAGCGGTGGTCGTCATCGGCGTGCGCCAGCTGGGGCTCGCGGTGCTCATGCACGAAGCCTCGCATCGCACGTTGTTTCGATCGCGGTGGCTCAACGATGCGGCCGGCAACTGGCTCGCTGCCTACTGGGTATTTCTCAGCGTCGAACTCTACCGACCTTATCACCTGCAGCACCATGTCCACACGGGGACGGATAAGGACCCCGATTTGCATCTTCGCACCGGGTATCCGACGACGACGGCGAGCATGACCCGGAAGGTCCTTCGCGACTTGCTGGGCGTGGTGGGCGTCAAGCGTCTCGTGGGGACCGCGCGCTTCCTCCTGACCGCCGCGCGCGGAACTGGCGAGGCTTCCGCGGACCACGTCGAGTTTCTCGGCGGCGCGAACGACCCGCAGGCGGCGCGGCGAGCCCTGCGCGGCTTTGCCGTCACCCAGCTCGCGTTTTTGGGCGCGTTGTGGGCCGTGGGCCAGCCGTGGTTGTACGGCGTTTGGGCGCTGGCTTGGCTAACTACCCAAAACCTCGTGACCCGGCTCCGGAGCATTGCGGAGCACGCTATGACGGACTTGGGGGAGGACCCCTTTCGGAACACCCGAACGGTGCGGACCCGCGGGTGGGAGCGACTCTTCATCGCCCCTCATGACGTCGCCTTTCACCTCGAGCATCACCTCCTCATGACCGTGCCCGCCTCCAACCTGGAGCGTTTTCACGCCATGCTGAAGGCACGCGGGCTTCTCGAGGCAGCCCAGGTCGAGGATGGCTATCCGGCGCTCCTCCGACGGGCGGGGCGCGCCGAGGCGACAAGCTGACGTCTCGTGCGCATGTTCAAGGTGCGTCATGCATGGCTTGCGGTGACGCCACGGGAATAGGAAAAACACGGATTCTTTGACCCCTATCGAGGCCCGCGTCGCTCTTTTGACAGCATGGCGCGTTCACCGTGTGCGGGGGCCTCTTCCCGAGGCTTCACTCTTGTCGAAGCTCTGATCGTGGTGGCCATCCTGGGCGTCCTGGCCGCGGTGGCACTGCCGAACTACGCCCGCTATCGGCTACGTTCGAAGCGTTCCGAGGCCATCACGAACATCGCGGGCATTCGGGCTGCGCAGGAGAGCTTCTACGGAGCCCACGACAACTATGCCAACATCACCAACAGCACCCCCCAGTGGGGGGTGAGGGACGTCAAGGTCCCCTGGCCGAATCGGCTCTGCTCCCCCGCCTGCCGAGCCAACAACACGGGAGCTTGTCGGGAGTTCGCGTGCATCGGCTTTCATCCCAGCGGGGGGGTGTACTATAACTATCGCTCCCCCCACGTGCTCGGGAGCACGCCCTACCAGGGCGAGTACTGTATCGAGGCCCAGGCTGATCTCGACGATGATGGGCTCAGGGCTCACTTCGAGCTCCAGTCCGACAACTACGGCGACGGCGACGGGAGCCCGGCCAACTGCTTCTTCACCAACGCCTCTCCCTGTGAACGCGAGACGAACTTCCCTTGGCAGGTTCTCGACTGCACGCCGACCGTGTACTGAGAACGGATGGGTATTATCGACGTTGAGGGCAAGCGGGTCCTCATCACCGGAGCGAGCCGAGGGATCGGCGAGGCCATGGCCGCCGCTCTCGTTCGCGGCGGTGCGCAGGTCGTCATCTCCTCTCGCAAGAAAGAGGGCATCGAGGCCGCCGCCGAGCGCATTAGCCAAGCCACCGAGCGTGACGGGGTCGTCCCCCTGGTCGCTCATATGGGCAACCCGGAAGCGGTCGAGGCTCTCTTGGAGGAGGCCGAGAAGGCGGTTGGGCCCCTCGACGCAGTGGTCAACAATGCCGCCACCAACCCCTACTTCGGGCCCATGGTCGACACGGACGGCGGGGCGTACGACAAGACTTTCGACGTCAACACCCGAGGCTACTTCGAGCTCGCTCGGGGCGCCGCCAAGCGCATGGTGGGAGCCGAGCGGCCCGGTAGCGTCATCAATGTAGCCAGCATCGCCGCCCTCCGTGGCTCGCCTTTTCAAGGCGTGTACGCGATGACAAAGGCAGCGGTCGTCTCGATGACCCAAACCCTTGCGGTCGAGCTCGGCCCTCAGAACGTGCGGGTCAACGCCATCGCCCCGGGCCTGGTGGATACCAAGCTCGCCTCCGCGATCGTGCAGAACGACGACCTCGTGAAGATGGCCAAGCAGCGCATTCCCCTCGGCCGCTACGCCCAGCCTGACGAGATCGCGGGAGCCGCCGTGTACTTGGTGAGCGACGCGTCGAGCTTCATGACGGGCCATACTCTCGTCGTCGACGGGGGCATGACCATCTCCGGATTCTGAGCCGGAGCTCGGCGACGGTGCGTGCGGCCACGTCGGGGTCGGACGACGGTATCACGCCTCAAGAATCGCTCGCGTAGACGGGGCGGGCTCAGCGCTTCTTCTTGAGCTCCGTCCACTCGAGCCCCATCTCGAGACCAAGGCTGCTGGAGACGAAGACGTCGCCTTGCTCGTGGCGCCAAAGCCGGTCGACGTCGGGGGCGACGTAGGCTTGGCCGTCTGGCCCGACGTAGTCAGCGGTCTCATGAACTCCGTGCACGCTCTGCTGGCGTCCGGCGTCGCTCATGCTCTGGGTGTTCCGCCAGGTCTCCATCTGTATGTCCGAGACTTCGTTCTGGCTTTGATACATGTGATTCTGAGCCTGAGCCTGCAGACCGGCTATAAGCTGCTGATGAAGCTGCTGGGAAATCTGCATCTGCTGCAGGTTTGCCTGCTGCTGGCGCGCCCCCTCTGTCTGCCACCATCGGG
>JBCBRU010000548.1:0-6143 GCA_039819565.1 Myxococcota bacterium | reverse complement strand
CTCCGGACAGCGGGCTCGACGCAGGGGGCTCGAATGACGCCGGAGCTGCCTGCAGCTATCCACCGGGAGCCGTAGAACCCATGGCCCTCGAGGAGATCCTCTCCCCCTACCGATGGCCGGAGCTCCGGAGTCCTGCGACGCCCCACTGTCGGCTAGGGCTCCGGAGCTCCGGACAGCGGGCTCGACGCAGGGGGCTCGAATGACGCCGGAGCTGCCTGCAGCTATCCACCGGGAGCCGTAGAACCCATGGCCCTCGAGGAGATCCTCTCCCCCTACCGATGGCCGGTGGCCCTCGAGGTAGGGACCGGCCGACAGATCGAGCTGGATCTGACCAAGGTTCACTGCAACGAGGACTCGGAGATCGACTGGCGCATGATCAACAGTCTCCTCTTCGTGTCCGTCCCGGCCTTCTGACCGGCTTGCGTTAGGCACGCCGGTTCGGTGGCCCAGTTTGAAGAAGATATCCTCGCGGAGGGGGCTCAGATCATCTGGGTCCTCGAGTCTGACCGGTCGGGCCGCCGCGACGCGGCCACGGCTCAGGAATGTAGAACCTTCATGCGCTCCCGCGGGAGCGACAAAGGCTGGTGCGTCGGCGACGCTCAAACGCAGCCTACCCCGGGCGTGTTCGACGCGGCGCCGTTTGCGATCGGCCGGGGCTTCGACATGATCCTCCGACGGGACGCGATGCGCGTCCTCTGGGTCTCGACGCACGGCACGCCAAGCGGTAACGAGAACCTCGACGGCCAGGCGGTGCTCGACGCTGTCCGGATGTTCTCTGGTCCTTGACCCGAACGCGGCTCCACCGCGGAACTCCGACTCGCGGTCCCTCTCGTCCCGCCCCGACTGCGACCTCAGTCCATCCTGCCTGCGAGCCGCCGAACCTCCCGCGTCTCGTCATTCATGGTCAAAGGTGTTTATCCCTTGAAGTCCCATACCAAGACATCCTTCACAGAGCGGCTTGCCCAGGCTCCGCTGCCGTCCCGTCAGTTCCGACGGAATCGGTACTTCTACCTTTGGTACGACGGAGCTTGGGCGGGGATCTGTCTGGCTATCCTCGGGCTCCTGAACGCCGTCGCCTGGCCCGGCTTGATGCCCGGCCCGACGTGGTGGGCTCTGCTGGCCCTACCTATGGTTCTCTACACCCAGATCTTGGGGCACGTGTTCGTCCACAATGCGACCCACCGCTCCTTCTCGCGATCGATCAACCGCTGGGTGGGCGAGCTCTGTGGGTTCTGGGTCGTGACCCGCTTTGCCTCCTGGGAGATCGTTCATCAGCGACACCACGCCCATGCCGACGATCCGGAGAACGACCCGCATCCGGTGGTGCCCAACTTTTGGGTCTTCACTTGGAATACGCTGGTGAACGTCGAGACCCAGCTCCAGCGAGCCTACTACGAACGATTCGGCGACACCCAACCCACCCGACGATACGAGCGCATGCGCGCCGCGGTCAGCTTTCTCGTGGGAGGGCTCGTGCTCGTGACCTGGCTTCAGATCTGGGGAGGGTTCGGCTTCTTCGCCGTCTTTCTGCCCGCAGCGCTGCTCGCCGGGCTCCACGTGGTCCACTTCAACTGGTCGACCCACAATGGCTTCTCATCCGAAGAAGACTACTTTCCAGTCAATCTCGACCACGGCGTCTACTGGCTCGGCAACCGGATGCTGTTCGGCATCTATTACCACGCGAACCATCACAAGCGCCCGGGTCTCTTCAACCCGATGCATCTCGAACACCGAACGGGTTGAGCTCTGCCCCTGAGGCTTGTCTGCGAAGCCGGGGCGAGGCTCTAGCCGCCCGCTAGCGCTTTCGGAGGACGAGGCTTCCGATGGAGTAGCCGGCGCCAAAGGAGCAGAGCACTCCCACATCGCCCGCCTCGAAGTCGTCCCGGTGCTTGGCGAAGGCGATGATGGATCCTGCCGAGGCGGTGTTGGCGTACTCGTCGAGGACAGTAGGGGCCCGGTCCGTGGTTGGATCCTCACCGATCAGCTTACGCGTAATGAGCTGATTCATGTTGAGGTTGGCCTGGTGAAGCCACCAGCGGCGGATGTCCGCGGGGGTCCGGTCCACCGACTCCAGCTGAGCGAGCAGGTGCTCGACGGCCATGGGCACCACCTCCTTGAAGACCTTTCGGCCCTCCTGGTGGAAGAGACGGTCCGTGGAGTAGGGGTCCCCGCCTTCGGCTCGGGCCACGTATCCGAAATTCGAACGAATGTGGTTGGAGAACTGAGTCACGGCTCGGAGCCCCAAGACCTCGAAGCCCTTTCCGGGAGCTGCGGTGGCGTCGTTTTCGAGGACCATGGCGGTCGCAACGTCGCCAAAGATGAAGTGGCTGTCGCGGTCGCGGTAGTTGACCTGGGGCGAAGTGAGCTCCGGGTTGATGCACAGCACGGCGCGGGCGCTTCCTGCCGCCACGGCGTCGTGGGCACGCTGCAGCCCGAAGGTCGCCGCGGAGCAGGCGACGAGCATATCGAAGCCCATCCCCTGGATGCCCAGGGCGTCCTGCACCTCGATGGCGATCGCGGGATAAGACCGCTCCGTGTACGCGCAGGACACGATGACCATGTCGATGTCCGCTGGCGTCTTGCCGGCATCGGCGAGGGCGGCCTCGGCGGCGTGGAGGGCCATCTCCGCCTGGTGGCTCAGCTCCTCGTCCGGGCGCTTTTCGATGCGAGGGTACATCCGGTCGAGATCCAGGATCCCGTCCTTGACGTAGGCGTAGCGCGCCTTAATCCCCGAAGCCTTTTCGATGAAGGCCGCGCTGGACGTCGGTGTAGGCGCCCGCTCTCCGGCCTCGATGGCCGCAGCGTGGGCCTGATTATCCGCCTCGGCGTAAGCGTTGTACGCGGAAACGAGCTCCTCGTTGGTGATGACGTAGGGCGGATTCCAGACACCCGCCCCGCTGACGATGACAGCCATGGGGTCCTCCTGAGGTCCCGGCTCCTACGGTCGACCCGACTCCGTCAAGGCGCGGCGCGTCGGGAGGTACCGGATCCGACATCGCATCGACCCCCGCTACGGACGGTGCTAGAGCGCCCGGGTGCGGTTCGAGCGCCGGTTCGAGTCGAACCATCCCGCTTCGACGATGTTCGAGGCTCATCGAGACGGGCTGTCGGGTTTTGGGCCACGGCTCTCCGGCGTCCGGGCCATTCGGATGGACTCCCGCCGTGACGAGGGTCCCCTGCGGCACCTCCAGCACGAGTGGACGGGGGATCCGTCCGCTCTCCCCTCTCCCCTTCGCTACATCGTGCCCAGCGTTCTCTTTCGATGGCAGGACACGACCACCTGGGATGCCGACCGCAAGGAGGCGGCCTGGCGGGTCTCGGTGCCCCATATGGGCTCGATGGTGGGCCTCGACGGTCGGCACCGGTTCCTCGAGCGCACCGGCGGCTCGTCGATCCACGTGGAGGCAGAGCTTAGCGTGGCCTTCGTCAGCCGCTTCGGCGGAAAGGCCGCCAACCGATTCGTCACCAAGTTGTTCGGCGACATTCTCGCCGACTCGGTGACGACGGTGGAGGGATGGCTCGCGGAGTCCTAGCGCGCCACCTCGCGATGACCTAGGGGTGGGGGCGGCCTGGGAACCAGGCCAGGAGCAGCCATGAATGGTCTGGAAAACACGCTGAGTTCAACCCCGATCGAACGTCGTCATACGGCGGTCGCTCCCCTCGACACCCACGCCGAGGCCATCGGGCAGGATGTCGCTCGATATCTTCTCAACCACCTCGGACGAGACCGCTACTCGGGCACCGACATCTACCGCTATCAAGCCCTGGTGTACGCCGTCCGCGACCGTATCATCGAGCGCTGGCGACAGACTCGAAAGACCTACGGGGACTCGGGCTGCAAGCGAGCTTACTACCTTTCGATGGAGTACTTAATGGGCCGCGCAACCCAGAATGCGGTCCTCAACCTCGGCCTCGAGGAGCCGGTTCGGCAAGCGCTCCATGACCTGGGACTCGAGCTGGAGACCTTGCTCGAAGCGGAACGCGACGCGGGCCTGGGAAACGGCGGCCTCGGCCGCCTCGCCGCCTGCTTCCTCGACTCCTGCGCCACTCTCCAGCTGCCCGTCACTGGATACGGCATCCGCTACGAGTACGGCATCTTTCGTCAGGTCATCGACAAGGGCTTTCAGCACGAAGAGCCGGATCACTGGCTTGCTTACGGCTCAGTATGGGAGCTGGAGCGGCCTGAGCTCACCCGTCGCGTCAAGTTCAACGGCCACACCGAGTTTCACAAAGGCATCGATGGACGCATGCGCGCGGCCTGGGTCGACACCCAGGATGTCCTCGCCATCCCCTATGACGTGCCCATCCCCGGGTACAAAAACGGAACCGTAAACACGCTACGGCTGTGGAAGGCGGCACCCACTGACGAGTTCGACCTGGCCGAGTTCAACGAGGGCGACTACGCCACCGCCGTGGCCCAAAAGAACTTCGCCGAGAACATCTCTCTCGTTCTCTACCCGAACGACAAGTCAGAGAACGGGAAGGAACTCCGCCTCCGTCAGCAGTACTTCCTGGCTTCGGCGAGCCTGCAGGATGTCCTGCGGAGATGGAAGACCTCCCACGAGGACTTCTCGGCCTTCGCGGAGAAGAACTGCTTTCAGCTGAACGACACCCACCCCACCATCGCGGTCCCCGAGATGATGCGACTCCTCATGGACGAGCACGACCTCGGGTGGGACGAGGCTTGGGACATCGTGACCAAGACGATGGCCTATACCAACCATACCTTGCTCCCCGAGGCGCTCGAGAGATGGCCGGTGTCCTTGTTCCGCAACCTCCTTCCCCGAATCCTCGAGATCATCTACGAGATCAACGCTCGGTTCCTTCGCCAGGTCGCCAACCATTGGCCCGGGAGCGGAGCCATGCAGTCCCGCCTCTCCATCATCGAGTCCGGTCACGAAGAGCAGGTTCGCATGGCCCACCTGGCCATCGTCGGGAGCTTCAGCGTCAACGGGGTTGCGGCCCTTCACACAGAACTCCTCAAGGCAGGTCTCTTCGCCGACTTCTACGATCTGTGGCCGGAGAAGTTCAACAATAAGACCAATGGGGTCACCCAGCGGCGCTGGATGCGGCAGTGCAACCCTCAGCTCGCCAGCCTCATCGACGAGAAGATCGGAGATGGGTGGGTGACCCAACTCGACCAGCTCCAGCGCCTCAAAGAGCACGTGGACGACCCCGCCTTCCGCGAGCGGTGGAGGGCCGTCAAGCGAGCCAACAAGGCGCGGATGGTCGAGCTCGTGAAGAAGGAGTGCGGCATCGAGCCGAGCCTGGATGCGATGTTCGACGTACAGGTGAAACGCATCCACGAATACAAGCGGCAGCTCCTCACCATCCTCCACGCCATCCATCTGTACGACCGCATCAAGCGGGGCGATGTAGAAGACTGGACGAATCGCTTCATCCTCATCGGTGGCAAGGCCGCCCCCGGTTACCACCTGGCCAAGAAGATCATCAAGTTGGCCAACGCGGTGTCGGACGTCATCAACGGCGACGTAGCGGTCGGCGAGCGCCTGAAGATGGTGTTCCTCCCGGACTACAACGTGTCAAAGATGGAGATCATCTGCCCCGGGACCGACCTCTCCGAGCAAGTCTCCACCGCCGGTAAAGAGGCGAGCGGCACCGGCAACATGAAGTTCATGATGAACGGGGCCATGACCATCGGCACCCTCGATGGCGCCAACATCGAGATTCGGGAAGAGGTCGGGGCCGACAGCTTCTTCCTCTTCGGGCTCACCGCCGCCGAAGTGACCGCTCAGCGCTCGCACTACGATCCCTGGTCGACCATCCGAGGCGACAAAGACTTGGCGCGGGTCGTGGAGCTCCTCAAGTCCGGACACTTCAACCCGCACGAGCCCGGCATCTTCGATGACGTGATCGCCTCCTTTATTGACCACGGCGACTTCTGGATGGTGACCGCCGACTTCCGCTCCTACATCGAGGCGCAGAAGAAGGCGGCCGCCGCCTATCGCGACACCGACGCCTGGACCCGCATGTCTATCCTCAACAGCGCGAGCTCCGGTAAGTTCTCCACCGACCGCACGATGCGTCTGTCTTGCCGATGGACTTCTATCCCTTTTGGCAGCGTCAGTTTCGGCGGCTCGAGGAAAAAACCAGGGGCTGGAAATGGCACCGCGGTATGCTCG
>JBCBRU010000547.1:0-6146 GCA_039819565.1 Myxococcota bacterium | reverse complement strand
CTGGCCCGCCCGGATCCGCAAGATGATGGACTTAGTCGAGGCCCGCCAAAGAGATCGCGCCGCATGAGGCTCAGGCGGGGACGGAGCTTCGCTGGGCTCGAACGGCAGCGAGCAGACGACGAATCTCCGTCCCCGCCTGAGCCTCATGCGGCGCGATCTCTTTGGCGGGCCTCGACTAAGTCCATCATCTTGCGGATCCGGGCGGGCCAGGCGTTTTCGTCGGCGAGCTGAAGGCGCCCCCCCTTGCCGTCCTCGGGACGGCGGAGGGCGTCCTCGCAGGCGTCGATGAAGCCCTCCACCTCGGAGGCCACCCGGACCGCTCCGAAGTAGGGTTCGAGGGAAGGGAGAGGGGAGATGACCACGGGCTTTCCGGTGGCGAGATACTCGAAGAACTTAATGGGGAAGCAGTGCCGGGTGTACGCGTTGATGCGGTAGGGGATGGTTGCGACGTCGAAGCCCTTGGCGTAGGCGGGGAGGTCCGCATAGGGGCGGTGGCCGAGGAGGTGGACGTTTTCTCGGGCGGCGAGCGCCTCGACCTCGGTCGCGTCGTCGGCGACGCCCACCGGGCCAATCACCACCACGCTCCACTGGGGGCGGGCTTCGGCGAGGCGGAGGAGCCAGCTCTGGTCGAGCTTATAGTCGCTCACCGCGCCGAAGAAGCCGATGACGGGCCTCGGAAGCTGGGCGAGGTCGTCCGGGACCTGGGTGGCGGGCTCCATGGCCCGCCGGAAGTGCTCCGCGTCGCCCACGTTGTGCACGAGGTGGGTGTGCTCCGGGTTGAAAGCTCGCTTGCTCTCGAAGAGGGGTTGGCTGGTGGTGAACACGAGGTCAGCGCTCTTGCAAAGCGTCGCTTCGCGGCGCGCGATGCCCTCCGGTCGGTCCCGATACTCGGGGAACTCGGTGTACTCGTCCACGCAGTCGTAGACGAGGAGGCTCCGCGGGAGGCTCTGGACCGCCTCACCATAGCCGGGGTGATACACCCACAGGATGGGGCGCTCGATGCCCTCGCGTTTCAGGTAGCGTCGCAGAAGCTGGAGGCGGAGCTCGTGCCGCACCCAGCTCCGCCGCGGGCCCGCGCTCGGCGACCACGCGGCGAGCTCGGCCCCTCCGAAGCTCAGCACTTCGACGCCGTCCACGACCTCGACGATCGGACCGAGGAAGCCTCGCGCCCCCCGCGCCCGCAGTCGGCCGAAGGGCTCGATGCGATAGTCGACGTAGAGGACCCGGTGCCTCTTCGCGAGGCGCGACATCACGTGCTGCTTGTTGGTCCACATGGGGTCGCGCCAGTCCTGTGAGGACAAGCAGACGATGGGAGCGGAGCTCACCAGGAAAGCATAAGGGGCTCCGGAGCGACGCGCACCCCGTACGCGCGTCTCAATCGGAAGGAACGAAACGTGGGTAGCTGCCGAGCACGCGCACACCCTCGCTCCGCCGCTCGAGCCGATCGAGGGCGCTGGCCACGGGAGCCTCGGTGCGGTGCCCGACGAGGTCGGCGAGGAAGACGTAGCGCCAGGATGCGCCAGGTCGAGGTCGGGACTCGATGCGGGTCATGTTGACGCCCGCCTCTTCGATGTCCTCGAGCGCGCGCCGCAGGGCACCCTTCTCGCCGTCGTCGGAGAGGGCAAAGGCGATGGTGGTCCGGTCGTCGCCGGTGGGGGAGGCGTCCTCGGTGCTGACCATCAAAAAGCGGGTGGCGTTGCCGGCGTGGTCTTGGATGCGCTCGCGAACGATGGGGAGGCCGAAGAGCTCGCTGGCGAAGGGGCTGCCGACGGCGGCCGCCTCGGGGTCCGAGGACGCTTCCTGCACGGCCACGGTCGTGGAGGCCGTCTGGACGAGCTGGGCGCTGGGGAGGTTTTCGGCCAGCCAGTTTCGGCACTGACCCAGGGCCTGGGCGTGCGAGAAGACCCGCCGGAGGCCGCTGAGGTCGCTCGTGCGGGACATCAAGCAGTGCTCGATGGGAAGGATGAGTTCCCTTCGGATCATGACCCCGCCGGCGAGAAGGGCGTCGACGGCGGGGCTCACCGAGCCCTCGGTCGAGTTCTCCACCGGAATCACGCCGTGGTCGCTGCGGCCCCGCCTCACCGCGTCGACCACCGCGGACATCGTGGACTCTTCGAGATACTGAGGCGCGAAGCCGAACATCTGCCGCGCGGCCAGATGCGACCAGGTCCCGGGAGGGCCGAGAAAGGACACCCGAATCGGCCGCTGCAGAGACACCGACGCGCTCATGATCTCTCGGAACACGGCACGGATGGCCTCCGAGGGAAAGGGGTCGGCCCCACGCTCGACCAGCCGGTCGAGCAGCGCGCGCTCCCGCTCCGGATCCACGACGGGGAGACCTTTGGACTGCTTGGCGGCAATGACCTGGGGCAAGAGCTGGGCGCGGCGAGCGAGCAGGGACAGGAGCTCGTTGTCGATGGCGTCGATGTTGTGCCGGAGGGCCTCGAGGTCCACGGCCCTCTTGTACACCTTCGCTATCCGCTACGCTCGTGGCTCAGCGCATGATGAGGAGGCCCACGACCAGCACTAGAGCGGCCACCCCGAACACGATGCCGCCAATGAGAAAGATACTGGGGCCCTCGAGAGGCGCGAGGGCTGGGGGCTCGGCCGGCTCATAGCCGCGGCCGGGCCGCGAGCTCTCCGCAGGGTCGGGGATGGGCTGCGGGGGCTGGGTGGGCGTGGCGCGGGTCGGATCCTCGAACGCGGTGCCGCCCTCGGGCGCCCGGAGAGCGGCCGGATCCTGGGCGCGGTTCGCGGAGGCAAAGACCCCCGGGTCGGCGGGGGGCGCTCGCCGCGCCGCTTCGGGGACGGGCTCGTCCACCTTGGTCGGGGCGGCCTTGGCCGTGGCGGCGAAGAGGGCGTGGGGAGGCGCGGTCATCATGACGGTGCGCTCTTCCTCCGGAAAGCGGCCGCTGGCGCGGGGCTGGGACGGCATCCCCAACGACTGCAGAGGGACGCCCGCGACCGTGGCTTCCGCGTCGATCGGTATCTTGGAGACCAGCGTGGGGTGGTCCTCGGGGGGAGGCTGTTGCGCCCGCTCCTGCATGGTGGATTGCGAGGAGCCATCACGGGCCAACTTGCGGCGCCGATCGATCTGACGCCGCACGTCGCGGGCGTCGATCTGCATGGTGCCTTCGATGGGCAGCTCTCCGCGCCCGAAGACGGACCGCGCGCCTTCTCGGGAGGTAGCGAAGATGATCGAGTCTTCGACGCCTTCCGCGAGGTTGTCGAGAGAGGGCAGCGGGGGGGCCTCGAAGTCGACCGAGGGATAGAGGTACCGCAGGTAGTCCTGCAGGCCCGACCGCGTGGAGTGGCGGTCGCGAAGTCGATTCACCTCGGTCGCCATGGCTTTGGCGGAAGCGAAGCGGTCCTCGGGGCGGACCGCCACCGCCCGCATGATCATGTCGTCGATGGCCGGAGAGAGGCCGGGCAACACCGTGCGCGGCCTACGGTGGCGCGGGTTGAGGACGCGCTGCCACAGCGTCGACTGGTCCTGCTCGTCGACGAGGCGGTCCCCGGTGAAGACCTCAAAAAGCATGACCCCCGTGGAATAGATGTCCGCTCGGCCGTCGAGGGGCTGATGCCTCGCCTGCTCGGGAGACATGTACCCGTACTTACCGACGGCCAGCGCCCCTTGGGTGCGAGAGGGGAGGACGTCCGTGCGCGCCAATCCGAAATCGATCAGCTTCACGGAACCATCGAAGCCGATCAGCACGTTCTGAGGAGAGATGTCGCGGTGGACGAGGCCCATCCGGCGCCCCTGCTCGTCGGTGAGCTCGTGGGCGTAGTGAAGGCCCGCGAGCAGGTTGGCGGTGACGTAGAGCCCAATGTGCGCGGGCATGGGCTCCCCCCGCTCGTAGGCGCGGTCGAGGACGTCGCCCAGGTCCCGGCCGTGCACCCACTCCATCGCGATGTAATAGTCCGACGCCACCCGACCGGCGTCGAAGTAGCGGATGATGTTGTCGTGGGCGGCGCGGACGAGAATCTTGGCCTCGTCTGCGAACCGACCCACGAACTCTTCTTCGCCGGTGAGATCCCCGCGGATGGTCTTGATGACGCACCGCTGGTTGAGCCGCTTCACAATGGCCAGGAAGACCTCGCCCATGCCCCCCCGCGACAGGACCCGCTCCAGGTAGTAGCGCCCGAAGGGCCTTGGGAAGCGACGCTTCTTCGCTCCGGCGCGGGGTGGGGTGGGAGTCGGGGGCATGAGGTGCTCTCTTCGCGCCGAGGCGCTCTTTCATATCACGGGAGAGAGGGCCGTCCTCAAGGCATGAGCTGAGGGGTAGCGAGAGAGAAAAGGAAGCTCGCCGTCCCTGCGAGGTCGAGGTCGGCTGAGAGGCCGTCGACGTCGACCCGCTCCACGTTCGAGGCGTCGCTGCGGGCGACGAAGAAGGCGAGGGTGGCGGTGTTTCCGTCCAAGGGGCTCACGACGCCGTCGACCACCATGCGGCCGCCCGCGAAGCTGGCCGAGACCGGGAAGGCGGGAAAGAACCCCAAAGGGTGTGGGCTGCGTTCGGGGACGACGATGCCCCCGGCGAGGCCGTTGAGGAGGTTGGGCAACCCGGATCCGATGGGGCCCAGCCTCGGGTCGATCTCGAGGAGCTGCTGACCGAGAATGAGCCGATCCGGTTCCGGCCAGCTCAGGTGCTGCCCAAAGCAGCGCACCGTGCCCGCCTCTGGATCTTCGTACGCGCCCTCGCACACCTTGGCTCCGGTGGCGGCCGCGAGGTCATACACGCGGACCGCGTAGGCGGTGGGCCCCGCCGGCCCGACCGTGGAGGCGTTGAACTCGCTCCAGGCGAGGCGCGTGGTCCCGTCGATGGGCTCGAACACCGGGGCGTCCTGAATGATGACGGGGTCCGGGCTCACGGCTCGGGCGTCGGTGCCGTCGAAGTTGGCGACCCAGACTTCGGTGGCCACGAACAGGTCGGAGACGGTCCGGCTGGTGTCCTCGCGTACCCAGGCCACGCGGTCCCCGTCGGGGCTCACGGCGGGCAGAGAGTCCCGCAGCGGCGAGTTGCGGACGTCGCTTATCCGGCTCACTTCGCCGTCCGCGTTCACGTAGAAGATGCCGTCCTCCTGCCGGGCAAAGACCAGAGCGTTGCCGCGGGCCGACACGCTGGGCTGCACTTCGTTGCCGGCGGTGTCCGTGAGCTGCAGGAACGGTTGCGGAAGCCCCGCGACCGCCGGGGCCCAGTAGAGATCGTAGTCCGAGCCTCCGGGGAGCACGCCGGTGGCAAACACGAGCCCTCCCGACAAGTTGCCGAGGGGTTCAGGAAGGGTCGTTCCTTCGGACCCGACGCCCTCGTCGCAAGCGGCCAGGGCGAGACCGGTCCAGATGATCAGGGCTCGCCGCCGCATGGGGAGAGTTTAAACGAGCCGGCTCCCGGTGGGTATCCAGTGGGCTCGCTCCCGGTCAGCTCAAGGGCAATCGAAGTCGACGGAGAGATCGCCCTGCTCGTTCACGCGGGCCCGCCAGCCGTCGCCTTCCTCGTTTGCGAGGTTCACGCGCGGCAAGGCATCGACCACCGAGTACAGGACGAAGTCCCCGTCGCGGCCCGCCAGGGGCCGACAGCTCCCTTCCGCGTAGAGTCGCAGCACGGTGGGGCTGTCCGGGAGGCTTCCTGGGGCGGGGAAGGGGATCTCGGGCACGATGGAGCCGTCGTCCGGGGTGACGAGGGGATTTTCGCCCCCCCACGCCGGAGTGCGCCAGGTCACGGAGAGGGTGCGGCCTTGGGGGGTTCGGAAGCCGAAGGTCCAGCGCTTGGTGAAGGATCGCGCGTCCGTGAGGTCGATGCCTCCGGTCGCATCCACCCCGAAGCCGATCACGCTCACCCACGAAAAGCTGGGGTCCACGTCCAAGGCGGCCTCGCGAGCGGTTTCGAGCAACGGTCGCCAGGTTTGGGGGAGCCTCGGGGTTTGGGAGATGGTGACCACTCGAACCGGCACCCGGACCGTCTCCGATCCGCAGCGATGGTCCGCGATCGCGCCTCAGCCCTCGGCGAGGTCGCCGCCGAAACGGCCCGCTTCACGGTGGACCCGGCTGACCTGAGCGAAGCCCCCTGGATGCTCTACGCGGTGGTGACAGACGCGGCCGGAAACGAACTCCGACCCCAGTCTCCGGCCTTCCCTTCTGCCGAGAACGG
>JBCBRU010000546.1:0-6149 GCA_039819565.1 Myxococcota bacterium | reverse complement strand
GTCGAAGCCCGCCTCCTCGGGACGGGCGAGGAGGGGATGAGGCGAGGCCCGAAGACTCTCGATCTCCCGAATGAAAGCCTGCGCCAGCGGACTCTGCAGGGAAACCCGAGGATCCAAGCGCTTGAGGAGCAGCCACTCCGAGCCCAAGCGGGCCAAGGTCAGCGACCCCGCGCCCGCCTGGCCAAGCTCGGCCATGGCCACCAGGCCTTTGGACAAAGGTCGGGCCTCCACGGCGTTGAGCATCCCCGGAGATGTGGGCTCCACCGCCATGAGGCCCGTGCCTCCTCCGCCCGATGAGACCGGCCCCGGCTGCACCCAGGTCAGGTCACCCACCGAGGGAAGAGTAGTTGGGCCCGTCTCCACCGCTTCGAGGTCTTCATCGGCCACGTGCTCAGTGTGCTCTGGAGGCAAGCCTCCGTGAGAGATCTCGAGTTCGAACATCTCGGCGAGGCCCGCCGCCGCAGGCCGTGACTCGGGCTTTCTCCGCTCGGGGAGAGCCCGACACCACGCCCGGAGGGAGAGAGGAGCTGCGATCTCTTGCAGGCCTTCCGCAACCTCCAGCGCATCCTCGGGACGCCGACGCGGCTCGGACGCGCAGCAGCGACGGAGGAGAGGGGCGAGGATCTCGGGGAGACCCTCGCTCCAGACCTCGGGGTCCGGCGCCGCGAGAAACGCCAGGGTGGCCCCGAGCGCGTAGATGTCGGCACGCCGATCCACCGGCTGTCCGAGCTTTCGCTCCGGGGACATGAAAGTCGACTTGCCCTCGACCCGCATCAAGCCGGTGGTGCTTCGGTGAGCCTGGACCCGCGCCGTGCCGAGGTCGATCAGCCTCGGCTCCCCGTGGCTGTCGAAGAGTATGTTGTCGGGGCTGACGTCCCGGTGCACGGCTCCGAGAGGCCGACCGTCTTCTCCTCGGGCCTCATGGATGGCGTGAAGGGCTTCCGAGAGCCGGCTGCCGATGCGAACGATGGCGGCCAGAGGGAGGGGGGGGAGGAGCTCGGTGGCCGGGCGACGGAGGGCGAGGAGGCTCGGCCCGTCCAGTCGCTCGAGAATCTGGGCCGGCCGTCCCTGCCAGTCCTCGAGGTAGTCGACGAGCCGAACCACGCCGACGTGGTCGATACGGGCCAGCAGCTGGGCTTCGGCCTGCCATGCCGCCTCGAGCCCCGGCTGCTTGGGTACCCGAACCGCCACGGATTGGCCGACGCCCCCGAGGCGGCGCTCCGCCGAAAACACCCGAGCAAAGGTCCCCTCCCCGATCAGTGGCCCGACGACCAGCACCAGCGCTTGGTACCGAATGCCGAGGTTGGCGTCGATACGACCCGTTCGGTGAACCGAACGATCGTCGGGTGAAGTGAACGGACGAGCCCTCTCCCGCCGCCCCTCGGGAGCGGTACGGACCTTGCTCCAGTCGAGGGGGCGGGGCCGATGAGCTCTCGCCTACACCCGATAAGGAGACTATCGAAATGATCGGAAAAATTGCCAAAGGCGTCGTCAAGGGCGCAATGGATCTTGCTAAGAGCCCCCTCGGACAGATGGCCCTCAACATGGTGGCACCCGGAGCCGGGACGGCTCTCGGAGCCATTACCTCAGCGGGCGTCGGTACCGACACCGGCGGCGGCGGCCTGCTCAACCAATTCGCTTCAGGGCAGATGAATGCGTGATTTGGATCGAGGGGATCCGGACGCGGCGCTGGTTGCGCTTCTGAGTCGCCCGGGTTGGCGCCGGAAGGACGTCATTCGCGTCCTCGGCGTTCTGGGCCTCCAGGCGCACACCGAAGGACGCGAAGTCGGTCCCGCCATTCAGGGATGTGTCCGCGCCTTGTGGAGTCAACTCGCCCTCCCCGAGGACGCGAGCCCCGAAGAGGTCACCGAGGCCATCGCTGACCTGTTCGAATCGGATCCCCTCGATCCGGCCTTGCAAGAGGGGCTCGCCACCCTGGGACGGAATACCCGCTTGCGGCAAGTTCCGCTTCCGCGCTCTTCGAACGCCGGAGCGGCCCTGCGCGCTTCGGCGAGCGGCGCCGGCGTCCTCCTCGAGCTTTAGTCCCCACAAGCTGGACAGGCCCGAGCCCCGGGAGACCTCGAGAGGGTCCCCCGGGGCTCGACGCGATCCGACTCAACTCAATGAAAGGGAAGCGAGGGGATGAGAAAGGGAACGGCACCGTCGGCCGAACCCTCTCGAGGCCACGGTTCGCTCGCAAGCTTGGCACCCTCTCAGGGTTACTGCTTATTGGCGATCTTGGCGGCGCGCTTGATGCGGGAGGACTCGATCTCGAGATCGTGGGCTCGAAGCGCGAAGGCGAAGGCTCGGGCGAGGTTGCCTTCGGTGGAGGCTTTAGCGGCCTCCATGACATCGCCACTTTGAAAGGCGGCGGCGGCGCGCGCGTCGTAGTGCTTGTCGATCTGCTCGGCGAGCTGCTCCGAGCGCTGGGAGGCTAGAGTTCCCTGAAATCCGGGAGGAATCTTCATCATCCACCGTCCTTCATGGCCTTCTCGGCCTGTTTGGTCTTACGACTCGCGTGGTCGAACATCAGGTCGGTCAGCGCGTTCTCTCGCGCCTCCTCGAGGGGACCCTTCTGCATGAGGCGCATCGCAGCCCCGACGTCACCACGCCCTAGAGCTGCGCTCATCTCTCGCTGCCGCCGGGCCCGGTTTGTCTCCTGGCTGTTCACGGCCATCTCGAGCAGCAAGTCTTCTTGTGTATTCCCGAAGGTCCCGGTCTCCGCGGGAGCCGAAGCCTCACCAGAGACGACCGTCGGGGTGGAGTTTCGAATGGTAGTCATCAAGTCCTCCAACGGCGCGGCGGGGCGGGTCGGTGGACCGCGCCCCGCCGCGCAATGGATCAGATGCCGGCCGTGACGGTGTTACGCGCCTGCTTCTGGAGCTGAAGCTGAGCCTGGAACTCCTGGATGGCGTCCGCCTTCATGGCGTTGGCCTCACCACGCACCATGTTGTTCACCTGGCGCTGAGAAGCATTGTCGGCGGCGTTGAACGCGTGGGCGTTCACCTGGTTGCCGTTGTCCAAGGTCTGCTTGGTCAACTGGTTGTGGGTATCCATCACGTTGTTGGAATCGGAGATGCGGTTGGTAGCCATGCGAAAGTCCTTTCTGGCGCGGCCCGCTGCCAGCCCGCGCGAGACGAGGTAGTGCAGCGCCCGTGCCAGCCCTTGCGAGCGCCTCCAGGGGCCTAGCGGCCCGAAGGACGAAGCTCGACCGAACAAAGCTGTTCGATGCACCGAACACTCGCCGGCCCTCCACCGGGTCGCGCCCCTCGCGGCCGACATGGACCCGTTTTTGAATGGATGAGGGGCATGACGGACCACCCCTCTCCTTCCCATCCCGTTTTCGACGATCCGCTCTTCGTCCAGCTGACGTGGAGCGTTACCCCGGAGCTCTGGGACCTCGCGAGCCGGTTCGTGGAGATCTTGCCCCCGGAAGACTGGGGGCAGGCTCTCGACCCCGAGCATGACGAGGCGGTGCTCGACTTTCTGCGCGTGCTCAGCGAGCGACGCAGCGAAGCGAGGGTGGCGCGCGCGCTCGAGGTGATCACTGAAGTCCTGGACCGCTTCCCGATCAAGTCCTTCTTTCGTCTCGTCCTCGCCTATCGTGACCGCGGCACCACCAGCCCCAGCGCCGGCTGGACGGCGCGCCTCGGCGGAACCTCCGCCAGCATGACCTTCTGAAAGGGTCGTTCCTATTTGAGCTGGTGCCGCTTGAGGATCTGAATCATGTGGGGCCGGCTCATCCGGGCTAGGTTGGCGGCCTGGGACACATTCCCTCCCGTACGCTCGAGGAGGTCGGCGAAGTATCGCATCTGAAAAGCGTCGACGACGGCATCCCTACCCTCCCGGTAGGGCCGGCCCAGGAAGCTGTGCTCGG
Organism: Myxococcota bacterium; assembly: GCA_039819565.1. Classification (GTDB taxonomy): domain Bacteria; phylum Myxococcota; class Kuafuiibacteriia; order Kuafuiibacteriales; family Kuafuiibacteriaceae; genus JAHQVK01. The sequence goes on along the minus strand of JBCBRU010000546.1, from coordinate 2,272 downwards.
GAATGCGGAGAGCTTCCCCTTCGACCGCAGCCCCCTTATCCGGATCCACCTCCGCGTCGCCCTCGAGGGCGGGAGGACGTCCGAAGGCGAGCGCAGCCTCGATATAGTTTCGAAGCTCGCGGACGTTCCCCGGCCAATGGTATCCTTGAAGGGTCGAGAGCACCGAGGCGGGCATGATCTCCTCGAGATCCTCCTCGTAGCCGAGATCCCTCAGGAAGTGCTCCACCAGAAGCGGGATGTCGGCGGGACGGTCGCGGAGGGCGGGCACGAAGAGGCGAGCTACGGCGAGCCGATAGTAGAGATCCTGGCGGAACTCACCGAGGTTGACCCATTTTCGGAGGTCGCGGTGGGTTGCCGAGACGACCCGGATGTCCACCGAGATGGGTTTTGTGCCTCCGACGCGTTTGAAGGCTCGACGCTCCAGGGCGCCCAGTAGCTGAATCTGGAGCTGAGCCGGGAGCTCGCCGATCTCGTCCAGGAAGATGGTGCCCCCATCGGCCCGCTCAAAAGCACCGAGGTGTCGCTCGGTGGCTCCGGTAAACGCGCCCTTCTCGTGCCCGAAGAGCTCACTGGCCACGAGGGTTGGCATGAGCGCCCCGCAGTCGACGATCTCGAGGGGGGCGGCCGACCGGGGGCTGGCCGCGTGGATGGCCCGAGCAATGACCTCTTTGCCGGTGCCGGTTTCCCCAAGCACGAGCACGGAGGCATCGGAGCGCGCGATCTGGTCGATCTGAGCCATCAGCCGGCGCATTTCCGGGGTCGAGCCCACCAGGCCGTGAAGCTCGGGGACCGGATGGAGGGGAATCTCGATGCCGTCGCCGTCGTCGACCCGGATTTTCGTGCGACCGAGCCGCAGCACGCTCCCGGCCGGCAAGGCGCCCGCGCGGACGTGAACGCCGCCCACCACCGTCCCGTTCGTGCTGCCGTGGTCCTCGACGACGACGAGGTCGCCCTCCGCTCGGAGCTCTACGTGATGGCGCGAAACGGTGGTGTCGGTCAGCACCAGGTCATTGCCGGGGGCGGTCCCGATCGACACCCGATCCGTCCGGGCGGCGTGCACCGCTCCCTGATCGGGCCCCTGCACCACCTCGAGGCGGAGCGCCCGCACCGGTTGGGTGCGAGTGTCGTGCGGAACCGTCCGTCGATCGACCACGCAGGGACGCTAGCAGGAAACCAAGGAGGGAGGGGTCGGTCAGATCAGCATCCCGACCGCTCGGAGAAAGTCGCCCTGGCCGGCATAGAGGAGTCCTCCCGGCATGGCCGGGAAGGCCCCAGCAAAGAAGGGATTGTCGAGCATGCCGAAGCCCCCGGAGTCCCCGCCGAAGGCCATACCCGCCTGGAAGCCACGCGCAAACCCAGAAGAGAAAGCCTGCTCCAAGGGAGCGAAACCCATGAAGTCCATGGCTCCAAAGGGGAGCATCTGTCCGGGCATGCCGCCACCCCCGAACAGGGTGGCGAGAAGCTCCTCGCTGGGCCCAAAGAAGGACTCCTGCAGACCTTGGGAGAGGGCGTCCATCCCCAGCAAAGCCGCCTTCTTAGCCTCTCCCTCCAGGTGGGGGAGAGCCTCCGCGAGATCGCTGAGGCCTTCGATCATCTGACGCGGCGACCCGGCGGCGCGATGCTCTCCGCGAGCGTGCAAGGCGAGCTGCTCCGCGGCGAGGGCGAGGCCGTCCGCCCAGCCTCCGTGTCCCTCGGCTCGAGCCTCGAGACTCGTCCCCATGAGGGCCTCACCCGCCTTCTGAAGGAGCTTGTTCACGCCGGCGAGCTCCCCGAAAGCAGCCGTATCGCGCTGATTGCGGCCGAGCGCGTGAAGGGCGTCCGCGCCATTTTGCATGAAACGTACGTTGTCGGCCCAGGTGGCGTAGCCCGCACCAAGGGGGGCCTTGATGTCGTTTTTGGCAATGCGGCGACTCATCGAGAGGTTCTTCGCCGCGGTCATCGCCTCCGTAGATCCGTGGCGCATCACGGCCATCCCCGCTACCCGACCGAGATCGGCGCGCTCGAGGATCTGCTGTACAGGGTTCGTCTTCTTCTTGATGTCCATCATGTCTGTCGTGCTCCTGAAGTCAGGAGGTTCAGGCCACTTTGGCCTGAGCCTCGCGAAGGGGTTGACCACGGACCATCTCCCCGGATGTCGGCGATATCGGTCCGCGGTGTGCGGTGAGCACCTCCACCATCCGGGGGAGACGCAGGTCTAGTTGCAAGGCGGACTCATGGAGTCCGGCTGGGGCCACCGGAGTCGCGGTGTCTCCGGGCCGGGCCCCCTCGATGC
>JBCBRU010000545.1:0-6160 GCA_039819565.1 Myxococcota bacterium | reverse complement strand
GCGGGCGCGTGTGGCGAGATCCTGGTGGGTCGCGGCGACCACCCGCACGTCGACGGGGTGCTCGCGGTCTGCCCCCAGCGGGCGGACCTTGCCCTCTTGCCGTCCGCTCAGCAACCTGCCCTGCTTCGCGTGCTGCAAGAGGGCAAGGTCCGCCCGCTGGGGGCAGACCGCGAGCACCCCGTCGACGTGCGGGTGGTCGCCGCGACCCACCAGGATCTCGCCACACGCGCCCGCACCGGGCAGTTCCGCGAGGATCTGTGGGCGCGACTGGCCACGCTGACCGTCCCCGTGGCCCCGCTTCGGACCCGCCGGGTGGAGGTCCTCCCCACGCTGTTGTCGATGAGTAGGACGCGGTCGGCGGTCTCCGTGGGGGCTGCGGAGGCGCTCCTTACCCACGCTTGGCCTCGCAACCATCGCGAGCTCCAGCAGCTCGCGGCCCACTTGGACGTGCTCGTCGAGCCGTCTCCGCGCATCGAGCGCGCTCACCTCCCGGCCGATCTCCGAGCTCAGACCCTTGAGCCGGTCCCTTCGGAGCAACGTCCCAGCAAGGCCTCTATCGAGGCCGCCCTGGCCCGGGAGCAGGGCAATGTCGCCGCGGTGGCTCGAGTCTTGGACGTCCATCGAAACCAGCTCTATCGGTGGCTCGACGCCTACGGCATCGATGCTCGCCGGTTCCGAGGTTGACCGAACCGACGTATCGACGGCTGAAGCAACCTCCGTGCCGGCACGAGCGTCCGCACATCGCGCGCGCACCGCCGGTGGGCGGACATGAGACGTGTCACCGTGGCGCCCGCCCGTCACTGAGGGATAGGTTCGGTGCGGCGCATGAGCTCCCGCGTTCTGGCCGTCCTCATAGGCGGATGCTTGGTGGCCGTCTCCCACCGCGGGTGGGCGGACGACCAACGCTATGGGGACCTCCCTCTCGGTGGGCGAGCGGTGGCTTTCGGCGGCGCCTTCACCGCCCTCGCCAACGACCCCAGCGGGCTCTACTACAACCCGGCGGGCATCGTGGACGTCCGGCGTAACGCGATTCAGGTCAGCACCAACTTCTACGGTATCGAGGTCCAGGGGGGGATCGCAGATGCCTTCGGAGCGGTCGTGGACGTCGAGCGGGTGGCCTCCAGTCTCGACCTCCTCCCCGCCACCGCCGCTGGCCTGGAAGTGTGGCAGCAAGATCCCGAAACGGAGCTTCCCACCACGGTCTTCGGAGTTGGGACTTTCATTCCGAGCTCCAGCTCCGAGGAGCGCTCGGTAGTCGACACCCTGGAGGAGGCCGAGAGGTTTCCCGGCTGCGCTCGGCTGGCCTACGAGCGCAGCCTGTCCGACCGGCGTTTTCTCGCTGGCGGCGGCATCGGGCATCGCTTGAATCGCCGGTGGAGCGTGGGCTTTTCGGCCTTCGTCCAGTATCGAAGCCTCCGCGATCGCGAGGAGATTCTCTGCTCGGACGAAGAGGGGGGGCTCGACGGCCCTGCCTTTTCCACCGCGGACACCCGCGTCAGCGTCGACGTCTTCAGCCTCCGCATGAGCTTCGGCGCCTTGGCTCGGTTTGAGGACGGGTGGCGTTTTGGGGCCATGCTGGTCGCGCCCTCAGTGCCTCTACGGGGTACGGGAGGCCTGCGGGTCCGGCGCACTCGAGCCCTTCCTGCCACCGGCCGCACGGAGTTCGTGCTGAGCGACCTGGAGAATATCGGAGCCGAGACGCAAGATGGCCTGTCGTTGCGGATCGGCGGGTCGAAGTCATGGGACGACCCGGAGGCGACCGTGTCGTTCGACATCGCGTTCTATGCCCCCACCTTCTACGACCTCGTTCAGCTTCCTACGGGCCAGGAGCGGCTCGAGCAGCTCGTCACGCTCCTGACCCGGGTGCGGCGGGAACCTGTCCTCGACTTCGCCCTCGGCGGCGAAATTCGTCCTGAGACCAACTGGGTCTTGGGAGCAGGGTTCTTCACGCGCTTTTCCTCGGCGCCCGGGATCCCGGACCGAGAGGGCTTCGAGGAAGACCGTCTCGCCCGCGCCGACGAATTTGGTCTCACCCTCCTGGGGGGCTGGTTCACGACCCACAACATCACCCGGCTCGGCCTCGCTCTCACCTATCGGGCGGGCGCCGACGTGGTTCCACGCTATGCAGGACTGGCTGCGGTAGGGGGGCGCAATCGGTACGTCCGCGCGGACGTCGAGGCGGCCGCTCTCTGGGTCTTTGTGAGCAACACCACCCGCTACTGACGCGGCGACGCGTTACGCTTCTCAACTCAAAGGTAGTCGTCGAAAGCCAGGCTCGCGACTAGCCTGGGCTCGATGCGAGGGCTTTTGAGTATCTGGGGATTCTTGGGCGCTATCTACGTGCTCTTCCTACTCTGGCATACGCCCCTTCGTGGGCCGCTGTCCGCAGATGAACTTGCGGGCACCCTCGAGCGTTCGGGGCTGCAGGATGAGTTCCCGCCCCGGATCATCGAGTTCTTCCTCACCGACGACGGGCAACCTTTCTACATGGTGAACCTCCACACCTTCAGCGAGGGGGCCCGCTATCCAGGCGAGGCCCCTCCCGGGGTCCGAACCGGCGCCGACGCCGCCGAAGCGTACGGGCGCGCGGTGATCCCCGAGCTGCTCCAGCGGGGGAGCTACCCCCTGCTGACCACCCGGCGACTGACCACCTTTCGCTCGACGATGGGAGCGACGGCGGCCGCCTTCGAGAGCATGACCGTGGTCCGCTACCGGAGCCGGCGCGACCTCCTGGACATGCTGACGAGCCCCTCTTTTCGGGAGGCCGTGGTTCACAAATGGGCCTCCCTCGAAGAGAACCTCATCGCGCCCTCCCAGCGCGAGCTCTACTTCGACCCGGTGACCTTTCTCACGCTCACCCTGCTCTTCGCGGGCGGGCTCGCCACCGGCGGGTGGCTCATAGCTCGCGGTCGACGCGAGCAATGTATCTGAAGTCCTCCGACTCCTCGAAGGAGGCGCCGAGCGCGCCGGCCACAATCCCCACCGCGGCGCTGAATCCCGCGAACACGAGATGATGGCCGAAGCTGAGCGGCTCGACGCCTGCCCATCGCGCGCCCACCTCGCCAAAGACGAGAGAGGCCCCCAGCAGGGCGACGACGAACAAGAAGGCGAAGGTCGCGACGAAGCCGAGGGCCAGGGCGATGATGGTAGCCACGTTCGACAGGGCGATCTGTTCGGTGAGTCGAGTGCTGCTCCTCAGCAAGAGGCCCTGCCGGCTCACCACTAAGACGACGGTTCCCACCAAGGTCACGATCACCACCCCCACCACCTGTCCCAGACTTCGGGTCGCCCCGAGCTCCCACGCTTCGGCGGTGAGCATGACCACGAGAAGAACGGAGAGGGCCGCCGCCGTCATGCGACCGAGACGCAGGGGTAAGAGCCAAGGCCGTGCCCACCACACCATGCTGGGCACGGCTCGCGGATCGGCGCGCAGGGCCTGAAGGTAGAAGCTCAACTGTCCGTGTCGAACCTGTCCCTCCTCGACTCTCGGATCCGCTACGCGCCACAGGCGCTGAAAGAGAGCGCCTCGCCCCCCGGGCGAGAGGGCGGCTTCTCGATCGAGCTCTTCGCAGTCCACGATGGCCTTCGGGCCAAGACCCAAATCCATGGGCTCGAGGCCGTTGAGGACCGAGAAACAGCGGAGGAAGAGATAGGTGAGCCGGGCCTCCAGGCGCTCGCGCCGCTCCGGCTCGGACGGGTCGGAGCGCCCCTCGGCGGGATCGAGGCGGAGGGTGGAGGCGACCGCAATGGCCTCGCAGCGAGAGGTGGCGCCGAGGGCGAAGCGGCGATCGAGGCCGGTGAGCTCAGCCCCTGTGATCACGAAGGTGAAGTCCCATCCCTTCGCGTCTCGCTCGAAGGCGCCGAGGTCGATGAGCTGAATCGGAGCGGCCCGGGGGCCACTCGAGAAGTCCTCTCGTTCGGAGAGTGTGACCGACCACGAAAAGTCCGGCGCCTCCCGCTCCAGCCACTCGAGGGCCCGGTCCCGCGCCGCCCGCGCCGCTCCGCGATCCATGGGGTCGATCGGCTCCACGATGACCCACCCCACCTCCACCGGAGGCTTCGAGTCGGGCGGGCGAGACGAAGAGGCGTGAGGCACGCGCCGGAGCATACCCTCCCGATCGCAGGGTCAGAACTCGGGGTTGGCGGTGCCGCACTCCGGGCACTCGCGCTCGACTATCGAGTAGCGGGCTCGGCAGCTAGGACAGGTGACCTGCTCCAGCTCGCCCTCCGCATCGCGATACATCGCGTCGGCGATGCGATGGGACCATCAGCGTGGAGCGCCTTCGGTCGCCAAGCGCGGCCGCGTCCAGGCAGACCGGGGAATTGATCATCTGCCCGCGAAACTTTTTTTGGGCGAGGGTCTCGGCCTTTGTTGCCCCTTCCTCGCGAACGGGTGAGAAATTTCTCGTGGCTGATCTCTTTGAGCACAGAGCCAAGGACTACGACGCTCGTCCCCTACCTCAGCAGATCTCCGAGGGGGTGTTCCGGGCGCTCGAATCAAAGGTTCGTCTGAAGGATGACCTGCAGGTCATGGACTTCGGAGCCGGCACTGGTCTCATCGCCGGAAAGGTCGCTCCGAGAGTCGACAAGATCATCGCGGTGGATATCTCCCAGGCCATGCTGGCCCAGCTCGCGCGAAAGGCGGATCTCGAAGGCAAGGTTCAGGTCGAGTGCCGCGACCTGTTCGAGAGCCCCCTGGACACCCAGGTCGATCTCATCGTGAGCGCCATGGCGCTGCACCACGTGCGGGACACGCCTCGGCTCCTCGCCACCTTTCACGACCACCTCCGTCCCGGAGGGCGCGTGGCTCTCGCCGATCTGGATGCTGAGGACGGCACCTTTCATCCCCCAGGTACCGAGGGCGTGTTTCACCACGGCTTCGACCGAGACGAGTTTCGTGGCCAACTGGCGACGGCGGGCTTCGAAGAGGTCGAGCTCGTCACCGCCTGCGAGGTCGAGCGCGAGGGCCGGAGCTATCCCATCTTTCTCGCGGTCGCGCGTCGGCCCTGAGCGCTACCTACATCTCCCAACCAACGGGCTTCTAGCGCAGCAGAGCCTCCAGGCTCGGGCTAAAGGCATCGATGACCGTCAATGCGCCTTTCATAGTTAGGTGGTGGTCGTCCGAAAAGAGGAGGATACGGTCGATCTCTATCCGGCATCGCTCGCCCCTGCACAGCGCGTCGTTGGGGTCCAGGAGCGTGAGGTCTCTCCGTTTCGCGAGCGCTTCGAACGCGCCGCGAAGGGCGCGGGTGCGCGACTCCAGCTCCGAGCGAGGGCCCAAGTTACAGCGCGCCCCAGCGCTTCGGCGGTCGATGATCGCGGGTCGCGCCAGACACTCGACGGGGTCGAAGCCAGGGCGAAAGGACGGAAGCACCACGGCGAACTTCCGCCCCGGTCGGGACCATCGATCCATCGCTCCCTCCAATGCGGTCGTCCAATACCTGGCGAAGGCTTCGTCGTCGTCGTGCTCGAGCGCCTGCCCGCGGGCGTCAGCGAAGGCCCCGCGATAGCCGAGGTAGCCGAAGCTGAGGAGGACGAGCCGGGCCGGTGAGCTCTCGACGGCTCGGGAGATGTTGCCCTTCGAAGCCTCACAGGTCTTCCGTACGGCGCCCCGCCGCAGAGTGACGATGTCGGGGAGAGGGGCGCAGCCGTTTTCGCTGAGAATGCGGACCGCCCATCCTCGGTTGCGGGCGAACTGATCGATCCCGAAGATGAGATGCTTGGCGTGGCTGTCCCCCACCACCAAGAAGCGCTCGACCGCATTGGGGCGGCCGATTTTGCAGTTCCAATTGCGACTCGAGCAGGGGCGAAAACCCATCTCGTCACGAGCTCGGGCGTAGCGTTTGGTGAGTTCGTCCACGCGCTCGGGCCAGCCCCCGGACTGCCACCCCCAGGCGAAGAGGCCAGCTAGAAACAAGGTGACCGCGGCCTGGCTCCAATAAAAGCGGTGACCGTTTTCCGCTTGGGGACGCCGAAAAGGAGACTCCACCCACCGATGAAGGACATGGGCCAGCCCCAGGATCAGGGGCAGAGCGAGCAGCATCTCGAGCGGGTTCACTGGCCCCTCATCGTCTTCTATCGATATATCGTCCATCGCCCCCTGAACCCGCTCGAGATGCTGCTCGCTCTGCCCCTGATCCTGGGGCTGGCCCATGTCCTT
>JBCBRU010000544.1:0-6169 GCA_039819565.1 Myxococcota bacterium | reverse complement strand
GGTGCAGGTGCTCGAGGAGGCTGGAGCCACTTGGGGCATCCGGGTGCATCGCTACGAGATCAAGAACATCCAGCCTCCCTTCACCGTGCAGGACGCGATGGAGAAGCAGGTCACGGCCGAACGCAATCGAAAGGCCATGGTCGCTCGCGCCGAGGGCGAGAAGCAGTCCATGATCAATCGAGCCGAGGGTCTCAAGCAGGAGATGATCAACCGGTCCGAGGGTGAGATGCAGAAGCGCGTGAACGAGGCTGAGGGTAAGGCGGCCGAGATCCTCGCTTTGGCCCGGGCGACCGCGGAGTCCATCGAGAAGATCGCGGCCGCGGTCGAGATGGAAGGCGGCGGAAAGGCCCTCAAGCTCCAGCTCGTCGAGAAGTACCTGGTGCAGATCCGGTCGCTGGCTCGGGAGGACGCCGAAGTTCTGCTGCCCATCGACCTGGGCAACCTGGAGGGCATGCTCAAGGGGCTCGAGGTCAACGGCAGCCTGTCCATGCCGGTGGCGACCTCTTCTTCGGGCGGAGGCGGAGGGAGCTATACCCGGCGCCGGCCCGCGAGTCCTTCCGCCGGCGTGCCCTCCCCCTCGGGGAGCGATCTCACCCTCCCGTCGAGCCCGTCGCGGGCGACCTTTTCTCCCTCGTCGGATTGAGCGTGAGTCTCAGGGGCAGTTGGCGTCGTCGGGGTTCGCGTTGCAGTAAGCGACGAGGGCCTGCCGGCACGCCTCCAGCCCCGTCCCCGCATAGCAAGCTCGCAGCTGGCACGCGAACTCGGAGATGTTCGCGCCGCAGTAGCCCTCCATGACTTCGCCGCATTCGCCCGAGGCAGAGTCGGATTGGCACGGCCCTTCCTCACAGAGGCTCAGGTCCTCAAAGGGACAGCGCTCGTCCCAACCTTCGACGATGCACATGCTCGAGCACCCGTCTCCGCTCTGGCTGTTGCCGTCGTCACAAGCCTCGTCGGGGGTGCGGAAGCCATCCCCGCACTGGGTCTGGCAGGTGGTGATGTCTCGGCTGAAGCTCTTGAGGGTAAGCCGGAAGTTCGAGGCTACGGTCTGCCGCTCGGCTTGAAAGACCGCGACCTCATAGAGCCCTCCGGGGCTCATCCCCAGGCTCGCCGCCGTCGCCTCGTCGAGCCGGATCTCGCCCGGCAAGGCGCCATGCACGCCGCCGATGTCCACCGCGAGCCGACCGTTGATGAAGACCCACACGTCGTCGTCCCCGCGGAACTTGAGCTCTTCGGTCCCCTCGTAGCGGAAGAAGTGGCGCACCGCGGAGGTAAAGTGGAAGTTCTGAAGGCCTCCGCTTCCCGAGCGGTGAGACTCCTGGCCCAGGGCGACCCACCCCGAATCGTTGAGAGGGAAGAAGGTGCTGTCGTCGAGCTCGAAGGTCGCGTCGTCCACCCGGGTGAGGGTCATGGTGTCGGCAATGGCCAGCCCGAGAGGGGAGTCGTGGTACCAGGCGTAAAAGGACGCGTCGTCGGTGATCTTTCCGCGAGCCGTATCCGCAGACCTCAGGGGATAGCCGTCCGCGCCCAACATGTTCTGGACGAGGCCCAGCTCGAGCCCGGTGCCGCCCACCTGAAAGTCGGGGTGGCCTCCGGCCAGGTCCCGGCCGCGGAAGTCTCGATAGACGATGGGCAAGGTGAGGGCGTCGAGGGCATCCAGACGAGAGGTAGTGCAGCTGAAGCCGGGCTCCAAAGTGCAGGTCGGGGAGCATCCATCGCCCGAACGCGTGTTGCCGTCGTCGCAGGCTTCGCTCGGAAGCAGGATGCCGTCTCCGCAGGTGGGGCTGCAGGATCCGTTGCGGCAGAAGGGCTCGTGCGTGCAGGCGGGCGTGCACCCGTCCCCGGTGTAGGTGTTTCCGTCGTCGCAGTCTTCGACGCCCTCCCGCACTCCATTGCCGCACGTGACCGGGATGCACGCCGCGCCGATGGAAGGGCAGTCATGACCGTCCTCGAGCCGGCAGAAGCTGGAGCAGCCGTCGCCGCTCACTAGGTTTCCGTCTTCGCACTCCTCGAAGCCAGCGACGATGTCGTCGCCGCACTGAGCCGCCCCGCAAAGGGTGCCCACGCAGGTCCAACCGTCCTCGAGAGCACAGGTCGAGGAGCAGCCGTCGGCGCTTTGGAGGTTGCCGTCGTCGCAAGCTTCTCCGGTGTCGAGGAGCCCATTCCCGCACGCTTCGACTTCGCAGATGACGGAGCAGCCGTCGCCGTTGATGGCGTTGCCATCGTCGCAGTCTTCGTTGCCGGCGTCGAGGGTTCCGTCCCCGCAGCGCGGACCCCAGGCGGAGCAGTCCGCATTGCAGCGGCCGTAGCTCCCGTCGTTGATGCCGTCGTCGCACACCTCGGACGGAGTCAGCCAGCCGTCGCCGCACACCGTCTGGCAGACGCTCTGGTCTCGGCTGAAGTCGACCAGGGTCAGGCGAAAGTTCGACCCAGAGGTCTGACGCTCCGCTTGGAAGACGGCGACCTCGTAGAACTCTCCGACCGTCATGCCGAGACCGGCCGCGGTGGCGGGATCGAGAGTGATGGACCCCTTGGCGGGTCCGTGCACCCCGCCGATGTCGACAGCCAGCTTTCCGTTGATGTACACCCAGACGTCGTCGTCGCCCCGGAAACGGAGGACCTCGGTGCCCTCGTATCGGAAGTAGTGTCGCACCGCCGACGTGAAGTGAAAGTTCTCTTGTCCGTAGTGGCCGCGACGGAGGGGCTCCTCGCCGAGCGCCACCCAGCCCGACGCGTTGAGGGGAAAGAAGCGACCGTCGTCGAGCTCGAAGGTGCCCTCTCCCGTCCTGCGGAGGTTGAGTCGGTCCACCACCGTCTGGTTGTAGGGTGAGTCGTGATACCAGGCGTAGAACGAGGCCTCGTCCGTGATCTTGCCGTTCGTCGCTGACGACTTGAGAGGATAGCCGTCCGCGCCGAGTTCGGACTGCACCAACCCCCGTTTGACCCCCGTGCTTCCCCGCTGAAAGTCGGGGTGGCCACCGCTGAGGTCGTTCCCCCGGAAGTCTCGGTACACGATCGGAAGTTTCAGTTCGCCCAGGGCGTCGATGCGGGTGGTCGCGCAGGTGAAGCCCGTCTCGATCTCACAGCTGGCCGAGCAACCATCTCCGGAGCGCGCGTTGGCGTCGTCGCACTGCTCACTCGGAAGCAAGATGCCGTCGCCGCAGGTAGGCGTGCAGGACCCATTGCGGCAGAAAGGCTCATGTTCGCAAAGAGGAGTGCATCCGTCTCCGGTGTAGGTATTGCCATCGTCACAGTCCTCGAGCCCTTGTACTCTCCCGTCTCCGCAGGTGGTGAGGGTGCAGGCAAAGCCGATGCTCGGACAGTGGTAGCCTTCCTCGAGGCGGCAGCGGTCGCTACAGCCGTCGCCGCTCGACGCGTTTCCGTCCTCACACTCTTCGAAGCCCGCGACGATGCCGTCGCCGCAGCGCTCGGCCCCGCAGGACGTACCCACGCAGATCCATCCGCGCTCGACGTCTCCGCAGTGCCCCGCGCAGCCATCGCCAGCCCGGGTGTTGCCGTCGTCGCAGGCTTCGCCGGCGTCGATGACACCGTTTCCGCAAGAGGACACGACCCCGCCGGTGCTGCAGTTGCACAGCACCACGCTGCTCAGTCCCGTGCCCGACGGGCCGTCGGGATGGCTCCAGGTGCCGTCTCCATCGTCCACGACCGCAACCCCGTCGACGAGGCCGCTGACGTAGAGGTCCTCGGACGGTGTGTAGGTGAAACTGCTGAAGTGGCCCGGGCTCGCGCTGGACCAGTTGCCTAGGGTCACCAGGGTCCCGTTCACGTTGAGGGCGGAGGTCCAGGGGAGGTCCGAGGAGAGGAGGCGCACGCATGTTGCGGGCACGGTGGTGTGGACGTCTCCGCTATATCCCTCGTCGCAGGTCACGCCCACACTCCGCTGCCCACGCCGAGTCTCGACCTGGGGGGCCTCGGTCGTCGAAGATAGGTCGCCGCCGCACGCTCCGGCCACGAGAGCCCAGAGCGCCACCGACCATCCGGTTGGGAAAGGACGAGAGGACACCGCCATCACGCGCACAATCGGCGTCCCCCTTCACTTCTGTTGTCGAAGACGTGGGTTTCGAAACGGCCGCGTACGGGAGTGTCTCGCCGCGAGACGCGCCGGGCCTGCGCGGCGCCGCCTGTTTCGAAAGAATACATCCGCTCCGTGGTCCAGGGGCGGAGGGGAGGGCCGAGAGGTGGGAGCATGCGTCGGTTCCTCTTCATGGCGCTCGGGGCCTCAGTCGCGGCGTGTCCGGACTCCGGGTCCTCCGGGTCCCCGTCCTCGCCTTCTTCGCGGGGCGATGGGGGGGCGCCGACCTCGGCCATCGCGCGGATCTCCGCCCCTTCCGAGGGCGCCTTTGGGATGCCGCTGGTGCTCGATGGCTCCGCGTCGTCGCCGGCCGGGGTCTCGTTCTCCTGGCGGCTCTTGGAGGCGCCGGACGGATCGCACGCGTTCGAGACGGAAGGTGGCCAGCAGGCACGGTTGACACCTATGGGGCTCGGCACTTTCGTGGTGGAGCTGACGGTGGCGGCGGGAAGCCTCAGCGACTCGACGCGCGCGAGCATCGACGTGGGCTGCGGCTCGCCCGTCGTTCCCGAGCCGCTGATGCCCGGGGGATCTCTCGCGCTCACGGATCGCGCGCCCTCGGGGTGTCCGGATTACGCCTTTCCCGACGGATTCTTGATCCCTGCCGGGGCCACCTTCGAAGTGGGACCAGCGGTCGAGATCGTGATGGGGGCCGGTACCACCCTCACGTCTACCCGCGCCTCCGTTCAGCTCGTAGGGGACCGGGCGAGAGGTCCGGTGCTGGTGCGAGGGATGGAGGAGAGACCGGGGACGTGGAGGGGGTTGCGTCTCTCAGACGCGGTGGTGGCCCAGCTCCGGGACGTCGAGCTCAGGCATGCCGGCTCTCGGGGGGTCGTGATCAGCGTCGAGAGAGCAAGCACGCTTCAGATGCGGCGCGTGGCCATATTGGAGAGCCGGGGAGTGGGGATGCGGCTAGCTCGGGAATCCGAGATGGTGGACTACGGCGAGAACACCTTCGGGGCGGATCTCGAGGCGCCGGTGGAGCTGCCGCTGACGCGCCTCCCGCAGCTCGCGAGCGCCGTCGATACCCATTTGGGAACGGCGCCGTATCGAGCTCGGGGAGACTTCTTGGCTCGCCCCATGACGCTGCCTCGCTCGAGCGTGCCGTATCGTTTTGTGGGTGAGGACGGGAGCGCTCGCATCCGTCTCTTTGCCGATCTCCGCGTCGAGTCGGGCGCGGTGCTCGAGGTGGAGCCGGCCTTTGGGCTGGAGTTCGCCCTCGGGCGGTTCGAGTTCGCGGGGACGAGCGAAGCGAAGGTTGAGTTGCGGGGCGCGGACGGCGCCAGGTGGCCAGGGATCCTGGTGTCCAGCGGTGGTACCGCCGTCTTCGAACATGTCGACCTTCGAGGGGGGGGCGGGACCGGCGAAGGTTTCGACCCGGCTCCGCCCGCGGCCCTCACCGTGCTCACCAGCACGACCGCGACCACGACCCCATCGAGCGCTGAGCTTCGCAACGTGTCCGTCGAGGCTCCCTCGGGCCAGGCGGTCTGGGGCGACGAGCGCTCCCGCGTCGACTGTGACTCCGTCGCAACCCCGGGGAGCACCTCCCCAGGGTGTCCGTAGCCCTCGTCCAGTTCGGCCTCGCGCCCCTTGAGTCCCAACTGGAGACCCCTCATGGTCGAGGCGTGAAGCGCGCGGTGTGTCTCTTCCTCCTCGTTTTGGGCTGCCGTCCATCCGAGCAGACGCAGACGAGCTCGTCCGCCCGAGAGGCCGCCGAGCGGGCCGAAACGGCGGGACGCTTCGTGAAGCTGGCGCTGGACTGCGTGCACCGACCTTATCCCAACAAGATCGGTCATGTGCTGCGCTCCGCCGAAGATCTTGCCCTCCCCATGGAGATGACGCCCGCGTTCTACGGATGCTTCGACTGGCACTCGGCCGTCCACGGCCATTGGATGCTTCTGCGGTGGCTCCGCACCGGGCTCGAGACGGAGGCCAGCGCGGTGCGGACGGCGCTGGAGCGGAGCCTGACCCCGGAGAACATGGCTGTGGAGCTGGCCTACTACGGTCCCCGCCCCGGCTTCGAGCGTCCCTACGGAATCGCTTGGTACCTTCAGCTGGCCAGCGAGGCGCACGAGGCCCAGG
>JBCBRU010000543.1:0-6182 GCA_039819565.1 Myxococcota bacterium | reverse complement strand
GCTGCGGAGGTGGTCGTGGTCCCCGAGACAGCTATCCTCTTCGCCCCCTACGGCAATAGCGTCTTCGTCGTCGAGGAGGGCAAGGCTCGGCTGGAGGGTTTGATCGTTGTTGACCTGCACCGAGACGCCGTCCCGGAGCTTGAATGCGCCCGCCTTTACGACCTCGGCTCCGGCCTGCAAGTTGCCCTTCACCGCGATGAAGTCGCCTCGTCGCTCACCGACCTCGACGAGAATCTGACGAGCCTTGCCCTCCTCGACGACGAAGACGCTATTGCCGTAGGGGGCGAAGAGGATAGCTGTCTCGGGGACCACGACCACCTCCGCAGCGGCCGCGGGGAGCTCGAGGGCGATCTCGACGAACATCCCCGGTCGGAGGAGCCGGTCTTCATTCTTGATGGCCCCGCGGACGAGGATGTTCCGCGTCGCGACATCCACCGAGGCTTCCACCGCGGCCACCTCCCCTTGCCAGTAACGCCCCTTCACGGCGTCGGTGCGCACGACCAGACCCTGACCCTCGCGGACCCGCTCCACTTCCCGCTGAGGCAGATAGAAGTCTGCGTACAGCTCCTCGATGGCTTGCAGGGAGACCAGCGACGTGCCGGGACTCACGATCTCCCCGAGGTCCACCTGACGGATACCGAGCTTGCCGGAGAACGGGGCTCGGATGGTCTTCTTGGCGATGCTCGCGCGAATCTGCGCGACCGCCGCCCGGGCGCGCTTGGCTTCGGCCTCGGCTTGGTCCACCGCGGCCTCGGTGCTCACCTGCTGGCTCCCCAGGGAGCGGGTGCGCTTCAGCGTGATGTCCGCGAGCTCGGCCGCAGCCTGGGCGGAGGCAAGCTGAGCCCGCTCCACGGAAGTGTCGAGCTCGACCAGCACCTTGCCGCGCTTCACGAGGTCACCGGAATCGAAATTGATCCGCGTGACGCTGCCGGGAACCTCGGTACTGACCACGACCGCCTGGCGCGCGACCAGGGTTCCGACCGCTTCGAGCTTCGGGGCCCAGCGGTCAGAGGTGGCCTCGGTGGTGGAGACCGCCTCGGGGGGCGGCACGAAAGCTGCCTCCGCTTCGATCATAGCGAAGATCTGGGTGGCTTTGATCCCGCCGAGGATGCCCACGACGGCGAGGAGCCCGAAGAGGGCGATGATGACTCTGAGCATGGAGGACCTCACTTTTGGGGGGACGGCGGAGTGCCGACCGCAACCTGGTAGTCCACCCAGGCTACGGCGTGATCGTGAATCGCGCGGAGGCGGTTGAAGCGGCTCTCGTCGAGCTGCTGGTTGGCTTGCCGGAGATCAAATTGAGTAGCAGCTCCTTCCCGGAGCTCGGTTTCGGTCTGGGCATAGTTACGCTGGGCGAGAGACTCGACGCGCTCCTGAGTTTCGACCTGGGCCGCCGCGAAGCGAAGGGCCCGCAGGCTTCGCTCCACTTCGATTCGGATCTGTAACTCGACCTGCGCCACCGCCAGCCGAGCTCTACGGGTGGCGATGCGCGACTGGTCGATCCGAGCGTAGCTGCCGAAGCCGTCGAAGAGGTTCCACTCCAGGCGGAGGCCCACGTCGAAGACGGGGAACCAGTAGGCGTTGTCGAAGAAGCCGAGTTCGTCACGGGTCACGGCGAAAGGGTCTGCGGCGGTGGGGGCGGCCCGCACCACGCTGCGGTCGTCGGGGACCGCTCCGTTTGCGGAGAGGTTCGCGTTCAACGAGAGGCGCGGGAAGAGTCCTCCCACCGCGTTCCCCTCCGCCACCTCCGAGACTTTCGCCAGGGCTTGGGCCTCCGCTAGGTCCGGGCGCTTCGAGAAAGCGAGGGCGGCCGCTTCGCTCTCACCGGGCACGGCCCGCGCCTCGTAGACGAGCTCGCCGCGCACTTCGATGCGCTGATGGGGTGGGAGCGCCACCAGCTCCCGCAATTCGTCGAGAACGTTCCGGAGCTCGACTTCGGCCTGCAGGCTGTCCGTCTCCCGGTTGGCCAGCTCCACCTCGGCGGTGAGGAGCTGAAGCTCAGGGAGGACGCCGGCCTTAACCCGAACCCGAACGTCGGCCACGTTGGCCTGAGCCCGAGCTACGCTTTGCCTGATCACTTCGAGCTGGGCCTTCTGGAGGAGCGCCCCGTAGAAGGCTCGACTCGCGGCTTGGACGGCCGAAAGCCTGGTCGCGGCCAAGCTCTCCTGCGCCGCCGTCTCGAAGGCTCGGGCCCCGTCGAGGGCGGCGAAGGCGCTCGCGTCATAGATGATCTGCGAAAGGCTGAGCCCGAAGCGAAAGCCGTTCTCGACGAGGAAAGGGTTGCCTTCGCCGCTCACATCCACACCTGCGGCGATGAGGGCGGCGGCGCTTCGGCTCTGAAACTCGCCGAGGGTGATGGGGTTGGTCGCGGGGTCGCCATCGGTGCGGGCCCCTTCGTTCAGCTGGAGCCACTGAACGGCGTCCAAGCCCGCGAAGGCAGAGCCGGCGTCGCTCCCCGCGAAGGGATCGAGGGCCTCGATGGTCCGGGTATAGGTCGCGGAGCCGCTGAGCTGAGGGAGGACGCTCGCGAAGGCGCCCCTCACCTGAGCGCGGGCGTCTTCGCGGCTCAACCGGGCCCCACGTACGGCGAAGGCTTGCCTCGTGGCCAGTTCCAGAGCTTCGGGAAGGGTGAGGACGACGACCGTCCCCTCGGGCGGCGCCGCGTGCGCAGGCCCGGCGAGGGCCAACGAGGAGAGGAGGGCGCACGCCAGGCGCCTGGGCTGGGGGTTTGACATCGGCGTCGAGGGAGCGCGTAGAAAACATACGCGCCGTATGCGGCGCCTTAGACATCCAGCGAGGAGCCGTCGTCAATCGATTCCGGCGGTAGACTCGAATCTCGAGGTCTCGCTCCACCGCCTCCGATGTCTCCGGAGAATCTCGTCGAGGGTTCGACCGATGAGCGTTTGGACGCGGATCATCTCGATCTTTGGCCAGGTGGCGCGCTCTCCCCAGGTGATGAGCCGCTCGACTTCGTCCGGCGACCGATAGGCCAGGAGCCGAAGGGGATTCGTCGTCCATCGGGGGGGCATGATGTTCACGTTGCCCAGGTAGTCCTGGTTCAGCACCGAGAGCGCCGCGTTGAAGCGATAGGCCATCCGGCTGCGGTGACTGACGGGGCCGTGGACGAGGCTGATGGTCCCGTTGATGAGCTCGCGGAGGGTCCGCTGAGTGGTACGGCGCACCACCGACAGGACGTCTCGGTCGATCTTGGCGTCCGTGACGAAGGGGACGACGTGCGGATTCACCTGGCTGACGATGAAGTGATTGACTCCGTACAGCCGCGCCAATCGTTTCGCGGGTAGGTCGTCGCTGAGCGAGCCATCCACCCATCTCTGGCGTGGAAGGAAGGGTTGACGGCCGCCGTCGGGCCTCCGGCTCGCTAACGTGACCGGAGGCAGGGCGCCCGGCAACGCGGTCGAGGCAAGCACGGACTCCCTCACCAGCACCGAGGGCGCCGTGATCTCGTTGAGCAGTCTGGAGGTTTGGTGGATGTCGGCCGGCGCCACCGAGATATTGATGCTCAAGCCACTGACCTCGGTCGCTTCTCGAAACGTGAGGTCGTTCGGGATGACCTCGGCGACGAGCTGGCCCGGCCTCTGGATGGCCGTTTGAAGGAGGCTCTCTTCGCGTTTCTCTCCCCCTTCCCGGATGAACGCCCTGAAGCGTCCTGGCGTGAGGGCGTCGAGCAGCTCCTCCCGGGGTGTGGTGCCCAACACTCCGCAGGTCAGACCGCCTCCACTCGCCCCCGAGATGACGCGCGGCAAGAGATCTTGCTGGGCGAGCGCCCGCACCACGCCGAGATGGAAGAAAAAGAGGGTTCCCGACCCGCTCAACATGAGCGCAGTGCGGCCGAAGCAGGTGCTCGCGCGCTCGAAAAACTCGAGCTTCTCTTCGTCCGGGAGCCGCGCGGAGGGCTGGGCGGCCAGATCGCGGAGGCTGTCCGCGACCAACTCGACGTACTCGACGATGAGGTCTTTCGTTCCGAAAGTCGCCTTGTCATAGAGTTGGGCTTGACCAATCCCGCTGATGTTTCCGTGAATGCCCTCGTTGAGGGTGTTCAGGAGGCCGGCGACATCGCCCCGGCTGCGTAGCGCCCTCAAGGTATCGACGCGCTCCCGAACCGAGCGCCAGTCGTAGCGGCGCGAGGGCTCAAGGGCGCGCCACGCGTCGAGGCCCAGCGCGCGATCGCGATGAAGCGCGGCCTCTCGCCAGGTGCGGTAGTCGACGGCGGCGGCGATGTCGCGCTCGACCTCCCGGACGGCCCGAGCTCGGTGCGTCCCCATGCGTTTACCGAGCGCCGCGGCGGAGCTCATTCCGCGCCTCCTCGAGGTCCTGAATGAGGTCCCCGACGTCCGGCATCGTCTCTCGATTCGACGTGATGCTGAACGTCATCTCGCCGGCGTAGCTCGGCGTGCCGATGAACAGTCCCATGCCGAGGCCGAGGGGGGCGGCTCCAAAGAGATGGGTGACGCGAGCGCCGGCCAGGAAGCGCGGCTCGCTCGGTCCTCGGACGTTGGACACGAAGAGATTACAGAGCCGAGCCCGCAGCGGGCTCTCGATGAGCACCCGCCGAATGATAGGTTGCCCGAACGCGGGGATGTTCTGGGTCATCGCGGTGAGGAGCCTCGCCGAGGCTCCGCTTCTGCCGCTCTTGCTCCTCCGCATGCCGTCGTGCACGGCACGGAGACGCTCTACGGGGTCCTCGACGGTCGTAAAGAGGCTCGCCGTCATCGCCGCGAGCTGGTTCCCGCCCTCGTCGCTCCCCCTCCGTCGCGCGTTCACCGGGACCCAAGCCACGAGCGGAACCTCGGGCAGCTCGCCGTGCCGGGCGAGGTAGCGACGGAGAGCGCCGCCCACGAGGGTCAGGACGACATCGTTGAGCGTCGAGCCGGGCGCCAAGGCGCGAAACGCATTGAGCTCAGCGAGGGGGAATCGGGTGGCGTCGAAGGTTCGGTGAGGAGAGTCGTCGCGCTCGAAGCGCGTCACCGGAATCTCTCTTCGCGGTGCCTGGTTCCGCGCTCTCGGACGGAGCTGCTCGCGCACGGCGGCGGCGATCACCGGGGCGCTCCGCAGGACCTCACGCCCCATGCGGGCCGGCATGAGTACGCCGTGGGTCGCGGCGCGACGGAGCTGCGCGACCTCGCTCGGCCGAGGGCTGGGCGGCGACGAGGCGGGCGGAGCAGTGGGAGGTGGGGACTCCGCGGACGCGTCGGTTACGGTGATGAAAAATCGCGCCAGGGCGCCGCCATCCATGGCGGTGTGGTGAACCTTGAACACGACGGCAAGGCTGCCTTCGAATCGGCTCTCTCGAAGACGAAGCCCCTCGACGATATGCAGCTCCCAGAGGGGGCGCCGCATATCCAGAGGCCGGGAATGCAGGTCCGAGAGCCACGTTCGGAAGCTGCTCCAGTCCCCCGAACTCGGCGCCGCGACCTGGTGTACGTGGTATTCGAGATCGAAATGGGGATCGTCCGCCCAGTAGGGATAGTCGAGGTCTCCGGCCACTCGGACCAGGTGCTGATGAAAGATCGGCGAAGCCGCAAGCCGGACCTCGAAGTGGCGCCGGAGCTCCTCGAAGCCGACCCCCTTCGCGTCGGGATCGAGGATCATCACCGTGGTCACGTGGGTGAGGTAGTTGTCCGTTTCGAGATAGAGAAATTGGGCGTCTTGGGGACTCAGCTGCATGTCAACTCTGCCTCCTCGAGCCGGACCAAGGCGTCCACGAGACTCCGGAGCTCAGCCTCGAAGGCATACCTCCTGCTGGCGATCTTGGGGTCGCCCTCCTCGAGGAGCCCACGATGCTGGGCGAGCAGGAGCGCGTTTCGGAAGAGCTCCAAGGTGACGGACTCGGCGCTGTGAAGCTTGCGCCTCAGCACCCACTGTTTGCCGGTGCGTACGCATCGCTCGAGGAGCTCGTCGCGATCCACCGGAGCGTCGGCCGCAGATCGGGCGAGCTCGTGAGCGAAGAGGTGGTAGGCGTCGAGAAACGGGCGCAGCGTGAGGTGGGCCATATGGGGGCGGCTTCGCTCGAACCATCGTCGCGCTCGCTGCGCCGTGACGGGAGCGTCCGTCTGCGCCCGGCCTTCCCACTCGGGGTCGATGCGCTCGACCTCCTCTCGGAGCTCGGCGTCGAAGACGGAGCGACGAGAAAAGAAGAACTCGAACTTGAGAACCTCCCGGAT
>JBCBRU010000542.1:0-6182 GCA_039819565.1 Myxococcota bacterium | reverse complement strand
CTTCGCGGGTAACAACTGCACCACGAGCTGTAACTTCACCCAGTTCAACGCCAACGTCGGGCGTCGGCTGTCGCTCGTGCAGGACCCGGGCGTCGAACTCGTGTCCCTCGGGGCCGACGTTCCCCAGTTCGCTACCCTGGGCGTGCCCTTCCAGATTCCCGTGGTGGTGGCCAACGCCCACCGCAACCCCCTCGGACCATTCGAAGTCCGGATCGTCGCGAGCCGCACCCGCGATGGCGCCAGCCCCGTCACCATCGGGAGCACCACCATCGCCCTCGCCCCGTTCCAGACCTCGACCCCGAGCATCGAGGTCACCGCGCCTCTCTCGCTGGGCGAAAATAGCTACTACATCTTCCTCGAGGTGGACGCCGCCAACGTCGTGGACGAGGTCGACGAGGCGAACAACACCTTCCGGGCGCTTCAGCAGATTCGCTTCCTCCCGAGCCGTCCAGATCTGCGACTCGATCGGGTCGACCTGCCCAGCCGCCAGATTACCGCTGGCGACGCCTTGGACGTCATCATGACCGTCACCAACGCCGGCTCTGAGCCGATGGACAGCACGGAGCTGGCCGTCATGCTCTCGAGCAACCCGGTCATTTCGGCGAACGACGGGGTGCTCGGGTCCGGGAGCGTCACGCTGGCTGCGGGCCAGACCGTGACCACCACCGTGACCGTCACCATCCCCGCCGGCACCAACTCGGGCGCCTACTACATCGGCGCGCTCGGTGACCCGATGGGCATGGTGGATGAGATCAGCGAGGCCAACAACGGCCTCGCCGCGCTCAACACCATCGACGTTCTCGGCGGCACCGTGGGTATCCTCACCATGAACCTCCCGCAGGCTCTCCTGCAGGAGAGCTACACCGCCCTCCTCAGCGGTACCGGCGGAAGCGGTCAGTACAACTGGGAGGTCACCCAGGGCGTGCTGCCGATGGGTCTCGGGCTCGTTCAGTCTACGGGTGAGTTCTTCGGTCGTCCCACCACGGTGGGCTGCGAGCAGTTCACCGTGCAGGTCTCCGATGCGCAGGACGCGGCGGCTAGCGCCACTCAGATGCTCCAGCTCTGCGTCACGACGCTGACCGAGCCTTTGACCGTCGTCACCCGCTCGATACCGGCGGCCATCGTGGGTCAAGAGTACAGCTTCAGCTTGGTGTCCACCGGAGGAGCCACCGGCGCCGCCCCCGAGTGGAGCGCGTCCGGACTTCCGAACGGCTTTGCGCTCACCTCCGCAGGCGTGCTTGCGGGCACCGCGGATGTCGAAGGCTCGGCCAACGTGACCGTCACGGTCTCCAACGGGATGGAGACGGCCACTCGGGAGCTGACTCTGGACATCCGAGCCAACGGGAATCTGCAGATTCAGGCTGAGCCCCTGACCGTGGGCCGAGTGGGCGAGAGCTACACGTACCAGTTCATGTCCAACGGCGGCATCGAGCCCATCACTTGGATCCTTGCTCTCGGCAGCCTGAGCGACATTGGTCTCGATCTCTCCCCGACGGGCGAGCTCTCCGGCATCCCCACCCGGGCAGGCCGGTTCCGATTCACCATCGAGGCTCGCGACGCGGGCCCGCCCGGGCGAGCAGCACGTGATGAGAACGCTTTCGAACTCGTGGTTCAGGACGATGGCTCCATGCAGATCACCACCGAGGCTCTGCCCGTGGGCAACGTGAATGCAGGTTACGACCGCGCCATCGCGGCCGTGGGCGGCCTCCCGCCCTACACTTGGGCTCTATCTGAGGGGCGTCTGCCGGCGGGCCTCACGGGGACCACCAACCCCGTGACCAACGAGTACCGTATCGCGGGTACCCCGACCGAGAGCGTCCGTGCGAACATTCTCGTTTCCGCTACCGACTCCGAGGGGCGTACGACCTCGCGGGCCTACGTCGTCGATATCCAGCCCGAGATCATTCAGATCGTCGAGGAGGACACCGGCTGCTCGGCCACCGGCAACCAGGGTGACCTTACGGGGCTCCTCGTATTGGCCGGCTTCGGTCTTCTGCTTCGTCGTCGTCGACGCGACTGAGGAACGAAACCACAGGACCTCCTCCATCCGCCGAACTCGCCTAGGACAGGCGGGTTCGGTGCCCTCTCCTTCCTGCCCTCATCCTTCGAAATCGATGCCGAGCGAACGCCCGTCGCGCTCGCGATCCTGACGCCGTTTTCTCGGACCCGATCCCCTCGATGGCGAGGGTGCGCGCGCTCTGGAGCTGGGATGGAAGGGAGCGACTGAGGCTCTGGAACCGAGCTGGCGGGCTCGAGGGGGGGGCGTCCGGCGGTCCTAGCTATCGCCCTCGGTAGACGACGGGGCGCGAAGGCGAGCGACGATCTTTTCTCGGTCGCTCTCCCGCTGCTCCTCCTCGGCTTCGGCCAGCTCGAGTTCCCGCTCGAGCTCCGCAAGTCGACCGGCTCTCTCGAAGGCTCGCTCCTCCAGGGAGCGCAACTGAGACTTCACCTCCATGGGGAGCCCATCGTCCTTTTGAGGCAGAGGAAAATCGCCCGGTACGGTGGATCCGTGGAGCGCACGAAGCACTCGCTCCTCCTCCGCCTCGAGGCGAACCGTGGTCTCTACCTGAGCGCCGGGCGCGACCTTAGGGCTCCTCTTCGGGCTGTCGTCGGGCATGCGCAGTGACCCTACCGACCGCCTCCAACGAGATCAATTTTCGGCCCGAAGGTCCCTCGCGCAGCGAAAGCCCGTGGCGTCATCGACCTCCGTGGGGGCTTTAGCCCGCCGCGAAGCTACGCGAACCCGGTGGGGGCCATCCGCCCAAGACCCGCCGCGGATCACCCGCTCGCGTCCAGCCTCGGGCCCGGTCGGATTCGCGGCCACGGGCTGCTGTCGGTACATCGACGGATCGAAGTTGTCGGCCGTCCACTCGGCCACGTTGCCGGCCATATCGAGAGCTCCAAAGGGACTCGCGCCCTCCGGGAAACGGCCGACGGGGCTGGTGCGCTCGTAGCCGTCGACCGCGTTCCGGGTGTTGGCCCGCCGAGGATCAAAAGCCCCGTTCCAAGGCCATTTTCGGTAATCCCGACCGCGCGCCGCGTACTCCCACTCCGCTTCGGTAGGGAGGCGCGCTCCGCGCCAACGACAGTAGGCTTCAGCGTCGAGCCAGCTCACTCCCGTGACGGGGTGATCCGCGTCGGTTTCGTGCCCAAACTCGGGCTCGTCACAAGCCCCGGCGGCGACACACACTGCGTAGGCCCGGCGCGTGACTTCTGTCCGGTCGATCTGGAAGCCGTCGAGGCGAATGGTCCGCTCCGGGTACTCCGAAGGTTCACCGTTGATGTCGCCCATGGTGAAGGTTCCTCCCTTCACCGCCACTTCATCGACGACGTCCGGAGCCGAAGCCCTCGACCCCGAGGAGGCCGCGTGACGGTAGCATCCCGCCAGAAGGAGGAGGACAGGAGCCATCGAAGCGACGCGGGCCATCGGAGGAAGACCCCATGCCTGGTGCACGCTGCCGTCAAGGGCCGCCGTCACTCCCTCCGCAGCAGACCTTCGAGGTAGCGAACGTCGACGTCCTCCTGGCCCACCAGGGGGAACAGCCGCTCGGCCATCAGCCCGAGGAGCGTCTCCCCTCGTCTGCGAAGCGCGCCCCTGTACGCCGGCCTCACCTGCGCGACCCAGGCATCGAGGAGGGCGTCGGCGCCGTCCACGTGGCCCGAGGGGAAGCTGAGACCCACGAGATCCACCAGAGCGAGGCCCATGGCGGGGTTTAGGGGCACAGTCTCCTCCTGTCCGAGAAGACGACCGGCGATCTGCGTCGACAGCCGGTGGTCGAGATCGCGCTCGGACGGCTCGGTGGGCAGCACGTCCTCCGGAAGGGAACCTCCGAAGACCTCTAGATCGACGCTGGCCCCGGCGAGCGCCTCCAGCTCGTCGAGCCACGCTTCCGTGGCGCGAAGATCTGCGGAGTCGCGAAACGGTCGACGTGTCTCGACGCCCTCCGGGTTCAAGACGAGACCCTCGGGGCCAAGCCTGAGCCCCGCCACCGTGGCCGGCCGCGGCGCGAGGAGCGCCTCGAACACCGACCGCGAGGCGGCGTCCCAAGCATCGAGCCCCAGACCACCGAGACCGGGGTGCTCCAGCAGACCCCTTGCCCGACGCACCAAGCTCATGACTCTCCCCTGCCCTACGCGAAAGAGGATTCGCGGATGATGGTCCCGGAGCCGAGCGGCCCGTCCCTCGGGGTCAGGATCTCCGACCGTGAGGCCCAGGACGAGGCCGCCCCGGAGCCGCTCCAGGACCTCCTGCACCCCGGCGATATCGGCCGGCTCGACGCCATCCGCAACGACCATGGCGTTGGCCACGTGGAGGAGATCGGCCTCGATCTGTCGCTCACGCTCCCCTCCCTGCGCCCGGAGTGCCTCATCGAGCGCGGAATCCCCGAAGATCTCCACGTGGATCAAGGGCAGCCGGTCTTCGTCGTGGACCGTCAGCGCGACCGCGGTGGGGGGACCGGAGAGGGCCTCGGGGGGGAGCGGCGCGTAGACCTCGAGCGCCTCCTCGCGGCTGGGAAAGCCCAGGTCTTTCATGCGGCCCACCCGCAAGGCGAAGGCTTCGTCTTCGAGCACCGTGACGAGGTCCGAGTGGGCAAGCCGAAGAACCCCCGCGACGTACTCCCAGTCCTCGTCCAGGTAGAGTTCCCGAACCAAAGCCACGACCTGTTTTTGCTCCTCCTCGTCCGCCTCCTCGAAGTCGTCTCCCTCGAGCTCCACCCGGGCGTCGACGGCGCGCGCCGCGATCAGAAAGCGGCCGTCCGGAGTCTGGAGGAGCTCCAGACCCTCGGGGGGATTTCGGAGCCAGTCGGGAAGAGGCTCGTCACCTTCAGAGCGGTCCTCCTTGGGGGCAAGGGCGATGTGCAAGCGGCGGCGAAAGAGGGCTGCGAGTGCCTCGGTGTCGAGAGCCCTTGCGGCGCGAACCAGGGGGGCGTGCCCCGCGGTGCGGAAGCCTTCCAGCCAGCTGAGCAGATCCGCGATGGCGAGGCCGTCGCCCTCCCACCCCTCGAGATCGAGCAGGGTCCGCGCCTGATCCGTCGTCACATGGGCCAAGGCGTGGATGGAGTCGGCCAGCCCGCGGCTTTTCAGCGCATAGTAGGCTTCGAGAGGGGTTGCCTCGGCCATACGACGCTCGCTCTCGAGCATGGCCTCCGGTCGGGGGTCGGTGGGCGCCGAGAAAGCTTTCTCCGCCCTTCGAGCGCGCCGCAGCGCCCGTTCCCAAGGAACGAGCGCCACCACGGGCGCATGCTCTTCGCGAAGGTTCGATTCCTGGTCAGAGTCCGTCATCGCCGCTGAGCGACGCTAGTCCCCTGAAGTCACCGGTAAAGGGCCGAAACCAGGCCCCAGCGGCCTCGGCCAAAGACCTTGACTCCCTCCTCGGGGGCGCCGATCACAACGGCGCGAAGGCCTCGCGGCCCGTACCGCGGGGCGCCGCCGGGCTCACGCAATGCTTTCTCTGACTTCCATCATAAAGAAGACGTTCATGGCCCTGACCGGTCTCGCCTGGTTCGGGTTCTTGGTCGGCCACCTCACCGGCAACTTTCTCCTCTTCGCAGGGGCGGAAGAATTTAACGCCTACGCAAAGTTTCTCGAGAGCACGGGCGGTCTTCTGTACGCCGCCGAGATCGGCCTCATCGTTTTCCTCGCTACGCACATCTATTCGGGTATCCGAGTGTCGATGGAAAACCGCCAGGCTCGCCCCCGCGACTACGAGGTGAAAACCACCAACGGTCAGGCCACGGTGTTCTCGCGCTCTATGCTCGTGGGCGGCGTCATCCTCGCCGTCTTCATCGTGACTCATGTCGCGACGTTCAAGTTCGGCGACCACGGCGGGGAAGATGGGCTCTACGGCCTTGTCATGAGGAGCTTCCAGAACCCCCTCACGGTGGCTTGGTACGTGCTTTCCATGATGGCCGTGGGCATGCACCTAAGCCACGGACTGGGTAGTGCTTTCCAGACCTTGGGGGTCGCGAAAGCGACCTGGCGCGAGCGACTTCGTACCACCGGCGTGGTACTAGGTTGGCTCGTAGCGGGGGGCTTCATGAGCCTGCCCATTTGGGCCTTCGTGGCGGGCTGAGGGTTCCCCCCAAAGCCTCCCGTCGGTAGCTACGGAGCTCACCCGAAACGAGATGGGTAATTCGGCCCATACCCCCCCATAACTATCTTTAGGAGCACGCATGACGACT
>JBCBRU010000541.1:0-6190 GCA_039819565.1 Myxococcota bacterium | reverse complement strand
TCGACCAGCTTCCGGGTGAACTCGGAGGTCTGATCCTCCTGGCTGAAGTGTATGGAGTTGGCGATGTTCTCCACGCGCACGTTGCAGAAAGTCCGCCGCGCGAACTCGGGAACTCGAACGAGCTCGCCCGAGGGGAGATCCGTCTCGAGCGCGGAGAAGAGGCCGGGCGACAGGTCGAAGACCAGCTTCGGGACCGGGTGGTGCTGAAGGTATCGCTCGATCTTCCGAAAAGGCCTTATGTCGCGGCGGATACCGCGGTCCTCCAGCGGTAGTCCATCCACGGCCGGTAACCAGATGAGTCTGTCCTCCGGATCTTGCCAAGGGAAGAGATAGGTCTCGAGCTCCTCGTCGGTGATAGTCGTCGGGTCGCTGACGAGGAATCGTATCGAGTTCAGAAACGGCCCGGACCGTGCGACGTCGGGTCCGGCTGGGCTCTCGAGGAACTCCAGGAGCTGGCGAAAGGAAGGCGGTAGCTGCTCAGGTGAGGGAATGGTGGTGAAGATGGCCTCGAAGACGGTGATCGAGGCGATCTTGCCGGGATTGGCCTCAGCATACAGAAGGCCAATGGAGCCTCCGGCGTCGTGGGCGACGAGGTGAATGTCGTCGATCTTGACCTTGCTCACGAACTCGCGAATCTCGTCGGCCTGAGCCTGGGCTGTGTAGGCGAAGTGAGCCGGCGAGGGCCGGTCGGATTGTCCATAGCCGATCGAGTCTACGGCGATCACTCGGAGTCCGGCCTGGTGAAGAGCGGAGATCTGCTCCCTCCAGAGATAGGTGTGGGTTTGGATGCCATGAACAAAGAGGACGGAGTCCTTCTTTCGGTTTCCTGGATCGGTGTCGACGTAGTGCATCTCAGCCGTACGTCCGCCGCCGATGTTGACGGTGACGAATCGAGGTCCGCCCCATCGCCCGATAAAGGCCTGATAGTCCTCGGGCCACAGAGCGAGGTTCCGTCGGTCGGGTTGTAGGGAGGCGCGCTCCTCGGACTGCGCCCAAGACGCTCCCGGCGTGGCTAGAACCGAGAGCGCAAGCGCGAGCCCGAGGACGGTCCGGTGGTTGTTCGTCCCTCGCCTGCGTAGCTCAAGACCTCGCGGAGCGCGAGTTAGATGGGGCGCCATCGTGTGGTGTTTCGTGATCATCTGAAACCACGGTGCCACGAGCGCCACGTCGAGCGCGTTGCAAGTTCGCACCGGTGTCCCGACCGGCTTGCGGTCGCGCACGGATCAGTTCGAAGGTCCGAACGATCGCCATACCGCGGCGGCTCGCAGGCAGGGATGAGCCCTGAGCGTGGGTTATGGCGTCTACGGTGGGGGGACCGAGGGGAGGGGGCATCACATCAGAGACGTTAGGGGGACGAAGGGAAGGACGATGCGGGGGCACTTATGACGACGAGCTCGCCCACTCGAGGCGAGACGCGAGGGCTTCGACGTAGGAGAGCCCCTTCGGCAGTCCCTGGAGGTGACCCTCCCGAGCACAAAACGACAGCTGCCAGTGCACGAGGACGTCGACCGCAGTGAATTCAGAGCCGAGGCAGTAGGGACCTTCGATGCGCTCCACGAGAACTCCCAAGGCTTCGAGCATGTCCGCCCGTAGAACGGGGTCTTTCGGGTTTCGGAGGCCGGCGGCAACGCGTGGCTCGAGGGTAGACGCACTGAGACAGAACAAGGAGTAGTAGCACCCCCGGTCGGGGGTTCCGATCGGAGGAGCGAGACCCTTCTCGGGCACGAGGTCGGCGAGATACATCATCTGAGCCGCAGACTCGAGGATGGTATGAGAGCCGTGAGTCAGCGTGGGGACTACACCGAGAGGGTTGATCTCGAGGTAGCGGCTGGATTTCAAGTCTTCCGGCGATACACGCACCAGCTCGTGGTGTAGCTCCGTGATCTCGAGGAGTTTACGGACGCGTTCCGAGCGGCTTCCGGGGTTGTGATAGAGTGTCAGGAGGTTCGTCATCAGGCGGGGTTCCGTTGAAGGTTGGGCTGTGCGGCCGGAGCGAGGAGGGAGCGCAATGCGGGCTCCGCTTCTCCATGCCGAAATCGAAAGCCGTGGGTGGTCAGTTTCTCAGGGACAACGCGAAGGCTCGCCAGCAGTAGGTTTTCTGCCCGCTCTTTCCCCAGTGCGAGAGCGAGCAGGAACCGGGGCGTCGGAAGTAGGCTTGGCCTTCCCAGAGCTCGGCCGATGGCTCGCGCGAAGTCCGCGTTCGTGACGGGCGTCGGGACGGTCAAGTTCACCGGCCCTTCGAGCTCGCCGTGTTCGAGAGCGAAGAGCATCGCCTCGGTCAGGTCGTCGATCGTGATCCACGGCGTGTACTGCCGGCCCGAGCCCATCTTGCCTCCCATGCCCATCCGGAATGGCTTTACGATGTCCTCGAGACCTCCGCCCACGGGGCTGAGAACCATCCCCATGCGGAGGGGCACGGTTCGAATCCCGGCTTCTCGAGCCGAGTTCGTCGCCTCCTCCCAGGCCACGCACATGCGGGCCAGGAAGTTCGAACCAGGCGGCGACGACTCAGTGAGAACGGCGTCATCCGCACTGCCGTAGTAGGTCGTCCCGGACGCCGTGAGAAAGGTGGGCGGGGGAGTCCGCAGCCGAGAGAGAGTCTGAGCCAAGCACTTGCTGCTGTTCACCCGACTCTCGACGAGCACGCGCTTGTATGCGGTCGACCACCTGTCGCCGAACAGGCTCGCTCCTGAAAGATTGACGACCGCGTCGAGCCCTTCGAGGGCGGCGCCATCGAGCTCGCCCTTCGCAGGGTCCCATTGAACTTCGTCCGCCCCCGCACGAGGGGAGCGCCGAACGAGCGCGATGGGGCGATGTCCGCGCTGAGCTAGAGTCGTCGATAGCGCCTGCCCAATCAGTCCACTCGATCCCGAGATTGCGACTTCCATTCTTCCGTCCTTCCGGCCTTGGATTCCCCCAGGGCCGGGTCGAGTATCGGTGGGCGAAGGGTGAAGACGGCCGTGCAAAAGTCTTGGATGGCAGGAGAGGCGTTGCAATAGTGCAACGGATCGCCCGTGGGACTGAGCTGGGATCACCTTCGATATTTTCTCGCCCTCGCTCGGACCGGGAGTCTGGCCGCGGCCGGCCACCGCGAGGGCGTGAGTCACACCACCATTTTCCGCCGGGTGCGGAAGTTCGAGGCGGAGCTGGAGACGAAGCTCTTCGATCGGACGCCTCAGGGTTGGGCGCTCACCGAAGCGGGAGCTCAGGTGCTGCTGGAGGCCGAGCGCATGGAGGAGGGTATGGCGACGATCGCGCGGAAAGTCGCCGGTCAAGATCTTCAGGACGCAGGCCCTGTCACTCTGGCGGTCGGGGAGTCGGTCGCTCTCACCATTCTCGCGCCGGTGCTTCGGGGTCTTCTGTCGCGCGCTCCCCATCTTCAGTTCGACCTGAGAGTCGGGCGCGAACTGGTCGACATCGCTCACCGAGACGTTGACCTCGCCATTCGCTTCTCCATGAGTCCGCCCGAGGCGCTGCTCGGACGGCGACTGGGGGCGAGCGGTTTGGTACCCTGCGCGGCTCCGTCCTACGTCGAGGCCCACGGCCTCGAGTACCCTCGGGCAGCCGGTGCGCACCGGTTCTTGGTCGTTCGAAGCGTTCGCCCCATCGCCTGGAATGACCTCAACCTCGATGCCTTTCCGGATTCCGTGCTCTTCGTGGACTGCTTCGTCACCGCGGCTGAGCTCTGTCGGGCCGGCCTCGGGATCACCGAGGTCCCGGACTTCGTCGCCGACGCGGATCCGGGTCTGGTGCGTCTCGCTCGGGCTCCGGAGCGGCCTGCGGTTCCCGCGTGGCTATTGATGCATCCAGATTTGAAGGACGTTGCGCGGATTCGCATCGCCGCGGACGCCCTCTACGAGGGACTGCGTCCCACGCTCCTTCGAGAGTAGAGGGATTGGCTCCAGCCACGGCTTCGAGAGCGGGACGTCCTCCCTTCACACCCGAAGTACGGCGCGGGGCCTGGGTCGGAAGCGTCGCCGCGAACGGGCATCCCGAAACCTTGGTTGCAGCCTCTGATGAGGCCCACCCGCTTCCTTCGCGCCTCCTGGGCGGAGCCTTGGCGCAAGCCGGCAGGCCCGCCGTCGTTCGCGCCGCCCTCCGCGAAGCCGTCGTATATGCAAGCGACTTGCAAATGGGCGCGGCCTCTTGTACAGCTTCCTACCGACATACGTGAGCAGCAACGTAGCCGCCGGCAGGGAGGTTGCGTTGTCGTTCCACGAACCCGTCTCATGCTCCTCGCCGCTTTAGAAGCGGCAAACTCATGGAGACAAGGGTTAGCCTCGCGCCTGAACGAGAGGTTGGGTTCGGCTCAAGCCCATCTTCATCCATTGCGTCAATTGATGCGATCATCCGGCGGGCTGCCTGGCGCACATCACCACGGGTACCTTCGTCCTCGACTTAACAAGTCACCCCTTAATCTTTCCGCTGCTTAGCCAAGCGACGCGCGCGCGATGGCGCGAAGCCTCAGGATTCTGAGCTCGCTGCAAGCTCGCCTACGGACGGTGTTCACCTTGCGACGATGACAAATGCACGGGCCTCCCTCACCGAGTCCTTTCAGCCGGCCCGTTGGTTGCTAGATACTCGTCCTATGTCACTTTCGCGATCGGGACCCGCTCTTTGGATCGTCCTTGGTCTCGCCGCCTGCGGCGTCGATGACGTGGACCGGACTCAACCGGACAAGGTGCAGAAGTGCATCTTCTTTGAAGGCGGATGCGACGATCCGGCCCCCGCCTCGCTTCGGGTCGCACGCGAGTACTACTTCAATACCACGGTCATCGAAGTACCCTCGAGCAGTGATGTCGCCTTCGTGGGGGATACGAACTTCCGGATGATGAACCGAGTAGTCTTTGACATCCAGGAAGATGCCCTCTATGTCTACCGATCTTTCCCTTTCGTCGTCGGCACCGAACCTGGCCAGACCAACGGAGGAGACGAGATCACGCGACCCGGCGCATCAGACAGTCCGCTTGGCGCACCCATCGCCATCTTCCCTATCGAGAGTCACTTCGACGTTCAGCGCCAGTATAACCCGGCTACAGGCGAGCAGACCAACGTGATCGTCGAAAACACCACCGATCGCCCCTGGTACGCCCGCGAATACATGCGGGTCGATTGGTCCAACGACATGGCCGGGGATATCAACTTCTCCATGACGACCGCGAACACCCAGGACGTCCGAGTGGTGCCTCAGGAGGACGGTTCACGAGACCTCGGCAAGGAGCGTACGCAGATCAGCGAGAGTTACATCGATTTCGTTCAGCACCTCGCGATGGCTCCCGACATCATCCCTGGCTCAGAGGAGTGGTTCGGCTTTCCGGTGCCCACGTGCTGGCTGTTCTCTCGACTCCATACGGACTGCCAGGGGGGCGTGGTCAAAGTCCGTTATTCCTTCGCCGAAATCCCATCGGAGCGAGACTACAGGCCCGCCAACTATGATGACCGTCGCCTCGCGGAGTTCGGCGTGTTCCGTACCGAGCGTTTCACCTATGACGATGAGTACGGCGTTGTGGAGCCGAGCGTTCTTCGACTCGCGAACCGATGGAACCTTCTGAAGGCGAGCGCGAGCTGCTACGATCCGGACGCCGACCTCCCCTACGGAGCCTGCCAGCCGGACGACTTCCGCACGATCGTCTACTACGTCGCGGAAGACCATCCCGAGCACCTCCGTTCCGCCGCGGTGGCGATCGGGGAGGCTTGGGATGCTGTCTTTAAGGAAGCTATCGTGGGGGCGACGGGACAGCCCCTCGAAGCGTTCGCCAATCGTAGCATCTTCACCATGTGCCCAAACAACCCGGTCCAGGAGGGGGATCCTGCCGAGTGCGGTGCGCCGGGCTTGAATCCGCAGATCGGGGACGTTCGCTACTCGTTCAACTACTACGTGCCCGAGCGACATGAGGCTTCCCCGCTCGGATTTGGTCCGAGCAATGTGGACCCTCTGACAGGTGAGATCGTCAGCGGCAACGCGTACTTTTACGGGGCGCCGGCGCGCTGGCTGGCGCGACGCACGCTCGACATGTTCAAGGTTCAGGAGGGCTTGCTCGATCCCATCGACGTGGGCGACGGCACCGCCGTGCGGGCTGGCGTACCTGAGCCCCGGGTTCAGGACGGGCTCGATCGGATCGGCCGCCTCGACCGCGGTCTCGTCGCTGAATCCATCGATCGAATTCGCCTCGAGCAGAAGGCACAGCGT
>JBCBRU010000540.1:0-6191 GCA_039819565.1 Myxococcota bacterium | reverse complement strand
CTCGCGGCCACCGCGGAGGGGGTTGAGGGCGGCCAATACTTCGGGCCGGGAGCATGGAATGAGACGTCGGGGCCAGCGCGTCAGGTACGGTCTAGCCGGGCCAGCCGTGACCGGGATAAGGCGCGCCGCCTGTGGAAGTTGAGCATCGAGCTCACCGGGGTCGACCCGGGAGTTTAGATCGGAGAGAAGAGTCAGGAGTTGATGGGTCGCATCGAGCTAGAAGAGAGAAGCGAGGCCATGAAACAAAGATACTTTACTGCTGAACGATTCGCACTTGTTCCAAATGAGGAGGAATTCACGAATCCAGGCTGCTTTGGAAAAAGCCTGGCTGAGTGGATCTGCCAAGAGATCAAGACGCTAGGATATCCCGAAGCGGAGGTCATTGCAGAGGATTTTGGATGGTGCGTGATGTGCTCACGCCGCAACTTTTTGCTATGGATTGGCTGTGGATCGATTCTGAGCCCCGAAGCCTGGGAGACTCCAGAGGCCGAAGGACCTATTACTTTGGCAGACATAACATGGACGATATTTGTCGTCGCGGAGATACCTTTCTTCTACGTGAAGTCGATCTTCCTAAGGGCTTTTGGACGCATCAGCCCCGAAGTCGAAAGGAGACGCCTCGAAGGGATACTTGAAGAGTTGCTTTCTGATCAACAGGACATCACATTCGTTGACGAGCCAAAGAGTGCTCCTATGGACATCGAAGACCCCTGAGTTCCTGACCATAACTATCTGATGAGATGACTTGGTTCAGCGTGAACACGGCGGTGGTGTGTGAGGGCTTCGCACAAACGGATGCGGTCGACCGGGCCCTCAGTGGCCCCGAGCCGTGGCACGCCGGCGCCTAGAACCGGACCTGGAGACCGAGTCCGCCGGGGCTGGGCGCGAAGGACCAGCTCGGGGTCGAGGCGGACTCGATGGCCCCCCCGTCGCAGCTTCCGTAGGTTTGGGCGTACTGTTCCCAGTCCTCGGCGATGCCGATCGGATGGAGACTGATGCGCCCCTGCCCAATCAGTATTCCGCCGCCCATCTGTTGGACGGCGCCGAGGGGGCGGTCGAAGGCCAACCAGACGAAGGCCGCGGAGCCAAGGGAGTAAACACCGGAGAGGATCCGTGGCCAGGCCGACCGCAAGCCACGAGCTGCCTTCGCGCTCTTGCGAAGTCGTGCCTCCGCGAAGGCGAGCTTGCTCCGAAGAGCGTCCTCCGTCTCATCCGGCCACCCCTCGAGGTCGACGCGGGCTCGAAGGAGGGGAGGCTGCGCTGCGAGCAAGGTCACGAGGGCTAGGGCCGAACCCGCAGCCCCCATCCACACGGCCCCTCGCGTGTCTGGGTCATCCTCGTCCACGGCGAGGGCCACCGAGGCTCCCGCCATCACCGTGTGGAGGGCTGCGAAGCTTCCGAACCAGATACGCATCTCGGGCTCGCGGCGAGCGAAGATCGATTCGATCTCGGACAGCCGCGCTCGCATCTGGTCCTCTCCGACGGGCGCCGCGACCTGACAATCGGCGGCGGCGGCCCGACCTTCCGAGACGGCGGCGGCCAAAGCCGGCACCATGACGAGCACCATCACCGACGTTCGGGGCACGCGAGGAGCCTAGCAGCTCCGGCGCCTGACGCCCCATCCACGGCCCGAGCCACCGCCTCCGTTGACCGCCCACACGCACCGTTGTACCGCCTGTCCATGTCCGGACCCGCGGCTCTGCTCACCGCGGTCGTGTTCCTGCCCTTGTTGGGGGCGGTCGTTCTGGCGCTCCTCCCCGCCCGAAGCCCGACCCCGCTGAAGGCCGCGGCCATCGGCATCACCTTGGCCGACTTCGCCGCCGCAATCGCACTTTGGTGGGGCTTCGACCCCGCGACGTCCAGCATGCAAGCCACCGCCGTCCTCTCGTGGGTACCCGAATTGGGCATCGCGTATCGCATCGGGGTCGATGGCATCTCCTTACCGCTGGTTCTCCTGACCTCGTTCCTCATGCCCTTGACCTTGATCGGGGCGTGGAAGACGACTTCAGAACGGCCGAAGGCCTTCCTTCTGTCCATGCTGTTGCTCGAGACGGGGATGCTGGGCGCCTTCGTCGCGCTGGATCTGTTTCTCTTCTACGTGTTTTGGGAGGCCATGCTCATCCCCATGTATTTTCTCATTGGGGTCTGGGGAGGGCAGCGCCGGGTCTACGCCGCGCTCAAGTTCTTCGTGTTCACGATGGCGGGCTCGTTGGTGATGCTGGTCGCGATCATCTATGTCGCCAACCTCCCCGGAGGCGGCTGGGACTTCTCTTTGAGTCAGGCTACTCGTCGAGTGTTCGATCCCGCCGAAGAGGGTTGGCTGTTTTGGGCCTTCGCCTTGGCCTTCGCGATCAAGGTGCCCATGTTTCCCGTGCACACCTGGCTTCCGGATGCGCACGTAGAAGCGCCCACGCCAGGGTCCGTCATTCTCGCGGGTGTCCTCCTCAAGCTGGGCGTCTACGGCTTCGTGCGCTTTGCGTTTCCCATGTTTCCGACCGCGGCCGTCGATGCCCTGCCCATCCTGGGAGCGCTCGGGGTCGTTGGCATCATCTACGGGGCTCTCGTGGCCTGGGTTCAGCCCGACATGAAGAAGCTCGTGGCCTACTCGTCGATAAGCCATCTCGGTTTCTGCATGCTGGGCTTGGCGGCACTGACCCACGAAGGGGTCTCGGGGGCGTTGTTCATCATGATCGCCCACGGCGTCAGCACGCCCGCTCTCTTTCTCCTCGTCGGCGTCCTCTACGAGCAGCGTCATACCCGCAAGCTGGCCGACTACGGGGGCATCGCGAGCCGCATGCCCATCTTTGCGTTTCTCCTCGTGACGGCAGCCTTGGCGAGCGCAGGGCTCCCTGCTCTGTCGGGCTTCCCGGGGGAGTTCTTGGTGCTCCTCGGCACCTTCACGGCCGGCTCCGACCAGCAGCTTTGGGCGGTCATTGCGGCCGCGGGCGTGATTCTGGCGGCCGTCTACCTCCTGTGGATGGTGCAGAAGGTTCTCTTCGGTCCTCTTCAGAATCCCGCCAACGAAAACCTCCGTGACGTCGACGCCCGGGAGCTCGGCGTGGTGGGAACCTTGCTCGCTTTTTCCCTCGTGATCGGCCTGTACCCGGGCCTCATTCTCGACCCGGCTCGGCCCGCGCTCGATCGATGGATTCAGGTGGTCCATCAGCAGGGGACCGGGCAGCCCTACCGTCCCGACCGCGGCATCTATCGTTCAGCGGTGAACACCTTGCCGAGCCAACGCCTGGACGGGCCGGCGCCGGTGGTTCCCCACCAGGGAGATCACGAGTAGTGCTCCTAGATCTTCTCGCGCTCGGTCCGAGCTTGCTGCTGGCGGTGGCGGCGGTGGCCGTGTTGCTCGCTGACGCCGTAGCGAGCGGCCCCGACTTTCCCCCTCGGACGACCTGGCTCGCACCAATGTGTGCTCTGGTTTTGGCGCTCTCCGTCGGGGCTTCCCTCGGACGCCTGGGGGCCGACCCCCGCGCGCTCCTCGCGGGAGCGCTCATCGATGATGACTTCTCCCGAGCGGGCGCGGTGCTGTTGAGCGCGGCGGGCTTCGTCGCCGTCCTTCTTTCACCTATCTATGCCCGTCACGCCCGCATAGAGAGTGGTGAATACTACGCCTTGCTCTTGATCTCAGTGGTGGGGCTTCACGTCATGGTCATGGCGGCCGACTTCATGACGTTTTTCCTCGGTCTCGAGACGATGTCGATCGCCGTATATGCCCTCACCGGCATGCGGGCGAACGACGCCCGCGCCTCCGAGGCGGCGCTCAAGTACTTTATCGTCGGATCCTTCTCGACGGGCTTCCTGCTGTTCGGCATCGCGCTCCTCTACGGGGCCACCGGAGCGGTGAGCTATGCGGCGCTCTCGGCCCCTACGCCCGCCGCGGGGGCGGCCGACCTTCTTCCTCTCGGACTGGCTCTAGTCTTCGTGGGTTTCGCTTTCAAGGTGGCGGCGGTGCCTTTTCATATGTGGGCTCCCGACGTGTACGAAGGCGCCCCCACTCCGATCACCGGCTTCATGGCGGTGGCGGTGAAGGCCGGAGCCTTCATGGCTCTCCTGCGCCTGGTCCACGCGGGGGGCGCATCGCTGGCCTCCCCGGCCGGCTTGAGTTTGCTCTCCGGCTTAGCGGCGGTCACCATCGTGGTGGGCAACGCGCTGGCCCTGGTTCAGACGAGCGTGAAACGCATGCTCGCCTACTCGTCGATCTCCCACGCGGGATATCTCCTCATCGGCATCGTGGCCGCCGTGAAAGGCGAACCCACCGCCGCTGGCGGGGTCTTCTACTACCTGAGCGCGTATACCTTCACGACTCTCGGCGCCTTCGGCGTTCTGACCTACCTCGAACGGGCCGAAGGAGGGGCGGCCCCCGAGCGCTTCGGGGCCTTCGCCGGACTCGGGTTCAAGTATCCCCGGCTCGGTCTCGCGATGATCGTGTTCATGGTGGCGCTGGCGGGCATGCCTCCCACGGGAGGGTTCTTTGGCAAGCTCTACGTCTTCTCCGCGGCCCTCCGAGCTGGCGACGTGGGTCTCGCCCTGGTGGGGGTCGCGGGCTCGATCGTCGGGGTTTATTACTATCTAAAGGTTGTCGTGGCCTTCTATATGCGGGAGCAGCCGGATCCCGGCCCTCTGCCCGAGGCGAACCCTTCTCGGATGCTCGGCCTCGGCCTGGCCGCGGCGGTGCTGGCTACCTTGCTCCTCGGCCTGGTTCCCAGTCCGTGGGTTCGGGTGGGGCAGAGCGCCGGAGGCGCTCTGTCGGCCGCAGTGGGAGAATGATCTCCGCGGCGGGTCTCCTCCTCAGCGCGGCCACGTCGAGCGCCGCTCCCCCGGCGGAGCCTGTGGCGTCGTCTATTCGTCTGACCAGACCGGACACGGGTCTGAGCCTCGGGGCTTTCGGGGGGATTCTCGCCGTCAACGCCGACCACGAGCTCTATGACCCACGAGGGCCGCACCAGAGGATTCGCTCGCCGAGCGCGGAGCTCGGCCTGAGGCTATCCTATTTGCCCTGGGTCAACCTGGGCTTCGAGGCCGAGGGCGCTTTGATCCCGGCGTCGATCGCACAGGGAGCGGGCGACGCCACGCTCTACGCATTCCGTGGCCAAGCCATCCTTCGGTATCCCACCACCATCGTAACGCCCTTCATCATTCTCGGAGCGGGCGTCATGGGTGTGGAGTCCGCGTCGGCCGAGCTTGGGGACGACCTCGACCCAGCGGCTCACTGGGGCCTGGGGGCCCTTCTCCTTCTCACGGAAGTCTTCGAGCTACGACTCGACGCGCGTCACATTATCTCGGCCGCCCTCGACCCCCCCGGCTCCGGTGGCAATGGGGTCACCAGCCACTTCGAACTGCTTCTCGGCTTCGGGTTCGAGTTGCTGGAGCCGCCGAGCACCCGCTGAGCCTATTCGAGATAGAGCCGCGCGACGCCGTTGATGTTGAGATCTCCCCACCCCCTCGCTTGCGCCTTCTGAAAGACGCCCCGCGCCGCTTCGGTCATCGGGGCGTCGCCGCCGAGGCGCAGGGCGTAGCCGAGGTCCTTCTCCACGAGGTCTACGGGAAAGAGAGGGGCAAAGGCACCCTTTGCGATAAGGGCGGCGATGCCTTTGAGCGCAGGACTGGTCACGGCCATCGTCGACAGATGCTCGACGGCCACGGATCGCTCGAGGCCCGCCTTTTCGAGCGCCCCGAGGATCTCGGACAGCCCCGCGACCTGTTGGGCGAAGAGGGCGTTGACGCCAAGCTTGAGGGTGGCCCCCGCGCCGACGGGGCCGACGTGGCGTAGGGTTCCGCAGACCTCGAGAGGGCTGAGTCGTGCGACGAGACCCTCGCTCCCGCCGACGAGGAAGACCAGCTGTCCCGCTTCCGCCTGGGGCCGGCTCCCCACCACGGGGGCGTCCCCGAACTCCGCTCCGGTCGAAGCGAGCTGACCTGCGAGCTCTTGGGTCCAGCCCACCGTGACGGTGCTCGATTCCAAGATCGCGACCCCGGGACGTAGACCCGCCCGAGCTGGATGGGCTCCCTTGAGCCACACGGCCTCCGAGGCCGCGTCGTCCGTGAGGAAGGACAGAACCAGGTCCGCGCCTTCCACGGCCGCGCGGGGATGGTCCGCGACGCGAGCCCCTTCCCCAGCCAAGGCCTCGGCGGGCGCAGCGCTTCGGTTGTACACCGCGACGGAGTGGCCCGCGCCGAGGAGT
>JBCBRU010000539.1:0-6201 GCA_039819565.1 Myxococcota bacterium | reverse complement strand
CGTGGCCTTCGCCCGGTCGAACTTCTTCCGCTTTCGGGGACGGCTGGAGGGAGACCGATGACCCGCCCACTCCACCGCCGCGACCTTCTCCGCTACGGGACGGCCGCGACCTTTCTCTTTCCGGTCCTGAGGTCGCGTTGGGCGCTAGCCGCGACGGAGCTGCCTCGATACGTACAGGTCTATATTCCGAATGGATGCCGCCCCAGCCAATTCTATCCCGACCGAGGTCGAGACGATGGCGATTTCGATCTCTCCGGGACCATTCTGGAGCCGCTGAACCCTCTTCGGAGTAAGACTACGCTGTTCAAGAACGTCTTCACCGATGGAAACATCCACGGCATGGTGCCCAGGATCTTCACCAACGGCACCAATCAGAATGGCCGTAGCGACGGGCCCTCCCTCGATTGGATGGTGGCCGACCAGCTCGCATCCCGCGGACTGGGCACCCCGTTTCGCGCTCTTCACATTGGCGTGGACACGCCGTACCCGGCTTCAGGTCGGCAGGTGACCCCTGTTCGCAACGCGTCCGGCCAACCTCAGCCCCTCGAGACGGATCCTCAGAGAGTCTTCGATCGGCTCTTCTCTGATCTCACGGGCAGCGTCGATGCTCGCTGTTCAGATGAGGCTCGGAGGGGGCGCGCGGCTGAACGCTCCGTGCTGGATGCGCATCGAAGCGAGATCTCCTCAGCTCGGGCTCAGCTGGGTCTCGACCCCGCTGAGCTCCGCGTCCTCGATGAATACGAATCCGGGGTTCGCGAACTCGAGATGCGTCTCGCGCCTGAGCCCAACTGCGAGCAGGACGGAGGCGCGCCCCCCGAAATCGAGGCCCTCGGCGCTGCGGTGCGGGGTGCGCCGAAGGCGGAGCACGGCCGACTGATGGCAGACCTCATCGCGTGGGCCTTTCGGCTCGACCTTACCCGCGTCGCCTCGCTGAACTTCTTCTCTGAGGGCGGCGACACCGACGGCGGCAAGCGCCGCAACATCGACATCGCGAGTTGGTTTCGGTATCGCGACGGGGATTATCATCCGCAGGGAGAGACCGTGGATACCTTCCACCATCATCTCTCTCACTTTGGCGACGACTCGAGGGAGGGTCGTTGGCATGTCGCCGTGAACCGATGGGCCATCGGCGCGGTGGCCCACCTCGCCGCCCATCTCGAGGCGGTGTCGATCGGAGCGGGCTCACTCCTCGACGCTTCGACGATTCTCTATATGAGCAGCGGAGGAGACGGTGATCGGCACCAAGGCTCGCATAGTCCTGCGGTGCTGATCGGGGGCGCCCACGGAACTATTCCTATGGGCGTCTACCGTGATCCCGGATCTAGGGTCTACCACGGCAGCGTCTTGCGTTCGGTGGCGGATAGTTTCGAGCTGCCGGGGAATGATTTCGGCTCTAACCCGGACCGTCGACCGATTCAGCGCCTCTGGTAGGGCCTCGCCCTTTCGTCGATTCGGGCGGGGGAGGAACGAGCTCGCGCGCTCGAGCTCTCAATCAAACGTCGACGGGGACCTGCGGACCATCGTGGGTATTGGTTCCAAAGCTCTCCGCCCCGGGGATCCCGAGAGCCTTCCCCCACCCCAGGAAGATGTCCGAGATGTGGGGACCGTCCAGCTGTAGATAGCGACCGGCGTTCACCCGTCCTCCCGCTCGCCCCACCGTGACGATCGGGTGATAGTTGTTGCCGTGATGGTGCTTGCCGCCGCCGCTGTTGATCCAAACGAACAGCGACTGATCTGCGAGAGAACCGTTCGCGGATGGGATCTCGGCAAGTCGATGCCTCATGCGGGCGATCACGCGCGCCTTGAAGTCGATGATGGCTCGGTAGGCGGCGTCCGCCCGAGGGGTGTCGTAGCCTCGGGTCTTGTGGGCCACCTGCTCGTGAGCGTCGCCCGGAAAACCAAGGAAGCCCCAGCCGACGTTGTGGGCGTCGAAGCCAAGGATGCTGAGGTGAGCGACGTGGGTCAGGCCGAAGCTGAGGGCGGCGGCGATGATATCGGCGTGAGCCTCGACGATCTCCGCGCCGAGGGAGCTGAGGTCTGGAGGCTCCGCGGGCGGGGGCCGCGTCGCGAAGGCAGCCTGCCGGAGTTCGAGCTGGACCTCGAGGGCTCGATACGACTCCAGCACCTGATCCAGCTGCTGACGCTCCCAGGGGGCCAAGTTCCCTTTTACTCGCTGGATGTCTTGCGCCATGCGATCGAGGAGGGAGCGCTCGGCGGACAGCTCTTCGCTGCCTCCGGTGCCGAAGAGGGCGCGGTGGGCGGTGAGGGGAGAGCCGAAGGCCGGGAAGGGTTGAGCGGCGCCATCGGCGCTGGTGCAGGCCGGGGGACGATCCCGTCGCACCGGCACGCCGAGGGCGATGGAAGAAAAGGCATCGCCCTCGCCCAGGTGCTGAGCCAACCATCGATCGAAAGAGATACCTCCGGGAGTTTCTCCCCCCTGAACGCCGCTGAGGGTGGCCCAGCCGCTCCCGTGTAGACCGCCGAAGTTTCGGAAGCGGCGGGCGATCGTGACCTCGTCGGCGAAGGGTTGAAAGGCGGAGAGCACGTCCGGGAGGTCCCAGTCCCGCTCCGCCCGCACCACGGTATCGAGGAGCTCAGAGTTTCGAGCCATGCCCTGGTGGCCCCAGCCGTTGCCGTCGGTCACGACGACGACGGAGGGATGCTCGGGGTGATGCCCGTAGGCCTCCCGCACGAGCCGGTGACACAGCGGCGAGAGGAGGGGGGCGGCGGCTCCGAGGCCGAGCCCGCGAAGGAGAGAACGACGGTTGATCATGGTTGGACCCTCGTGCGCTGGCGCATCTCCTCACCCGTCATCATCTCGACGAGGAGGTTGCGGATGTCTCCACCCGCGGAGCTGAAATGAGACTGGAGGCGATCGACGTAGCATTGGTCGGACGGCGCAGGCGGCCGTCCGTGCACGAACTGAAAGAGCTGACGTACGAAGCAGCTCTCGACGGCTCGACTATGGGCGAGTCGTTGCATGAGCTCCTGCGGTCCCGTGACCGGCCCGTCGGCGTCCCCGCTGCCGCGGATGTCGCCGCCGAGGTCGATCGGGAACCCATCCCACTGCTCTCGAGCGGTGCCGAAGTCGTCGAAGCCGTCCAGAGGGAAGCCCAAAGGATCGATCAGGAGGTGACATCCGCTGCAGTTCGGATCGTTCAGATGTCGCTCGCGGACTTCGCGGGGGGAGAGCTCCCGTCCGAGCTCTTCCTCGAGGTCCTCCTCGAGGCCAGCGAGGTTCATGTCGGCCTCGAGCGGTGCCGACAGCGGCTGGCACAGCAGTCTCTCCCGAATGAAGAGACCGCGGGCGGTGGTGGTGGGATGGGAAATGAGAAAACCGGCATGCATGAGCACCCCGACGCGGTCTTGGGTGTTGGGGCGCAAGGTGGATGCGTCAGCACTCTCATCTCGATCGAAGCCATAGAAGTCCGCGAGGGTGTTGGAGTACGTGGAGCGATCTGCGGTCAGAAGGTAGGAGAGTGTCCCGGGCCCTTCCCAGAGGGCGTGACGCACGAACATCATCGCTTCGTTGTCGAGCCATCGTCGCTGTCGCTGAGCCAGGTTTCCGTTGCCCCCGGCGGGAGACAGACGAATGCCGTCCACGCCCATCCACTCCCGGAAAAATCGCATGAGGCCGGTAACGTTTCGCTGAGCGTCGTTGGTGGGCAGAATCAGCGACTCTGCGTCGGGCGGAGTGGAGAGAAGCCTCTCCACCTGAGCCCGATGCACGGCGGGATCCTGCAGCTCCCCGCTGACCGCGAGCGCCCATAGCTCGTCGTCAGGAGGCCGGTCCGTCAGCGTGAACGCGATCTGGCTAGCGAGCTCGTACGCGTCGAGGCGATGTGCGGGCGGCTCCTCCGGCTGGCCGTACTCACCTCGAAAGAGAACCTGCGGGTGGTGAAGCAAGCGTCGGATGAGGGCTTCGGTCGCCGAGGCTTCGCCCCAAGTTTCGACGTCGTCGTCGAAGTTGGTGGTGGCGGCAGCGACGAACTCGGGGGAGAGCGGCCCGCGCAGCCAGCGGGTGGCGGGGCCGGCGAGGAAGGCACGGGCGCAGCTCGTCAGCGGCTCGGCGTCGGCGCAGTCGAGGAGGTTTCGCGGCGGGGTCTCGCGGACCGCCTCGCGAACGACGTTCGAGAGCTCGCTCATGAAGGCGCGGCTGCCGTTGAGGACCTGAGGGTCGGACGTATACGGGTTGCCCGAGAGCGCGAAGCGGCTGAGCCGCGACGTCACGTCGTTGGGGTCGATGCCGGGGATGAGGTCCGCCAGCACCCAGCCCAGCTGATGGGGACTCAGCGACCAAGCTCGGGCCGGAGGGGCCCGACAGGACGAGGCTCCCAAGTCTGGTGGGGTTGCGATCCCCGCGTCCTGGTCCCCCGGAGTGGGAGGCTCGGAGCGGAGGACGCCCATATCCGAGCCTTCGCCCGGGACCGGGTCCACGGCGAGGGCCCCGCTCAACGTGGTGTCGAGACACCCGAAGAGCCCCAGAGGGAGGAGCAAAAGCGCGATGATTCGCGAGATCGACACGCAGCCCTAGTGGTGCTCCGGCCCGAAACCGGCTCTCTGAAGATGTCCCGCGGCGGTGCGACCTCTGGTCAGCGAGCTCGACCTCGGGTGCCGCGATAGATACGAGGAGAGTTGCCGAACTCCCGGCGAAACGCGCGGCTGAAGTGGGCCGCGTCGCTAAAGCCCCAGCGAAAAGCGATGTCCGAGATCGATGCGGAGGGATCGAGCAAGAGATCGCGGCGACACCGCTCGAGGCGCTGCGTCCAAATGCTCCGCGCCGCGCTCTGACCCACGTCCGCGAAAGCGCGGTCGAGTTGTCGCCTCGAGATACCGAGGGCATGGGCGACCGCCTCGACGGAGAGCATAGGGTCTTCGAGATGAGCGGAAATTTCGGCCTCCGCTCGGGATACGGTGCGCTCGCTCATTGAGGTGGCTGGCGCGAGCTGCGGGGAGACGGTGGCGGCGAGCAGCTCCAGTGTGCTTCGCAGGACAGCTTGCTGCATCGTATCAGAGAGCTCCGCCTCCAAGGAGGCGAGGGCTCGGACTTGAGCGAGGAGCAGTCCGCCGTCGTCGGGGGCGCGCGCGTCGAAGACCCGACCCGCAGCTCGGAGTCCCGCGTCAGGCACTCCGTGGAGGAGATCGGAGGGGAGGATGAGGGTCAGCTTTCGAAGTCGGCTCTCGAGCTGGAAAGAGAGGGGGTGGGTCGTGTCCCAGAACGCGAGCTGACCGGCGCCCACGAAGAGGTCCGTTTGACCAAAAGAGAGTCGCTCCTCGCCCTCCAGAACGAAGAGGATCCCGGTAGCGGCGCGCCGAGTCTTCCGAAGCTCCTCTCGACCTCGCCGGCCCGAGCAGGGGTCACACGCACACGACAGGACTTCGGCTTGGCCGAGCCGGTGTCGTCGAACCCAACCCCGGAAGGCTCCGGTGCCGCGGCGCGGCATGTCCCAAGCCTCGTGGGTCGCACCGACCAGATCTCGCCAGTGGGCGTACTGACGCGCGCTTCGGACCCCTTCGGTGCTCAGATGGTGGATGACCGCCTCCTCGCCCCCATTCGAGCACGGGCGCCCGGCGCGCGTCCATGTCGCGAGGCGCCTCTCGTTCAGGCCGGTGCCGCGGC
The DNA here is from genome assembly GCA_039819565.1 of Myxococcota bacterium. Taxonomy (GTDB): domain Bacteria; phylum Myxococcota; class Kuafuiibacteriia; order Kuafuiibacteriales; family Kuafuiibacteriaceae; genus JAHQVK01. The sequence goes on along the minus strand of JBCBRU010000539.1, from coordinate 581 downwards.
CTCGAGCGCCTTGTCGGCGAAGAACTTCCAATCGAGCATCATCGCTACGGAACCATCGTCATTCACGAAGGCCACCGGGCCATGGTTCGTAAAGAGGAGCTCCGTATCTTCGGTGAAGCGGGTCGACTCATGAAAGACCCCGAGGGGCTCATATCCATAGTCCCCCGCGACCGCGCGTCCGGCGCGATACTCCATGGCCCCTTTGAGCATCAAATACTCCCCCGCCCCGTGATGGAAGTGTGGGGGAAAGCTGGAGCCCTTTGCGCACTGAAACACCACCGTCCATACGCCGGTCTCGCTGCTCGTGCGCAGTACGCGGTAGGAAATGCCGGATCCGAACTCAATCCACGGAAGCTCTGAGGTTCGGCAGAGAATGTCGGCCGGGTTTTCTTGCGTCATCATGGTCATCCTCCCGAGCCCAAGGGCTCTGACTTCCTACCTAGGCGCGACCGCCGCCTCGGTTCTTGCCCGAGAGAGACAAAGGTCTTGCCTAGGTAGGAAGTCAGAGCCCTTGGGCTCGGGAGGATGACCATGATGACGCAAGAAAACCCGGCCGACATTCTCTGCCGAACCTCAGAGCT
>JBCBRU010000538.1:0-6225 GCA_039819565.1 Myxococcota bacterium | reverse complement strand
TGCCAGCCCTCGGTGGTGAAGTCCATGTTGGCCTCGAAGGTCACCGTGGCGCTTCCGCCCGCGGGCACCGTGATGCTGTCGGGGGTTGCCGTGATCTCCACCCCGTCCTCCGAGCGAGGCTCGAAGTCGAAGGTCTGGGTCACGCTGGTGGGGTTCTTGAACGTACGGGTCCAGCTGCACTCGCCGTAGCACGCGAAGTTCGAGAGGCTGGCCAGGTTCAGGGTCCTCGGATCGCCCCCTTCGGCGGGGTTCGCGGCGATGAAGTTGGCGGGGGTCTCATCCATGATGAGGCCCGCTTCCTGGGCCGCCGGCACGTGAATGCGACCAGCGCCGGTATCGAACATGTCCGCCTCGGTCACGCCGTCCGAGTCCATGACGCGGAAGGGCTTCTCGGCGGTGAGCATGAGAGCCGACTTGATCTCGTAGGGCGACCAGTTGGTCACCGCCGAGAGCAGCGCGCCGGCGCCCGCGTTGTGGGGGCTCGACATCGAGGTGCCGCTCAGGAAGGCATACTCGCCCTGTCCACCGGTCGGGGGCGTTTCCACAGGAGCCATCACGCTGACGCCGGGGGCGCCGACGTCGGGCTTGAGGATGTCCAGGTTGTTGGCGGGACCGCGCGAGCTGAAGCCGGCCATCACGTCGCCGTTGGCGGTGGAGAGGTCGGTCACGAAGCCGCTGATCGAAGCCACGGTGTTCTCGTTGGCCGCGAGCCAGGCGCGAAGAACGTCGCCATCCGCGTCCCCGACGTGCACGCCGGGGATGACGTGGGCGTCGGCCACGATCGACTCGCCCTGAGCGTCGACGTTCGCGAGCACGAAGCCACCGGCGCCGCCGGCCGCCACGTTGGCGCCCTTTGCGGTGCGGGCGATGCTGCCGCGGTCACACACCACGATCTCGCCGTTGAAGGTGCCGGCGGGGAACGGATCCAGGCACTGGGCCGGGTCGGTGTCGTTCTGCGAGCCGTTTGAGGTGGGGAAGTTGCCCGCGTACACGATCGGTGCGGGGCCGAAGCCGGCGGTGAGGCCAGCGCCCACGACGTCCGACAGAGCCGCGCCGTTGCTGGAGAGCCCGGTCAGGTTGTTGTCGATACGGCGGTTGTGGGTCAGAGCCGCAACCGTCGAGATCCAGGGCGACTCGTGGGCCACGGTGTCGGCGGCGCCCGAGTTGCCCGCCGAAGCGGACACGAAGATGCCGGCTACGGAGGCGTTGAAGAAGCCCTGCTCCACCGCGTTCGACCACGGGTTGCCGTCGCCGGAGATGGAGTAGTTGAGGGCGGCGATGCCGTTGGGCAGAGCCGCGGCGTCGATCACCACCTGGTCGAGGGCGCCCACCAGAGCGGCGCCGGGGCAGGAGTCGATGCAGACGTCGTACGCGATGATGTTCGCGTGGGGAGCCACGCCCGACGTGTTGCGAACGAAGGAGGTGGTGGGAGCGTTGATGGTGGCGCCGGTGACGAAGTTACCGGCGACGGTGCCGGCGGTGTGGCTGCCGTGGCCATCGTCGTCCTCGGGAGCCCCAGGGTCCGCGGCGCTCTGCACCATGTCCCAGGCGCCGATCAGCTTGTCGTTACAGAAGGTCGGGTCCGTCACGTCACAGTAGCTGCCGGGGATGTAGTTGCCGCTTCCGAGGGGGTTCGTGTGGTCGTAGCCGTCCGAGCCCACGTCGGCGAAGGCCGGGTGGTCGTGGTTGATGCCCGAGTCGAGGATGGCCACCACGACGCCCTCGCCGTGCGAGGAGGCGAAGGGAGGATGGTCGTCCCAAACCGCGGGGGCGCCGATCCACTCGGGGCCCACGTCGGTATCGAACTGATACTGCTTCTCGCGCTCGACGGAGACCACGCCCGGGACGCTGGCCAGAGCCGCCGCCTCTTCGGTGGTCAGGGCGAGAGCCATGCCGTTGAAGGCCACCTTGTAGTCGTAGAGCGGCTCTACGTGGCGTCCGAGGGTCGCGTCGCACGCAGCTCCGAACTCTCGGTGACGTCCGTCCAGATAGGCGTTGTAGGCCGTGGCGGCGGGGGTCGAGAGGCTGAACTTATCGGCGCCGGTGGCGCGCATGGAGGTCGCGGCCAAGCCGGCCACGCCGCCCGCGTAGGACGCGGCGGGGGCATCGGCGAGCCGAACGATGTACACCGAGTAGTTGGAGAGCGCCGCGGGGGCACGGTTGTTCGTGCCCGTCAGTGCGCGGTCGAGCAGCGCGCGGCCGGGCTCGCCCACTGCCGCCGGCTGCGCCGAGTCGAGCGACAGTCCGCTCGACTGAGCGGCTGCCACGAGCGGGGTCGCCATGAGCGAACCCGTGAGAGTAATTGCCAAATTCCTTTTCATTCCCTGAATGCCTCCTTCGAAGGGGTTTCGAAGCCCGCGCACGCTATGGGCATCCGGACTTCGACGGAAGGGGGGTTTTCGCACCGAGTGCGTTTCTCGACGTTTTTGTCGGATCCTCTAGGGAAACCTAGGTGGCTTCGGACCTTGCAACCCTTCGAAAACGCACCGCTTTCGCGGCATAAGGGTTTACACTCATGTAACTGCCCGTTGTTACACTGACTTCCAGGACCAACGGTCAGCTGAGCATTTAGGGGGAGCTAGGGCTCTGTGCAGCTCCGGGACGAGGTGTTGCGCGTGACAGGAGCACCTTTCAGCGCCGTGTGGGATCGAAGTGGGTCCGGTAGGTACCCCACATGCTCGGCCATCCCTCGAGCTCCTGGGCGCCTTCACGCCCCCACTGCGTCCGCTGAAGAGGCAGGGTGGATTCGAACTGAAACCACATCGACGTGTCGCGGAAGCGGTGGGCCGGAGGCTCCGCGGACTCCAGGAACATGCGCTGGACAGCCCCCGCTCGCACTCCGTGGGGCGTCATGGGCGGGGTGAGGAACCACCCGCCGGTCATGAAGGGCGGCGTGTCACCGTCCGGATCTCGGATGATGCCGTTGATCTCCATAGTGGCGTTTCGATGAAAGAACGGGGGCCGAAAGGTGCCCTCGCTCACGTCCCAGCGCGGGGGAAAGAACACCAGATCGAGCCCATGGGCTCCGCGCTCATCCAAGGGCGCGGACAGGACCGAATAGATCGACGGGTCGGGATGGTCGAAGCGCGCGTTGGTCACCGGCGAAAAGTCCATGAGGTCGTAGGCCCGCGGGGCGAGGTTTCCGTGCCAGGCCACCACGTCGTGAGGTGAGTAGTCCTGAGTGGCGCGCCACAGACACCCGCTGAGCTTCTGAACGATCTCGTATCCCGGACTGAGACGATCCTCGTACTCGGCCTGGGGCGTCTTGAAGTGCCGCTCCTCGGTGAGCCCGTTGGCCCCCACCGGACCGCGGTCGGGAAGCTCGAAGGCGCGCCCGTACACCTCAGCCACGTAGCCGCGCGCTCGCCCGTCCGGAAGATGCACCGAGAAGCGAATCCCGCGGGGCACGATCGCGACATGTCCGGGCGGCACGTCGAGCACGCCGAGCTCCGTCTGCAGGACGAGTTTCCCCTCCTCGGGGACCAGGAGGAGCTCGCCGTCGGCCGAGACGAAGGCGCGCCCCTCCATACTGCGGTTCGCTGCGTAGAGATGAATGGCGTATCCGCGACGCAACTCGGGACGGCCCGCGCCCCCAAAAGTATGGAGTCCGTCCACGAAGTCGGTGGGTGCGGTCGGAAGCGGCAGAGGGGCGTAGCCCGTCAGGTTGGGGTTCGGCACCTCGTCGAAGTCGCCCGACACGTGAGAGCTCAGGGGCTCGAAGGGCCGGTGCTGAGCCGTGGGCCGCACCCGGTAGGTCCACGTGCGGCGGTTGGCGTGGCGTTCGGCGACGAAGCCGCTCGCGTTGATCTGCTCGGCATAGAGCCCGTACGGCGGGCGCCGAGGACTGTTCATGCGGGACGGGAGCGCCCCGGGAAGGGCCTCCGACTCATGACCGCCGAAGCCGGAGAGGGGCGACCTTGGCTGGCCCCTCAGCAGCTCGCGCGCTCTTAAGCGCTGAAGCGCGGAGACTCGGTGCTCGGCCCCGGACTCGATGACCACCTCCGTCGAGGCCCCTGCCTGCTCGAACCATCGCGCCGTGGCCTCGACGTCGGCCCGATCGACCCAGGGGTCCTCTTCCGCGATGCCGAGCAATGCGGACGTGCCCGACAGCCGTTGGGGCGGTGTCCCGTAGCCGGCTGCGGGGCCGATGCGCGCCCCCGCAAAAGCCACCACGGCGTCCACCGTCCCCGGAGCGAAGCGCGCCGCCGCCTCCACGGCTAGGCAAGCCCCCTGAGAAAAGCCAAAGAGCACCAGGCGCGCGGTGCGGGGCATCTCGCGCCGCAGCTTCGCCACCGTCTTGGCGAGCTCAGCTACGGCGAGCTCGAGCGGGGCCCCGATCACCTCCGGCGCGTCCCGGTAGCTGTTCGTGTACCAGACCGCCCGAGGCGCGTGGGGAGCGAATACGGACATGCGGGGGCCCTCGCCGGCGATCTCCCGAAAGAGATCGAGCGCCCGTTCTGCCCCCTGCCCGCGCCCGTGGAGCACCACCGCTACGGTGTCCGCGTTCTCGATCGGAGCCCCCCCGCAGGCCACCGTCTCTCGCAGGCCCCAATCTTCTGAGCGCACTCGATTCGACGGCCGGCGCCCCGTGGCTGCGGCCTGCAATACATCTTTCGTTCCCGCAGGGGCCGAGGAGACCGCCTCGTCCAAAGCCCCGAGGTCGATGCCGAGAGCTTCCAGGGAGAGGGGAGCCTCCTGCCTGCGCAGCAGATCGAAAAGCTGGGCCGAGAGGTCGGGAACTCCGGCAGCCCGCTCGATGTCCGAAAGGAGATCCGGGTCCGTTTCGAGAAGGCTGCGGACGGTGTGGGGCAGAAGCACCGCGTGGAGAGCAGAGTGCTCGACGGCAAAGCGACCGCCGAGGAAGTGCGCAAGCTGGTGATGCCGTCCGAGCGTCCCCTCCTCGAGAACCTCACCTGCCTTTGAGGATCCCCGAAGGCCCTGCTCGAGCGCCGCGGCGTCGGAGGGGTGCTCGGCGAGAAGCAGCGCGGCTCCCACCAGAGGATCGATGGCGGCGAGCGCTCGCGCCCGTGCCTCCTCGTTCAGGCTTCCCGTGCTGAGGGCCGAAACGGGATGGGCGAGCGCATTCATGAGGCTCGTCAAGCGCTGACGGGCGGGCAGCTCCGCCACGAAGCGAGGCACGTAGTAGACGCCGTCGGGCCGGGCCGCGGGGTCCCGGCCGGTCTTCTTCTCGATCCCGTCGGTCACCCCCCAGATCGACGTCCTCTCGGATCCTGAGAAGGTCGTCGGCACCACGTAGAAGCGGAGGGCCGGAGTTCGGCGACGAAGCGCCTTCCCCAGACCGATGGCGGCCCCGCCCCCCAGGGCGATCAGCGCGTCCGGACGCATCGCCTCGACCCGAGCCGCCGCCGACGCCACCACCTCGGCCGGGACGTGCACCTTGGCACCGTCGCAGATCTCGAGCTCGAGACCCTCGAGGCTCGACTCCAGGTCTCCCAGAAATCGACGACTGGGCCCCGTCAGGACGAGAACGCGTTGGCTCCCCTGCGCAACGAGCGTCTCCCGGAGAGTTGAGAGGGCGTCGGGACCGAATGGCGTCTCCATGGTCTCGACGCTGCGCCACCTGGACGGCCGGGTGAAGAGTTGAGGGCGATTTCCCGGCGCGAAAGACTGTTCCGGTACGATTCGTACAAGCCGCAATGTTCCTTGCGAAGTTAGGAGATACTGGGGACTACCCTGTGCCGGAAAGCTCTGAGATATCGCACAACTCGTCCCCCTACCTTCATAAGCGATTTTTTTTCGGTACCTGCGTGAGGGATCGGTGGCGATTTCGCCTTTCGGAGCCCGAAAGTGTCCGCGGGCGCCTTGCCGACAGTACGGTGCACTTGCATGGCCCGCTTCCGCGCCAGCCTCTACTTCTCCCGAACCGGGGGTCCCCAGCTTTTGGGGGCCTTCGTCTGGTCGTCGTTGGAAGCACGTTTCTTTGGCTCCGAGCACGCACCGAGGTCCCAGCTGGATGACGCCATCCAGCGCAGCCTCGAGTCCGGAGATCCGGTGGAGGAGCTCGTGGCCCGAATCCGACGGCAAACCCAGGGCCCAAGCTTCGCCTTCACCGAGCCCGAGAGCTACGAAGGCCTGCGTGCGGTCGACGTTCTGCGCGAGCTCAGCCGAGCTACCGCGACGCGGTTTCCCATCCTGGATCGATATCGCCTGGCCTACCGCCGCGCGGGGGGGGTGTACGCTCCCGCCGCAGCAGCGCGATCGACT
>JBCBRU010000537.1:0-6232 GCA_039819565.1 Myxococcota bacterium | reverse complement strand
GGAGTTGGCGATGTTCTCCACGCGCACGTTGCAGAAAGTCCGCCGCGCGAACTCGGGAACTCCATACACTTCAGCCAGGAGGATCAGACCTCCGAGTTCACCCGGAAGCTGGTCGACTTCATCGCGTCCAAGCCCCGGTTTAGAAGATGCCAGCGCCGAGCTCGCTGAGGCGAGGGCGGGAGCTCACTCGGCGCTCGGCGGCGAGCTGAGATCCAAGCCCTAACAAGGTGCGACGATCGGCGCGACCCCGTCGTAAGCCCCATCGAAGAGTTCCGACTCCCAGCGGGAGCGAGGTTCCTCCGGATGCGTCGAGGCAGCTCCTGCCGAGATGCCCGACTCAAGCCGGCTAAGATACACGCCGGAAGCTCGGGGTGATTCCACCTCGAGTCTGCCCGAACGGTCGAGACGATCGGGCTGGGGCAGATCCTCTACCTGTAGCCCTGCTTGGAGATATGGGTCTGCATCGCAGCAATACGATTCTGATCCGAGGGGTGGGTGGACATGAACTCCAAGGGTCGCTGACCCGATTGTTGGGTCATGGTATTCCAGAACTGTACGGCCTGGTCCGCCCGATAGTTCGCGCCGACCATGAAGTCCGTACCGAGCCGGTCCGCCTCGTACTCATGTTGACGAGAGTAGGGCAGGACGAACCCGAAGGTCACACCGGCGCCGAGAATCGCAGCGATCGTTGCGCTGTGCTCTACGTCCGTGGCGTCGAGGGCGACGTTCGCAACGTTCACCACCGTGCCCGCGGCCAGTTGCTGCGAATAGCGCTCGGCTGCGTGCCGCCCTACCACGTGTCCGGCTTCGTGGCCCATGACGGTAGCAATCTGGTCGTCATTCGCCATGATGTCGAGGATACCGGTATGGAATCCAACCTTCCCCCCCGGCATCACCCAGGCGTTGACCGTCTCGTCCTCGAAGACCGCGAACTCCCAGTTGTTCTGGGTCAGATTCTGCTGAGGGAAGCGCCCATCGGCGGCGCGGACAATGCGGTCGCCGACGCCCGCAACGCGCCGGCGGAGGCCGGCGTCGGACGTTTGGCGATTCTGCTGGAGGGCCTGCGTCCAGGATTGGGCCGAGAGCTGGGCGAGCTGCTCGTCTGACACGAGAAGGAGCTGTTTACGGCCGAGGGCGGCGTTGTTGGCGCATCCCGAGAGTCCTGCTCCTCCGAACGCAAGGACCGATCCTGACGCAAGACCCGAGATCAACTCCCGCCGTGACATGGTCACGGTAGGGGCGGTGCTTACCGGCTGGACATCTGACATACACCCTTACCTACCTGATACGTCGTTTAGGTGCGACCTCGGCGTGTCCCCGACGAGGTCGGTCACCGCCGAACGGCCGCTTGTCTTTCGCGACGGGCGGCGCCGCTTCCTCCCCCTCGGACCAAGCACCAAGAAGGAGTAGGTCGAAGCACGAACACTCCTACCGGGTATCTCGCCCCGTACCCTCGCGACCGAGCGCCTCGTGAAGCTTCTCATGGGTCAGGTCGTCGAGGCAGGGCCACGAGGACAGCTCGGCTCTCAAAACCTCCAGAGCTATCCTGCGGTCGCTGTGGGTCTCGAGCTGCATGGCTTGGCGAATCCGTCGCTGCCGTCGAACGAACTCTGGGTGCTTGGACCTCGGCGGCGTGGAATTGGGCGTCATGTTCCGTTCGAGAAGGTGCACCGTGTCGTGAAGCCACGCTGCGGACTCGGCCGCGGGGCACACCGGAACCGACACCTGCTCTTCTTGACCCTCCCCTAAAGGGCAGGCCGCCACCGTCGCGGTCACGACCAGAGCGCCCAGGTTCGACAGCGCCTGCCGTTCAGCCACTCGATCGTCTCGTCGAGGCTCGCGGGACCTCTCGCAGCACGGGGTGCATGAGATGCCACGAGTCTCATGCGAGCTCGTATCTCACAAGGCTTCATCGGTGAGTGGAAGCACCGTGAACGGACCGAACGGCGCCTATACGACGCGCGGCCGTACGAGCGTCCTCGCTCCGGGCGGAAGGACCAGAGGCTCCGCCGACAAGCAGATAGGTGAACTCGGATGGAGAAAGATCTGCCCGATGAGAACGCATCTCTCCAGCCCACCCTCCGGGGCTCGCCCTGCTCACCCTCCGCGCCGTAGGCGGTCGGAGAGCGGCCAAAACTCTCCACCCGACCTATCGCTCCCGCCAGGGACGCGATTGGCGCGATCCGCTTAATATTTCTGGCATTCTCCGTCAGTCGCCCGACTCGAGCGACGACCGCGTCGACCACCATCAGGGGACTGTGAAGGGCCCGATGCGATCGTTGGCGGTACGGCGAACCTTACCTGTGGTGGCCGCGCTTCTCGGTGGGTGTGTGAGCCCCGCAGGCTCCGAGGAGGACAGCGACCCGCCGCTGACGCCCCCTCCTCCGGCCCGTACCCATCCCGGGGACGATCCACCCGTCTCGGATCCGCCCCCACCTCTGGTGCCGCCCAGGGCGGACGTCGAGTCGTGTGCGACGAAGCCGCTAGAGGTAGGCGAGAGCCCGCTCCAGCGACTCACGCAGGCACAGTTTCGCCATAGCCTCCAAGACCTCTTCCCTTCGTTGGACGTGGACCAGGTGTTGGGCTCGATGGCCCCGGACGGTCAGGTCGAGGGCTTTCCTTCCAACGCCTTCACGCCCATAGATGCCTTGGCCGTGGAGCGTGTGATGGACGCGGCGGAAGCGATCGCAGCCGCCGCCACCGAGGACGCGGATGGTTTCCTGGGCTGTCCGGCCACCCGGCGACCATGTCGCCGAGGATGGATGGAGACCTTCCTGGCTCGAGCCCTTCGCCGCGCCCCGGACGACCCGGAGGTCGCATCGGACGTAGACGCATTCGAGGCTGCCCTTTGCCGCGGCGCCTCCGGAGCCGACTGCATCCGGCTCGTCATCACCGCGACGCTCCTGTCTCCGCGATTCCTCTACCTTCTCGAGAGACCTCACGAAGCGGAGAACGCGGGCCAGAGCGTAGCCCTCCGACCCGCCGAGGTCGCGTCACGGATGGCGCTGTTCCTGTGGAGCTCAATTCCCGACGAAGATCTCCTGAGGGCCGCTTCGGCGGGGGCGCTCGCCAACCCGGAGGGCCGAGCGGCGGAGGCGCGACGGATGCTCGAAGACCCAAAGGCGCAACGGACCATCGAGAACTTTCACCTGCAGTGGCTCGAGCTGAGCCATCTCACCCACGCCGACAAGGATCCCTCCATCTTCCCGGACTTTGACCCCGACCTGCGCGAGCACATGGAGACGGAAACCCGGCACTTCGCAACGTGGGTATTCGAGCAGGGGGACGGAAACTTCGAGACCTTGCTGACCTCCCGCAAGAGCGTGGTGAGTGCCCCTCTGGCCGCGCACTACGGAGTTCCGCACGAAGGCCCCGAGTACCGCGGGGGGAGGGTCGTCGACCTCGACACGGCTCGTTCGGGCCTCTTGACCCACGCCTCCTTCCTGAGCGCTCACTCCCCCTCCAACCAGACCTCGCCCGTCCAGCGCGGGTACGTGCTGCGACAGCAGTTCCTGTGTTCCGTGCCGCCTCCTCCCGGACCCGACGTCGACGACGATCCCCCAGCCCTGGATCCCACCTTGTCCACCGCGGAGCGATTCCGCCAGCACCGAGACAACGAACAGTGTCGAGGATGTCACCTTTTCATGGACCCGCTGGGCTTCGGGCTAGAGGGGTTCGACGCGGTGGGAAGGTTCCGGACTGAGGAAGCCCCCGGGGTCGCCGTTGAGGACGAGGGTGAGATCTTCAGCACCCTAGATATCGACGGCCCCTTCGAAGGAGCAAGAGCGTTGGCGGAGCGTTTTGCGACCAGCAAGCACGTGCATCGCTGCGTCGCTGACAAGTGGTTCATCTACGCCCTCGGCCGTTCCGTCGGAGCCTTGGATAAATGTTCGATGGCCAAGGTCGACCAGCGATTCGAGGAGTCGGGCCACGACCTCCGCGAGCTGATGGTCGCCCTCGTCGAAAGCGACGCGTTTGTCTACGGCACCCCCGCCGCCGACCCCGCGGACTCTGAGTAGGACCTCACGAAATGAACACGTTCAAAAGCACGCGACGCAACGTCTACGGCGTTGGGCGCAGGAAGTTCATGGCTCTCGGTGCTGCCGGCGCCCTTGCTCCATTCATCCCTCGGGGGGTACGCGCCCAAACAAGTCTTCCCCGGCGACTGGTCTTCTTTTGCACCAACACCGGGATGACTTCTCGCTACCCTTACAACTATAGGCCCGTCGGCGCGGAGCGGGACTTCAGCTTCCCCGTCAATTCGATTCTCGAGCCCCTGCAGAGAGGGGGCGGCCGCGACTGGCGCCCCCTGCTCACCATTCCGCAGGGCATCGATCAGAACGCCTACAACGATACCCCCAACATTGGGGGCGGCCACCCACGAGGGATGCGCGTGATGCTCACGGGCCACGGCGAGTCATCGATCACCGTGGACCAACTCATTGCTCAGCGCATCGGCGATCGGACCCGACTCCCCTCATTGCCCCTCGGGGTCGGCGTTCGTGAAGCCATTCAGCCCCAGTCCCGAGCCTTTTGGAGCGGCCCGAACCAGGCCGTGAACCCGGATATCGATCCGGCCAGCGTCTACACCCGGCTCTTCGGTCAAGGGGGTGGAACCGATCTTGCGGACCGCATCGCTCGCGAACGGCGAAGCGTCATCGACCTCGTGCGGGACCGGCTGGCCGCCGTGACGGACGGCGTGGGCAAAGAGGCCCAGTGGAAGATTGAGCGGCATCTCGAGGCCCTCCGAACCATTGAGCGCCAGGTCACCGGACCCAACGCCTCGGCCTGCGCGTTGGATACCGCTCCTAGGGGCTACGGGGACGTGATGGAGGAGGCTTCGATTCCGGCCATCTCCCGTCTGCAGCTCCAGATGATCGTTGCCGCGCTGGCCTGCGACCAAACCCGGGTGGCGGGGATGCAGTGGGGTCATGCCTTTTCTTCGTGGCGGTTTGGATGGCTACCGGACGGGCAGCTAAGCGCCACCTGGCACGCTCTTTCACACTATCGAGAAGACGACGAAACTGCGCAAGCTGAGCTGCTTCGTGCTCATCGCTGGATGACCGAGCAGTTCCGCTATCTGCTCGAGCTCATGGACGCCGTTCCGGAGGGTGACGGTACGCTTCTTGACCACTCCCTCGTGGTTTGGACGTGCGATAACGCCATGAGCAGACGCCACGAGTGGAGAAATATGCCCTACGTGATCGCGGGGGGCGGCGGAGGCTACCTCAGCCCAGGCCGTTTCGTGACCCATGATGGGGTGCCCCACAATCGTCTGCTCACCTCGCTGGCCCATTACATGGGGCTCGAGGACGTGGAGACGGTCGGGGACCTCCGATACGGGACAGGCACGCTGAACGGATTCGCTCGCGGGTGAGTTAGATAAAAGCTCTAGAGGAGCTCGTCGACGATCCGGGCCAGGCCTTCGAAGGCTTGGGCTCGGTAGCCGAGGGCGAGGCTTTGCAGGATTCGGCTCCGAGCGAACCTACGGCTCTCTTGGGTATAGTCAGTCTCTTCGACCCGAGCCCGAGCCGCCTGCAGAGTATCCGAGCCTTGGGATAGATGGGACGCCAGCCTCTCGGTTCCCGAAAGCTGAGCTCCAACGGAAGCAAGCTGCCCCGAGAGCTCGGTCAAAGCGAGGTCCAGGACCTCGAGGTCGAGCGGGGTGGACGCAAGGGTGCCGCGCGCGCCGGCGTCTCGAAACCCGTCTTCGACCGCAGCCCCCTCGAGCACAATGGGCGCCTCTGAGCTCAGGACGATGCGTACCTCGTCGAAGGCATTGGTTGCCCACTGCGTATCTTCGACATCACCCGAGAAGGCGGTCCTCCACGTACTTCCATCGGTACTCGTCTCGATGAGGAGGTCCTTGATTCTGCGGGTGCCGTCGGTCTGCTGAAAGCGGCTCATGGACACGATCTGCTCCACTCCCATGTCCACGGTCAGAGTGATCGGCAGGGGCTCGGCCGCTCCGGTGATGAACTGGGTGCTGCTGCCGCCGACGACGTGGGAGGCATCTCCCGTCGTGCTACTCGAGGTGGCCGTCCATCCGCTACGATTGAGAATGAACCCGTCGACGTCGAAGATCTGCAGCTGGCTGATGTCGAGCTCATTCGTTCCGGAGTGGGTGCTCTCGATGGTGTAGCGGACATAGCGAGCGGATGTTGTCGCCCGGACCACCTCTGCCGTGACTCCGGTCTGGCTTGCTACCGCGTCAATCGCTCCTTCAAGAGCG
>JBCBRU010000536.1:0-6240 GCA_039819565.1 Myxococcota bacterium | reverse complement strand
GTAGTTGCGCTCGAGGTTGTTGAACGTGTTGGTCCACTCCGCCGAGACCGCGCCCTCGGTCAGAGTCACGTAGCGGCGGAGGTCCATGATGGCGTCGACGTGGTCGATCAGCACCGGGCACGCGTTGACGCACGCTCCGCAGTTCGTGCACGCCATGAGGACTTCGCGGGACGTCTGATAGCCCACTTGCCGGTCCGCATCGGTCTCTGCGATCAGGGCCAGCTCCGGCTCCCAACCCTCGGGAGCACCGTCCACGTCCGTCAGCTTGCGGTCGGCCAGCACCTTGTCACCGTTGAGGTAGAGGTTGCCGCGGATGTCGTGCATCAGCTGTTGAGGGTTGAGCGCCTTACCGGTGCGGGTGGCCGGGCATTGCTGGTTGCAGCGACCGCAGTGGGTGCAGGCGTAGGTATCGAGCAGCGCTTTCCAGGACAGCTCGGAGACCTTCCCGACGCCGAAGCTCTCGGCGTTCTCGTCCTCGAAGTCGAGACGCGTCAATGCCGCCTTCGGCTTTTCGCGCTTGTGAAGGAAGATGTTCGGGATCGCTCCCAGGAGATGAAGATGCTTGCTCTTGGGAATGAAGTTCAAAAAGCCCAGCAGCACCACCGCGTGCGCCCACCAGAAGACCTCGCTGATGACGTAGGCCGTCGTGACGTCCATCCCTTCCACCCCGGCGCCCACGAGGCTGGAGATGTTCAGCGCTTCGGCGTGGGATAGAACGTGGGGGTTGTCGCCCGCGATCGCGAAACCCATGGCACCGAAATAGGTGATCATCACGCCCGCGATCAGACCGAGAACGATGAACCCTTCGGTGCTGTCGTAGTGGATGTGAGAGGGCTTGAGGACGATGCGGCGAAAAAGCGCTGCCGCCACCGCGAAGAGGACCACGAAGGCCATGAAGTCTTCACCGCTCAAAATGGCGTGGTAGAGCGGCTTCCCCAGGAACGAGAGACTGAAGCTCGGGAAGGCCCCACGGATCAGGAACTCGATGTGTCCCACCGTGATGATCATGAACCCCCAAAAGAAGATGACGTGATTCCAGCCGAACTTCTCCTGCACCACCTTGCGCTGGAAGAAGACGAGATAGATCACCGCGCCGATCCGGTCGGGGATATCCGTGAGGGGATTCGCCCGCGGCTGTCCGAGCGCCGCGAGGCGGAACATGCGCCACACGGACTGGACGAAGAGCGCCATCGCGGCCACGAAGAACACCGCGAAGACGATCGGCTTCAGCTGCTCGTACATGGCGGTCGTTTATCCGTTTTCGGGGTTCGGGCCAACGGGAGAAATGAACCGCTATTCAGTTCACGAAGCGGAGCGCGTGAGAACGCCTCGACCCAGCAACTTGCGCGATCTCCGCTCCTCTTCGGGACCATCGATGATCGCGAAGAGTCTCTCCGTGCGCGCCGCATACCCATGCGCGTCCACCCACGCCCATCCCTGGCGCACGAGGTCTCGCCGCTCCCGACTGGAGCGTCCGAGCCGCAAGAGGGTTGCGGCGAGTCGCTCGGGGTCCGGACGCACCGAGGCCACGACCCCCTCCGCGTCGAGCGGGCCGGGACCGGAGGACGAAACTCTCACCGTGGGCAGACCGAAGTCCAAGAGGGGCTCGATCTCCACGGCGGACTCGTCCACGGAAAGGGAGAGGTGAGCCTCCTGCATCGCGTCGGCCCAACCCCGCTGCCCCCGGGCGGGAGCCGCCTCGAGGGGCAGCCCGTGCATCTCGCGCAGACCCTCGACCTCAGGCTCGGAGACCCCTTCGAGAAGCACCGAGAGCCGATCGTGACGCTCCGTGAGCTCGGAGAGGGCAGAGAACACCAAAAGCTGTCTCTCCGGTGAAAGATGCCCTACGCGGGTCACGACGGTGAGGGCGCTGCGCACGGTCATCCGGGGCTGCTTGTCCCGTCGAGGTACGGCCGGCCTCGGCTCGAGCTCGGGGACTTCGGCCGGCGACAGGTCGCCCCCCTCCAGACGGGCGCGGGCCATCTCGTCCGAGGCGATGGCCCCGTCCACGAGCCTGAGAGCCGGGGCGCGTACGAGCCCTGCGAGCGCCCCTGCCCAGCCGGCGGTGCGTCCGAGCGCCTCGCCGTCGAGGTCGAGCACGATGCGCGCGCCCACCAGTCGCGGTACCGCGCCGAGCAAGGCCAGCGCCTCTTCTCCGCCCTGAAGCACCAGCGTATCGAAGCGCCGCCGCGCGTGGCGCCCGAGGGCTTTGGCCGCCAACGAGCCGGCAAAGCGCGCCACCTCCCGGACCCGAGGGGGATTCGAGAGGCCTCGACCCACGGTCACGGTCTCCACGCCCGGCGTTTCCTCACCGCCGGGCGGTCGAAACAGGACGACCGTGTCTCCGCGGCCCGCAAGAGCCTGTGCGAGGGCCTCCGCCCGTGATCGGGGCTCGACGGAAAGGGTCGCCACACCTACGACGCGCTGCATCATAGCGGTGCGGTATAGCACGACAGCAGCGACCGGCGAGATGGCCAAAGCCTCGGAACCCGGGCATGGTCGAGAGGTGCGGGTGTGCCCCCGGTGCCGCGCCGTCTACGTGAGCGAGCGCGCGAGCTGCGGTCTGGATGGTGCCCCGCTCGTAGAGCGACCGAGCGACCCTTTGGTCGGGGGCGCCATCGACCGCTACCAGGTCATCGAGCTGCTCGGAGAGGGTGCGGCAGGCAGGGTCTACGCGGCGCGCCACGCCGTCCTGGAGCGCGAGTACGCCATCAAGGTCCTCTATGGCGACCACGCCGCCGAGCCGAAGTTTCGGGAGCGTTTCCGGAGGGAAGCGCAGTCCATTTCCCGAATTCGGCACCCCAATATCGTCACCGTCGAGGACTTCGGAGAGACCCCAGAGGGCTTGATGTTCCTCGTCCTGGAGCGCGTGTACGGGGAGGCGCTCGATCGGCTGCTGGACCGAGAAGCGCCCTTGGCTCCGGCCCGAGCCCGCGCCCTCGGACGGCAGCTCGCCGCAGGCCTCGGCGCCGCGCACGAACTCGGGTTCGTCCATCGGGACGTCAAGCCCAGCAACGTGATGGTGATGGGGTCCCCGGACGACGGTGAGCAGGTCAAGATCCTGGATTTCGGCACCGTCAGCTTCCTGTCCGTGCCTCGCGATCAGCGGCTCACCCACCTTGGACATCTCATCGGAACCCCCACCTACATGGCTCCGGAGCAGAGCCAGGACCCCGGGGTCACGCCGGCCGCGGACGTCTACGGCCTGGGCGTGGTGATGTACGAGATGCTGACCAGCCACCCGCCGTTCTGGGGGGAAAACCGAACCGAGGTCCTGCTTCAGCACGCGACCTCGACCCCGCCCCCGCTCCCCCCCTGCGAAGGCTTGGAGCACGTCGTGCAGCGTCTCCTCGATAAGGACCCCGACCGGCGCCCGACCGCCCGCGCCTTGGAAGCGGAACTGGCCACCCCCGCCCCTCCTGACACCGAGGATCAGGTGCCCAGCGTGACCACCCCGGGCGACCTCACGTCGGCGCTGGAGACCCCCGAGACCCAAGCTGCGTTGGCCGCGGCCGCCGAGCGCACGCTGGACGAGCAGGCGGAGCTGCTCATGGAGCCCACCATCGACGGCGACCCCGACGCCACCGAGGTCGCGGACGCCACCCAGGTCGACGTTCCGGCCGAGCGTCCCGACGAGGAGCCCGGAACCGAGATCGTCCGTACCCTCGCCAAGCCCCTCCGCCGCCCTGACACTCCGTCGGAGGGCCCCTACGTGGACGAGCTGCCCACCGTCGCAGCGACTTCGAGCCCCTTTCCGGTCATGCCGGTGCCCCTCACTCAGGAGGACGCCGACGTCTCGTCCGCCGGGGCTGGTTTCCCGGGCGGCCCTTTGTCGCGGGTGTCCGTCGAACCGGGGCCGCCGGTTCTCCGGAGCGGAGAACCCGCCTCCACGGCCGACCTGGATCCGCGCACCCCCCTCGAGCGCTGGCTCCTCCCCCTCACGGTAGGCCTTCTCGTCGCCGCCACCCTCGCCCTCGTCGGCGCCCTCGCCCACCGAGGACTCGCGCTCTGAGGGCGCGCGCCGATTCGCCGCCGCCAAAGCCCTTGACCGCCCTCCCCGACCGGCTTATCCGCCGCTCGATGGCGTCGCTTCGCGATCTGAGGAAGCGCCTCCGGGCGGTCAAAAACACTCAGAAGATCACCAAGGCCATGAAGATGGTCGCGGCGTCCAAGCTCCGCCGGGCTCAAAACCAGGTCCAGCAGGCGCGTCCCTACGCGATGGGGATGCAAAACGTCCTGCAGCACATCGTCTCGAGCTCCGACGTGGAGGCCCATCCTTTGCTGCAGGTCCGCCTGCCCAAGCGCGTCGAGATCGTGGTGATGACCTCGAACCGCGGTCTGTGTGGGAGCTTCAACTCGAGCATCGCCCGGGCGGGTGAGCGCTACATCGCCGAGAACGAAGAGCAGTACGACGAGATCTTGCTGTCGACCATCGGCCGCAAGGGCGCGGAGCATTTTCGCCGGAAGGGCTGGGACCTCGAGTCTGAGCACAACGACGTCTGGGACGACCTTCGTTTCGCCCGGGCCGCGGACATCGCTCGGAGCCTCGCGGCTCGTTTCCGGGCCGGCCGCCTCGACGCGGTGTACCTGCTGTACAACGAGTTCAAGAGCGCCATTTCTCAGAACGTCGTCCTCGACCAGCTCCTCCCCATACAGCCCCTCGATCACTGGCGCGAGGACCCGAAGGTGCACGTCAGCGAACTGCACGCGTTCTCCGGAGACCCGCGCTCCGTCGCGGGCCGCTCCGAAAGCATCGAAGTCGAGTTTCCGGAGGAGTGGGAGCCGTCCCCCCGCCTCGAGGTCGAGAAGGAAGGCTTTGAGCACATCTTCGAGCCGAGCCGCTCCGAAGTCCTCGACGCTCTGCTGCCTCAGCATCTGGCGGTGCAGCTGTGGAGGGCCCTGCTGGAGTCCTTCGCGGCCGAGCACGGCGCGCGCATGACGGCCATGGACGCGGCCTCGACCAACGCCAAGGAGCTCATCGAGAAGATCACGCTCGAGGCCAACCGCGTCCGCCAGGCGAACATCACCAACGAGCTGATGGAGATCGTCTCCGGCGCCGAAGCGCTCAGCTGACCCGCCGTATCCGGATGGGGCCCTTCGCCGTGGAAGGATCCACGACCTGCCCCTTCTGAGTGATGACCACCGCGCCTCGCGCGACCAGACGCCGCGCAGCGCTTCGCGCCGGTTCCATCAGCTCGCGCCAGTCATTCCCCTCCTCGACGACCGCCCGCGCGGCTTCACTCGGGCACACCGTAGCCCCGCGCGCCCGCCGAGCGAGAAGGTCGAGGATGGTGACCTCGAGCGCCTCGTCCGTCGGGCTCAGTTTCTTCCGCCGGCAGGCCTCGCTGCAGTAGCGCACCTCGGGCCAGTCGCGGGCCCACTTCTTCCGCCACTCGATGGTGCGTCCGCACACTACGCAGGTCTTGGGGCTCCGGTCGGTCACGCCCCGCCCCATCGTGCCGCCATCGCCCGTCCGGCCCGCCAGGCGCTCTCGACGCGCCCACCTCCCCCCGTCCAGTCGCCTCCGCAGAGCAGCCGACCGCCGTAGTCTTCGAGATAGTTGGCATCGAGGGGATGTGCGGGTCGGGCGAAGCGCCAGCGATGCGCCGCTGCTGTTTCCGGGTCGAGGCTCGGCCGCTCGATCACCCGACGAAAGGCAGCGGTCAGCACCTCGACCACCTCCTCGGGGAGCCACTCCAGGTGCTCAGCGCTCCAAGCACTCGAAGCATGCAGGACGAAGCGCTCCACCGCCCCTCGACCCGGCTTCGTGTTTTCCCGAGCTATCCAGGACAGCGGCCCTTCGTTGACGAAGATGCCCCCAAAGGGGACCTCGACGCTCTCCGAGAGGGTGAGCAGGACCGCCCACGTGGGGAGAAATCGAACCTCGGCCACCCGCGCCGCGAGCTCCGGCGCCGAGGTGGCCAGGAGACGAGCCGCCTGCGGTGCCGGCGCCGTGACCGCCACTCGGGCAAAGGTGCCGACCTCCTCGCCCTCGGCGGTCCAGAGGCGAAACCTCTGCCCCGCGATGCTCTCGAGGCGAGCGATCTCCGCGCCTTGCCGCAGGTCCAGCCCCTCCGCCATTCCCCGCAGCAAGGCTCGGGAGGTGGGCGTCCCCACGAAGCGCTCCTCCCTCGACGGCGGCCGAGCCCGCAGCTGTCCCTCCTCATAGACCCCGAGCTTGGTCTTCCAGGACTCGAGGTGCCCCTTTCGCCGCCAGCCCTCCACGGCGTCGACGAACTC
>JBCBRU010000535.1:0-6249 GCA_039819565.1 Myxococcota bacterium | reverse complement strand
GCTCCTGAAGAGCTGCGCGGAGCTCGAGGTGCCGGTGTTCATCGATGCCGCCTACTTCGGGACCTGCTACGGCCAGACCTTCGATTTTGGCCATCCGGCCATCGAGATGGTGGGCTTTGCTCAGACTAAAGCCCACCATCTCGATGGCCGGATGGCCAAAATCGAAGGTCTGGCCGTAGCAGGTCCCGAAGTAGGCGGCATCGATGAACACCGGCACCTCGAGCTCCGCGCAGCTCTTCAGGAGCGCCTCGGCTCCGTGGGGGACGCCGCCGTGGGCGTAGAAAGGCACCGACATCAGCACCGCGTCCCCAGGTCGGATCTCGTCATCTTCGATGTACTTCCACTCCGACACCGAGAGCGCGGTGTACGGATACTCGCCCTTGAAGACTCGGAACCTTCTCCCTTGATGCTCCCGCAGGAAGATGTCGTAGCCTTCGGTGACGCCGTTTACGTAGTAGCTCGTCTCGAACTGCTCGAGCCCCAGGGCCACGAAGGCGGAGCTCTCAGAGATCCAGTTCCGGTAGGTTCGAGCGAACTCTTCCCTCAAGTGAGGGTTGCCGTCCGCGAACCAAAGAAACTCCTTGGTCTCGATAGCTCGAACCACCTGGTGGGTCTTCCAGTTGGCCACGGGAGAGGTGCCGCGGCGACAGCGAGAGAGGTCGCCTGGATCGACCTGATTGAGCCACGCGTCGAACTCATCGCGGAAGTTCATGAGCGTACTCGCCGAGACACTGAATTTGCCGCGCGGAGAGGCGGGCGTTCAAGTGGGAAAGTCCAGACTGAAAACTATATCGGCGGGCGAGCTCGAAACTCACCGGCCGATCGGAGGTATAGTAGAAGGAGGCTGCGATGCGCTCCGTCTCGGGGTTCCGGCCGTGGTGGAATATTCGCGAAGGGACCTTGAAGACCACCGTCTCCGCCGGTCCGCAGCAGCTCCGCCATTGCCAACGAGGAACGACCGTCGCCATGACCTGGTCGTCGATCTTCTCGAAATCAACATCGTCCGGGAAGTCCTGATAGGCGGGGCTCAGGAGCCGCGGGATGAACTCAAAAGCGCCATCCTCTGGGGAGTTTACGTCGGTGAGGTAGACCGTGATCCGGGTGATATCGTGGTCCTCGTGGTCGACGTGCCAGTAGCGGGTTCCCGCGATGCGACCATCCAGGAGCTCTCGGCGAAGAATCACCCCGTGATAGATGATGCCGGTACCGATGACGTTTTCGACCAGGCTCAGGATTCCATGGTCGAGTCCCCACAGATAGATCCCGGGATACTGATCCGCGATGCGGCTCGGATTCATGGGGATGCAGTGCTCGAAGCCCGACGGATACTCCATAGGGGGAGCCGAATCCTTGCTCAGGGACTTCAGCTCTTCGACCGCTCTCTCGGCGTCGAAGCGAAAGGCCGAAGTGGCCCTGAGGTCGAGCCTCTCGAGCGTTGAGGTCGTTGCCCCCTCGTGCTCGAGATCCGCGAGGATGCGCTCGTGCTCGCCCCCATAGGTCGAGGGACATGTATGGACCGCGCGCCGGAGTTGGTATCCGGCGAGCCCGCCCCATCGCTTTCCAATCTCACGCGCTCGATCGACCCAGTACGCACTCCTCGCGTGGGCCTCTGAGCTATGTGTCCCCCCTGGCATTTTGGGATACGAGTATTCTCGAATGCGCTCTTCTGTAAAGAGAAGTGAAACATCCCCTTTCAGCTGCGTGGGGAGCTGAGTCGCCGGGGAATTTGTCGCCCTATGGGGAAAATTTCTCGATCTGCCCCATCGGCTCGGCCACGGCTGCATGCCGATTCGGAAATCTAAAATTGAGGCAGTCGTCTTTTCGTTTATTGCGGTGCAAGAGCAGAGCCCGAGGCGACTTTCGTTCGAGCGAGGAGGATACGAGGCCTGCGCTAGAGAGAGGCAGGTGCGGCCTCGACGCCCAGTCCCTCGAGACGCTCGAGGCGAAACTGATACAGCGGCGTCCGGGCCGCGAGTTTTCTCGTAACGTCGTTCTTTCGAAGCCAGGCCGAGGCCGCCGCAGGGCCTTGGGTGTGCACGAGGAAGTACGCGCGAGCGAGGGCGAAGCGAGTATCTCGACCGCGGTGGGTTTGGGCCACGAGAGGCTTCAGTGCGTCGAGGAGCGCCCCCGCTTCTTCATATCGCTGGGCGGCCACGAGGGCTTCGACGAGAGCCGAAGACGTACCCAGGTGGAAGGCACTCCCGGGGCCCGAGAGCCGCTCGGCGACCGCAGCCGCTCTCTCCCCGTCCGCGACGGCCGCGGGGAGCTCGCCTCGATTGAGGGCCAGGGCACTCGAAAGCTCGTAGGCGTAGGCAAGAAGGCTGCTCTCCCCCTTCTCCGCCGTCAGCTGATGAAGGAGGGTGTCGATGTCACTTCGGGCCGTATCGTGGTCCTGACTGACGAAGGTGGCGTACATCGCCTTATTCACCAAGATCGCCTCTCTCCCTGCGATCTCGACCAGTGGGTTGGCGGTCAGGAGCTCGTGTACGGCGATGGTCGCCGCCTCCGCCCCTCGGTAGTCCCCGGCCAGCTTCTTCATTTGGGAGAGGCTATTGAGATAGAAAGCTCGCTCCTCGAC
The DNA here is from genome assembly GCA_039819565.1 of Myxococcota bacterium. Lineage (GTDB taxonomy): Bacteria > Myxococcota > Kuafuiibacteriia > Kuafuiibacteriales > Kuafuiibacteriaceae > JAHQVK01. Next base: position 3,671 of record JBCBRU010000535.1, on the reverse strand, counting down.
GGTCCCTCCCTTTTCCAGTGCTCGGGTCAGGCGCGCCGTCACTTCTCGACGTAGGCCTTCCCCTCTAGAGAGACCTGCGGAGTGCACGAGCGCTACCAGGTGGTCGTAGCTTCCCTCATCGGGGGAGCCTGCAAAGTGGCTCGCGACCTCTCCGAACAGGGACTGAGCTCTCTGCACCTCACCCTGAAGGCGGAGAGCGAGAGCGAGATTGAGCCGCCCCAAGACGAGAAGTTGAGGGTCGCCGAACCCCTCCTCGACCCACGGTTCGAGCAGCTCCGCCGCAGTCTTGTAGTCGTTGCGCTCCACGAAGTTCCGGCCCAGCGCGAAGATGATCTCGGCCGCTCGGATAGGGTCCTGGTGGCGCCGCTGGTGAGCCTCGCGGGCCCGTCTGAGGAGGACTTCCGTCATGCGCTGGGCATTGCCCTCCCCGCCGAAGGCGCGGTGCAGCGCATCGCCGTAAGCCTCCTGCACCCGAAAGTTTCGCTCCGCCTTTGCGAGCGCGAACCGCGCTTCAGCCAGCGCGGCCCGGGCGCGGGTCGCTTCGGCGGCCGCGCGTCTCGCCATGAGCGAGGTGCCCACCAGACCGCCCACCAGCGAAAGGCAGAGCGCTGCTGCGAGGGCTGTGCCCACCGGATTTCGCCTGAAGAGCTTGCCCGCGCGATAGGCAGGACCGCCCTCGCGGGCCCCTACCGGTCGCTCTTCGATCCAAGCAGTCAGATCTTCCGAGAAGGCCGTCGAGGACGCATATCGCTCCTCGGGGGAAGCGGCGGTGGCTTTGCTGAGGACAGCGACGAGGTCGCGGTCGCCGGCGGAGGCGGAGATCCGAGCGCCTCCTTCCGAGTCTCGTGCGGGCAAGCTGCCGGTGAGGAGCTCCACCGCCAGCATCCCGGCCGAGAAGATATCCGCGGCCACTGTGAGGCGGGCCGCAGAGAGCATCTCCGGCGCGGCGTAGGCGATGGTCAGGGGCCCGGCGCGCTCGCCCTCCGTGTCGAGCAAGGACGCCACTCCAAAGTCGATGAGCCGAACCCGCCCGCTTTCATCGACGAGCACGTTGCTGGCCTTGATATCGCGGTGAAGGATGAGCTGACGATGGGCGTAGCCGAGGGCCGAGCATAGTTGGATCACCAGCTCGAGGACCGCTCGGGGGGGAAGCGACCGCGCCTGCACGTAGGTGTCGATCGGCTGACCCCCAACCAGCTCCACGACCATGTAGGGGCGCCCATCCTCCGTCGAGCCCCCGTCGATGATGCGGTTGATGCCGTGGTGCTCGAGGGAGGCCAGCACCTCCCTCTCTCGACCGAAGCGCTCACGCGCACCTGGGTCGTCGGCGTGCATGACTTTGAGCGCGCCCCGTTGGGCAAGCTCTCCGTCGTCTCGGTGCACTCGATAGACGGCCCCCATGCCTCCGGCTCCGAGGACCTCCTCGACACGCCATACCCCGATCTTCTCCCCCGGCGGGAGGAGGTCGAGGGCCTCGGCCCTCTCCGAGGACGAGGTCTGCATGAAGCCGGCCAACAGCGTGGCTCGCCGGGCGGCCGCGCGGATGACCTGCACCACAACTGACCTCTCACCCCCCAGGGTCTCGAGGACACCTGACCGATTCTTCTCCGCCGTTGCCGCCACGGAGGTCATGACCTCCCATTCGAAGTTCTGCTGCATCCGCGCTCCCTCGGTGGGAGGAGATGTATCTCAGGTGCCCCCCCAGAATCGACCCGGGGTCTCCGTCCTTTCAGCGCCTCCCTGACCCTGCTACGACGGGGCGGGCGCTGTTCGTGACGGGTACGTATTCAGAGACTGATCGCGCGACGGCTTCTCGGCTCGTATCTGAGAACTACGAACTTCTGATCCGGCTTGCTCGCCAGCAGCGACGTCGAGCCAAGCTTCGCGACACCATGCAGACGCATGACCTCTTGCACGAAGCTTTGGTCCGTATCGATGGCCGCCGAGACTGGGCTTCGCGGCAGCATTTCGTCCGCGCCACGAGCCTCGCCATTCGTCACGTCATCATCGACCGGGCTCGCGCCAAGCTCTCGGCCAAGCGCGGAGGAGGCGTCTGTCACCAGTCGATCGAGGACAGCGAGGACCTCCTCTCCGACTACGGAGAGACTCCTCAGCAGCTGGTGGCCATCGGGCGCGCGGTCGAGACCCTGGAGGCGAAGCACCCTCGATGGGCTCAGATTATCGACGCTCGGTACTTCGCGGGGCTGAGTGAGTCCGAGTGCGCCGTGGCCATGGGGCTTTCGGACCGAACGATTCGTCGAGAGTGGCATGACGCGAAGAAGTGGATGGCGAGCCAGCTCGGACTGGCCGAGAGTTAGAGCGAGCTGGCGCGGCAGAACTAGTTCACTCCTTGGTTGTCATCCTCCATTCGGACGATCTTCGTCCGCTTCTTCTTTCGCTTCTTGTCCCACTTGGCCTTCAGGAGTCGGTAACCCATGATGGTCTTGGGGCCGTAGGCGAAGGTGACCTCGGATTGGGAGCGGGCGCCATCATTGCCCTTCACCTTGACGTATGGCGGGACCTTTACGTTTCCGGCCGCCTTGCCTCCAGCGGCGCGGCTCGTCTTCACGACGCATGACTTGACGCGCAGCACGTCGTAGACGATTCGAAACTGATCGGAGTCCCTGAAGCGGTCAAAAGCTCGGCGGTTGTTTTCGATCGCTTGCTGGGCCTGGTCCTGCGACAGGTGAAGATGCTCGAAGGTGCACGCTCCTTCTCTCATCGCCTCTTTGAAGGCAGCGGTGCTGATCCCGAGGTCTACGAGCTCGAGGGGCAGGGCAACTTGACCTTGATGACCAATCGCCGAGTCTGAGCTGAACGTCGCGCTGTACGTCCCGCCGCTCTCAGGGGCAGCGACGCTTACGTCACTCGCCTTGGAGACGTAGTTGGCCTCCGTTACGGGCGTCTTCTTGAGTCCGTAGGACCCTAGCGTGAGACTGCTGGCGGCACGTACGAAGTATCGATGGCCTCCGAAACGAATGTGGTTCTTCTTGAACTGGACCTCGCTGGCTTGGGCTGGGGAGGGTAGGAGGGTGCCGAGCGCGACCAGCGCGGCGAGGGCGAAGGTTTGAAGATCGTTCGTTCTCTGCATAGTGACTCCTTTCCGCGGCGCGGACGCCAGCGGTTCGAGAGGAAGAACGAGAAACCGATCGCCACCGGCCAAAGTTTTTTCGCGCCGGCCCTACGCTCCTAGTGGTTCCACCAGGGACGGTCTGAGAACGCGCGAAGATCCCCTCGTGAGACCAGGCCGATCGAATGCTGCCGTGGCATCCAGCGCCCCGGCGATGAGGATGTGGGCCATGTGTGCCATCCGACCTCTGACTCTAGGGCCTCGATGCGATCCTCGATGGCGTCCGGCTGTACGGCGTCGAGGAGGTAGCCGGACGCCACGCCCCCTCCGTCTCGATGCCGCGCGCGAGCTCGCGGAGGCCCTCCTCAGCGCTCCGACGGCGAAGAACGGCGTGGAACCCCCTAGCAGCCCGTTGATCTGGAGCTGCACGGCGCTGTCGGCCGGTCTTTCCGTGAAACGCTCCGACCGGCTTCGCCTCTCCTCGGTCGCGTATGCCCGATACGCTCACCTCGTCGTCGAATCGTTTCACGAAAAGACCGGCCGACAGCGCCGTGCAGCTCCAGATCAACGGGCTGCTAGGGGGTTCCACGCCGTTCTTCGC
>JBCBRU010000534.1:0-6259 GCA_039819565.1 Myxococcota bacterium | reverse complement strand
TTCCTCATCGGTTCGGATCTCACGCTCGGCAACATCCCGGCCCCGGCCACGGGCGGCATCGGAGACCCCCTCACCCTCACCATTCCCGTCGCCAACGCCGGGAAGGTCAAGGTGCCGAGGAGGGTGTCCGTCGCCTCGATGGTCGCGTCGTCCGACAGATAGACCCGCGACTCGAAGCCCACCGTGGTGGTCGCGACCCCGACGTTTCGGACGGTGAGCGAGAAGTCGAGAGGGTCTCCGGTGCCTCCCCCGGTCGGTCCCGTGGCCTCGCCCGTGAGCTCGGCGCCGTCCGGCAGGATGATCTCGATAGCCGTGTTCTCGAGGCTCACCAGGTCGGTGGATCGACAGTTGCTCGTGGTCGAGCAGGTTCGACTCGTGAGTCCGACCTGGCCGCCGGGGCTCTCGGTGCCGATGATGCCGAACCAACTTCCCGCGTCCGTTCCGGACGTGAAGCTCCCGTAGCTTATCGTGATGACGTTCGAACCCTCTTGCAGCCGTACCTGGAAGGTCGCGTCCGACGGTGAGGTCGAAGAGTTGAAGAGAGGGACGTCGCGCCACTCGACGACCAACTCGCGGTTGGGCGCGGTTCCGACCGTCCCCGAGAGCACCGTCGCGCTCCCGTTGAGGATCAGGTCTTCCCAAAAAGGCGCCACGAAAGCGTTGGGAACGAACGTCGAGGGGTAGGTGAAGCCGCCGGTGGCCAGGAAGGTCTCCTCGCAGACGCCCACCGTGTTGCAGCTGCCCTGGCTACAGGGCGTGGCGACGTCGCAAGCGGCGGCGAAAGTCATGATGCCATTCACGCCGACGTTCACGTGGGTGTAGGAATTCCCAAAATAACTGAAAGTGAATCCCAGCGGCACGAGTCCACCGCCGTCGTCGGTGCCCCCTGAGAAGGTCACCGCAGTTCCCCCGGACAGGGGGCTGAAGGGCCGTGAGACCTCGCTCACGACGTAGGGGAAGGTTTGAGCGAGGGCCGAAGTCGGGACCAGCGCTGCGGCCATGAGAGCGGCCGCCGTGAATGATGACGAGCAACGACGAAGCGAAGTCATAAAGGAGATCCTCAGGGGACTCTCGTAGATGTAGGCCGAGGCGCGACCTTACGTCCACTCCCTGGATCGTTCCCGGACGCTCCTCAGATCGTCAGCGCACGTCGTGGGGATACGTAAAGCGGCGGAGGTCGAGGGTGTAGGGCTGCTCCGGGTGCGTGGTCGCGGGCTCCCGATCTGCGGGATAGGGGGCGTGTCCCTCCGTCGTGAACCGTTGCGCCCGCCGCGCCGCCGCCTCGAAGGCGGTCAGGGGCGGCTCGTCGTACCCACGGCCTTCGGGGTGCCAGACGTGGTAGGTGGCGGCGCCGAGACTGCGCTTGGCCCAGGTATCGACCACGTCGAACCGAAGAGGATGATGGATCGGAAGGGTGGGGTGAAGGGCCCGCGGAGGCTCCCACGCCTTGAACCGAACGCCCGCCACGGCCTCGCCAGCCTCGCCCGTCCCGCGCAGGGGAATCTCACGTCCGTTCACGGTGACGCGATGCCGGTCCGGGAGCAGCCCCCGCACTTTCACCTCCAGGCGCTCCACCGAGGCGTCCACGTACCGCACCGTCCCCACGTTGTTGCCCATCTCGCCGAGCACGGACCAGGGCTCGAGGGCGGTGCGAAGCTCGATTTCGAGGTCTTCGATTTCATGTCGCCCCACCCGAGGGCAGCGGAAGTCGAGGAACGGCCGGTAGAGATCGGCGTCGAAGCTCAGGCCTCCCTCCCGAAGCTCGCGAAGAACGTCGAGAAAGTCCGCCCACAGGAAGTGGGGGAGCATGAAGCGGTCGTGCAGCTGCGAGCCCCAGCGCACGAGAGGGTTTCGGTACGGGCGATGGGCCAGCCGCGCCACCAGCCCCCGCACCAAGAGCATCTGCGCCGACGCCATCCTCTCGTGGGGCGGCATTTCGAACGCGCGGAGCTCCACGATGCCCTGACGCCCGGTGGGGAGGTCCGGGTCATAGAGCTTGTCGATCGAGACTTCCGCGCGGTGAGTATTTCCCGTCACGTCCACCAATACATTGCGCAGGAGTCGATCGACCAGCCACGGCGGCGGAGGTCGCGGCGCCCCCGCTTCGAGCTGCGCCATCGCGATCTCGAGGTCGTAGAGCGCGTCGTGGCGGGCCTCGTCGACCCGGGGCGCCTGCGAAGTGGGGCCTACGAAGAGGCCCGTGAACAAATAGGAGAGCGAGGGGTGGTTCTGAAGGAAGCGGAGGAAGCCCGCGAGCAAGGAAGGGTCCCGCAGAAAGGGGCTCTCGAGGGTGGTGGGCCCCCCCAAAGTGAGATGGTGCCCCCCACCGCTCCCGGCCATGCGACCATCGAGCTGAAACTTCTCCGTCGTGAGGCCGGAGTGAAGCGCTGCCTCGTGGGTCGTCTCCATCAAGGCCACGTAGTCATCGAATCTATCCGTGACAGGTAGGTTGACCTCCAGCACCCCGGGGTCCGGCGTCACCATGCACGCGCCCAGCCGCGGGTCGGAGGGCGGCGGGTAGCCTTCGATACGAACCGGCACCTCAGCCGCGCGGGCCGCGGTCTCGACCGCGTCCAGGAGGATCAGGAAGTTATCCGCGGTGGGTACGGGAGGAAGAAAGACGTGGGCCACGCCGTCACGCGGCTCAACGCAGAGGGCGGTGCGCACGCTCTCATCGTCGGAGACAAAGGCCGGAGGCTGTCCTGCAAAGAAGGTGTGGGCGCCCACCGCCGGCGGAGCTCCGAGGAGGGCGCGTTGGCGCCCCCCTTCCCCTTTCGCGGACCCCGCTCGCGCTAAAGCTCCGCCTCGCCCCTCCGCTCCGTCCTGCGCAGGGTCGAGGCGGGCCCCGTCCGCGTCCATCGAAGCCAGGGGAAAAGGAGAGCGGGGCTCGGAAGGATCCTGCTCCCAGGTGCCCAGCGGCACCCCGCCGATGCGGTCGAGCGGGAGGCGATAGCCCATCGGAGCGTCGCCAGGAAGGAGGAAGAGATGACCTCGGCGGAACGTCCAGCGATCCGTCGCCCACCCGGTCGCGGTTCGGCCGAGCGGCAGCACGTGGCCCACGGTCCGACCGAGACCGGTGGAGAAGACGCGAGCGATACGACGTCGAGCTTCCGGATCGTCGAGATCTGCGACGAGGGGATCTTCGTCGTAGGGAAGGTTGGCTTCCTCTCGAATGAAGGTCCAAGCGTCCTCGTGGGCAGGATGCCAAGGCGCCGCGGCCCCGAGCCCGAGCGCCTCGCCGAGGGCGCCGCGGAAGCGAGCGATGGCCGCGTCATCCACCCCATCCGTCCCCTCGGCGCGAAGATCCAGCCAGCGCCGGTCCCGCCACAGGGGAGCGCCATCCCGGCGCCAGAGAAGATGCAGAACCCACCGGGGCAAACTCTCCCCGGGATACTGCTTGCCGTAGCGGTGTAGGATCACGCCGCCGTCGGCCAGCCGCTGCCCCAGCTCGTCTGCGAGCTGCAATCCTTGTTGCCACTTGGTCTCCCCGAGGGCGTCGCCGTTCCACTCCGGCTCTCGAGGGTGAAGGCGCGACGTCCAGGTGGGCTCGCCCCCCATCGTCAACCGCAGGCCCGCCTTGGCGAGCTGGCGGTCCACGCGGCGTCCCAGGTCGAGGGCCCCCGCCCACTGCTCGTCGGTGTAGGGACGGCGAGGCCGGGCTTCGTGGCCCAGCCGGACCACCTCCATCGAGACCTCGAGATCTTGCGCGGGGCCGCTCGCGGTACCCTCGATGGGTCCCGCCAGGATCGGATCCGCGGTGCCGGCCAGAGGAATATGTCCCTCTCCGGTCAGCAAGCCCGAGGTGCCGTCGAGGCCGATCCAGCCCGCGCCGGGCATGAAGACCTCGGCCCACGCGTGGAGATCGACCACGTCCTGATCCACCCCCTTGGCCTCATCCGGGAGGTTCCCTTCGTCGGCGAGCTGGACGAGGTAGCCGCTCACGAATCGAGCCGCCAAGCCGAGATGACGAAGCAAGCCGACCAGCAACAGGGCCGAGTCGCGACAGCTCCCCGTCCCGATGTTCAGGGTCTCGACGGGGGTCTGGAGACCAGGCTCGTCGCGAATGATGTATCCGACCGTCGACGCCACCGCCTGGTTGATCTCGACGAGACTGTCCACGATACGGCCCGAGGGACGAAGCCGGTCGGCGAGAGCCCGGCCCTGAGCTCCGAGCTCGATCGGGACCAAAAAGGGCGCGAGCTCGGCTCGCAGCCGCTCAGAGTAGGCCACGGGGGCCTCTTCGAAGCTCTCTTCGACGAAGAAGTTGAAAGGGTTGACGGGCTGAATGTCGAAGCTCGCGTCGACCGTGAAGTCGAGGCGACGAGCGGCGCGCCCGGCGTCGAAGATAACCCGAGCCACCCGGTTGCCCCAGGGGTCGAGCTGCCAGTGAAAGGCTTCGGGCTCGCCCGAGACCTGCAGGTTGTAGGCGAGCACCCGGGCGCGAGCGTGGGTGCTCGGGCGGAGCCGAACCATGTGCGGCCCGAAGGTGGTCGGCTCATCATAAATATAGGACGTGCGATGGTGGACGCGAACACGCATGGACAGCTCCGATCGAATCGCGGCCTAGCGCAGTCGACGCGCCGAGTCACGCGGCGCGAGGTCGGCGCGAGGGGCGCTCGCCACGACCTCTCGTATCGTGATTGAGTTCGCGGGCATGCCCGATTCCGCCCCTCTCGGACTCGCGCCCCACGAGCACGCCGCCACTCGGATGGTCGGCCTGTCCTTTGACTCGGCGGCTTCACCCCATTTTGGGCTCGCCGGCTTCGACGCCCGCCGGCAGCGGGCCTACGGCTGGGGCTTTGCTTGGTATCCCGACGACGGGAGCGCCGCCCAGGTCATCAAGGACGCCACCTCGGTCGGGGAAAACGCGATGACCAAGCTCCTGCGCGACTGGGAGCGCTTCGAGTCCACGACGTTCGTCGCCCACCTCCGGGGCGCGACGAGAGCCCTCACGGAGCGGGACACCCAGCCCTTTGCCCGACCTTTCGGGCCACGCATCTGGGTGTTCGCCCACAACGGCGACCTCACCAACCCCGACGGCTCCCGGGACCTCGGGGATCCGCTCCCTCTCGGCAACCCAGCCTGCTTCGAGCCGGTGGGCCGCACGGACTCCGAGCGCGCCTTCTGCTGGCTGCTCGGCCGCGCCTTCGAGGCTGGGGCCCGGAGCCTGTTCGACGTGGGGTGGGAGCGGCTCCACGGCTGGTTCCGACAGCTGGACGCCCTGGGGACCGCGAACCTCATCATCTCGGACGGCCAGGACCTCGTCGCCTACTCCGATGAGAGCGACTACAACCGCCTCCACTACGCCCGCTTCGTCCCCCCGAACGTCCCCAAGTCCCTGCCGGGGACCGACCTCATGGTGGGCATCGAGGACGCTCGGGCGCGAACCCGCACCGTGGTCGCGTTCTCGACCCGACCGCTCGGGGACGACGGTTTCGCGCCTTTTCGTCCGGGTCAGATGCTGGTCGCTCGGCGCGGCGCGTATATCTATGACTCTCACGCCTCGGCCGAGGAGCGAAAGATGATGGTGGTGCCGCTGGGACCGCTTCCCGAACCTCAGGGCCCGGCGGCTCTCGAGGGTGGCGGCCCGCAGCGGCCGGCCGTAGAGCAGCTCCAGGCCGCGGGAGACCTCCAGGCGGAGCCCCCCGCGTCGGATCTACCCGCCGCCGAAGCCCCGGAGAGGGTTGCGGCCTCCGATCTTCCCGAGGCCGAGGCCACGCCCCCGGTCGAGCCCACAGCCCCGGGGCCGCGTGAGCCGCAGCGCGTGGAGATGCCGGCGGAGCACCACTTCGCGCAGGCCCACGCGGGGCGGCTCCTCACCGTCCTCCATGAGACGAGCTACAGCTACGAAGTCGCGGTAGAGAAGAGCGAGCACCTCTTTCGTCTTCAGCCCATCCATGACCGCTGGCAGGATGTGTTGACGCACGAGTTGTTCCTGAGCGTGGACGGGAGGAGCCTCGACTACGAAGATGTCTTCGGGAACAGGGTCACCAAGCTCGGCGTCGACACCCCGTTCAAGCAGCTCACGGTCCGTGCCCGCTCCCTCGTGCGAGTCCGGGGCCACGTCAGCCCAGACCTTCAAGCCCCGGACCGACGTACTCAGATCCCCCTGGTGTGGATGCCTTGGCAGCGGCAGATGATGACCCCCTACCTGCTGCCTCCGGAGCTCCCCGAGACACAGCTTCGGGAGCTGTCCGCGTACGCGATGAGCTTCGTAGAGCGTCAGGATTACGACCTCGTCCAGACCCTGCTGGATATG
>JBCBRU010000533.1:0-6292 GCA_039819565.1 Myxococcota bacterium | reverse complement strand
GGCTTCCTCTTCGCCGAACGACCACGCGGCGAGATCCATCACCCGGAGGGGCGGCTCACAATTCACGCCGGGCGCATCTCGTCGACCTCGCCGCTGTATACGGCATGTATGCCCGCGGCGAGGGTTTCGAGGCCCGCCTCAAACTCCATCTCGGGAGAGATGCGTCGCCCGGCCTCGGCCACCTTGCGAAGCGTGGGCAGGGCCGGATGGTCCAACACTTCGGCGGGAACCGCCACGGGAGCCCTGGGCGTCGACTCGAGCACGCAGGCCCCGAGGACGAAGGCCAGGAGAGTCTGGTAGAGGACCAGAGCTTGGCGATCGTCGAGTCCCACATCCGTGAGCATACGCAGCGCCCCCTCGACCGCCTGAAGAGCCACCGGGTCCTTCACCGGCCGAGAGGTGAAGAGCGGAATGGTGTTCGGGTGGCTCAACAGCACGGCCCGGAGACTCCTGGCCCACGCGACGCAACGCGCAGCGACGCTGCCCGTCTCCGGCGGCGCCCCCATCTCACCGAGAATGGCCGCTTTTACTCCGTCCAGGAGGTCTTCCTTGTCCTTAACGTGGCGGTACAGGCTCATCGCCTGGACCCCCAGGCGCTCCCCGAGTCGACGCATCGACAAGGCATCGAGCCCCTCGCTGTCGACCAGCTCGAGGGCGGCGGTCAGGATCCGGGCGCGGCTGAGACCGCGCCCCGTCACGGGGTGAGCTCCTGGAAGGCGGGATGCTCGGGGTCGCCCCGAGCCAGCAGGAGAGCGAACAAGATGGTCGGGTGGGCGGGGACCTCGCGCCCATCGAGGAGCACGAGCGGAGTGCCCTTGAGATCCAGCTTTTGGGCCAGCGCGATGTCCGCGGCCAGCTTCTCACCCACCGAAGGATCCTTCTGACAGGCCCGAGCTGCGTCCTCGCCGAGCTCCGCATGCGCGGCGGCGAGCTCCAGGACGAGCTCTTCGGTCAACTCTGATTGCTTCTCGAAAAGGGCGTGGCGGAGCGAAGCATAGTTCGGCTGGTCCTCGAGGCACAGGAGCACCTTGGCTGCGAAGCACCTTACCCCGGTGGGGTCCACCATCTGCTCGGGCATCTCCGCGTTGCAGTTCGCGGAGAGCGGGAAGTAGCGCGGCGCTTCGCGGAATCGGCCGGGGAGCCGCTTCTCGAGTTGGGGAAGCGCCAGGGCCAGCATGCGGCAGTGCGGACAGCGAAGATCACTGAAGTCGGTGAGTAGAATCGGTGCGTCCGGCGACCCGAGGACTCGGCGCGGAGTGCCGAGGTCGACAGCGGGCTTCGACAGCGACTCCAGCGCCTCGGCGAGGGTCTTCTTCCCGACCGGAGGCAGGCTACGCACCAGCGCCTCCAGCTCCAGATGATCGGCGTCCTTCGCCGGCCCCTCCGGGGCCGGAGCCCCGGCGGCGGCGGCGGTGCGGGGAGGGAGCTCCGGATCCCGGTCGATGGTGGTCGCCAGCCCCGGGCCCAATAGGGCCAGCCAGCCTACGAACACCGCCGCGGCCACGGGAAGCAGAGCGGAGGGCGCCTGAGCCATGGGCGCGGCGCCACGCGCTCCGAAGAAAGCGATACCCGCGTAGCCGGCCACCAGGACGTACGTCACGAGGCAGGTCGCGCACATCGCTCCTATCGACAGGCTGACGCCGAAGAGCACGAGGCAGGACAAGATGCCCGCGGCACCCACGATCCGGGCCGCGAGCACTCCGAGGCGAGGAGACTCTCGAAGAGGGATCTGCAGCGCCGCCACGAACGCGGCCAGGGCCCACACGGCGCCCCACCCGGCCACCGGGAGGCCCGTAAATCGGTGCAACGACTTGGCCAAAGGCGCGTCCCACACCGCACCGCAGTTCCAGACCTCATCGAGGGCGCAAACCAGCTCTCCCCCCGAGTGGTCAATGATGAGCTCCATCCACTGAAAAACCGCCCAGGGAGCGATCAGAAAAGCGATGAGGAGCAGCGCTGCCGTCATTCCGGGGCCCACGCGAACGGTCATCCCGAGAACCTTCTCAGGACCTGGCGCGAAGCGAAACGCCAAAAGGGCGGCGTTTGGAAGACGACTCGGGGACAGCGTGCTCTTCTCGCGGCGTGCTGAAGCTGGTGGTGACCTGCGAGCACGCCGCCCACGAGGTGCCCGATGGTCTCGAGCTCGGGATCCCTCCGGAGGTGGTGACGTCTCACGTCGGCTGGGACCCCGGCGCCCACGAGGTCGCGGAGGCCGTGGCCCGGCGGTGGAGCGTGCCTCTCCTCGCCGGCCGCTACAGCCGACTCGTGGCCGATCTCAACCGCGGGCCGAACAACCCGGAGGTGGTTCCCGAGGTGGCCTTCGGCGTGCCCGTGCCGGGAAATCGAAACCTGGGGACCAAAGGGCGAGAAACGAGAGTTCGCGACTACCACACCCCCTACTGGCGGGCGGCGCGCGACGCGGTGGACTCCGCCCTCGAAATCGGACCGGTGCTCCATCTCTCCGTACACTCGTTCTCGGCGGACTTCGGGGGGGAGGCTCGGCCGTGGGATTTCGGAGTGCTCCACGAACGGGACACCGGCTTGGAGGGTGAGGTGGCCCGGGCGCTCTTACACGGCCTCGGGCGCGGCGGCGGTTCGGCCGCCCGAAACCAACCCTACGGCGGCGTCGAAGACTACCTGGTCACCAACTTTCGCCGCGACTTCGCTCCTGAGACCTACGCCGGCATACTGCTGGAGGTGAGCCAACGAAACCTCGACCGTCTCACCGATGTAAAGGATCTGGTGGTCGCCGCGGTGGCGAGCGCCTTGAGGAGGGCGCCACAGTGAGCGGCGCCCTTCGCGTCGAGCCCGCCTCCGGGGGGGACGCACCGGCCATCGCAGCCCTTTGCCGCGATGAGATCGAAGCCGGCTTCGCGTGGCAGTGGCGGGCGGGGGCTATCGCTCGGTTGATGTCACGGCCGGACACCGAGCTCGCCGTGGCCCGGATTCCAGGCGGGACCTTGGCCGGCTTCGGCGCCCTCGAGCTAGGCAGCGATGATGGCGAGCTCATTCTTTTCGGGGTCGACCCTCGCTTTAGGCGGCGCGGAGTGGGGACGGCCGTCCTCGAGTTCCTCGCCGCGGAAGCCACGCACGCCGGACTGGAGTCGCTGTGGCTGCACGTGCGTGTTCGAAACGCCGCCGCCGTCAACTTCTACGAGAGGCTCGGTTTCCGGATCCGCGACCACCTGGACGGTCACTACGGCGGCCACGAGGACGCCTTCCGAATGCAGCGACGACTCGCCGAGACTCCGGAGGAGCCGATCGAGGTTCCGGATCTCGGGGCTCTCCTCCGTGGCTCCTGAGCGGCGCTTGGACCTATGCCGAAGCCAAGGGCAGGCGCACGGTGAAGCGCACCCCCTCGCCCTCCAGAGCTTCCGCGGTCACGTCTCCCCCGTGCCGAATGGCCGCGGCGCGCGAGGCCGCAAGAGCCATCTCGGCCCGCACCCTCGGCCCTGAGCCGTCGAAGTGCACTTCGAAGAGGCTGGCGAGCTCTTCGGGGGACAAACTTCGGCTTCCGCCCTCGATGGCAATGCTCACTTCGCGCTCATCGGCATCGGTGCGGATGACGGCAGGGTGCTCGTCGTTCGAAGCGCGAAGAATCCACCCGACCAGAGCCAAGAGCGCCTGACTCATCACCGCGGCCTCGACCTCCACCGGGGGGACCTGGCCGCGTTCGAGGACGATCGGCGTATCCGCACTCGTCTCCCGGCGGGCCGCATCGACGATGGTCTCCAGCTCCGAGTGGAGATCTACATGCTGCAGGCCTGATTCATCCAGGTGAGACAGAGCACGCAATGATCCCTCGAGCGTCGATATCCGCTCGGCGGCGGTCTGAAGCCCGGTCAGTCCGTCCTTTCCCACTTCGAGAAGCTTCTTCATGCGCGGAGGATCTTCGGCCGCGTCCTCCATTCGGATAAGCAACTTGGATTGCGTGTCGAGACCGCTCCGAAGGACCCCAAGAGGACTGTTCAGCTCGTGGCTCACCCCAGCTACGAGTCGTCCGAGCGCCCCTACCTTCTCCTGCATGACGAGGCGGAGCTGGGATTCTTGAAGCCGTGCGAACTCGAGCTCGCGCCGAATCCCCTCTCGTATCGTTGTCCGCGCAACGTGGGCGGCGAAGGTCGTAGCAGCGACGATACCGGCCACCATCAGCACCGTGAAGACGATCTGGGTGGCGTCGTGCCCCTGCCCTGTCAACACTACGAACCTTTCGGACGAAAAGCGGGTGGCGGGGCTGAGGATGGCGAGGACCAAAGCCGCCACCAGGGAGAGCACGGCACCGATGCCGACGATCAAGGGATAGCGCGGGCGAAGGGCCAGCCCGTTGATGATGACCAGAGTGCAATAGGTCACGGGGAGCTCGCTCTTGAAGACGCAGGCGGGGGAGAGGCCATCCTCGGACAGCGCCCACAAAATGAGGCCCAGGAACGCGAAGGTCAGACCGCCGTCGAAGGCGGCCCCCGTGGTGCCTATCCACTCAACGTCCCGGCAGCGCCAGAGCCGCTGATAAAGGTAGAGGTTGAACGCCACTCCGCTGACCAACACCCCCATGACGGAGTAGTGCAGCGTTTTCGAGGTGGTCTCGCTTCCCCCAGAAAGATCCCAGGCGAGGATACTGACGAACCCCACCGCGAGAAGGACCACGCGAGCAAAAAGAGGTATCCGTAGCCCCCTTGCCTCCCGATTGCGCAGGAGCTCTCGAACCTGCGCGCTGTCGAACCCTACCGCCACGTCTATGCGGAATGCCCAAGGGGAGCCTCGTAGACAACCGGGTGCCCCGGGGCGGGGCGTCGCAGGTTCAGGCCGCCCCCGGCACCTCGGTCACCGCCAGGGCGTGGCGCTCTGCGAGGGCCACGAGGTCCGGGGGCAACGGAGCCGTCAGCTCCATCCGCTCCCCCGTCCCCGGGTGGCGAAAGGCGGCCTTCCAAGCGTGAAGAGCTTGGCGAACATGGCCCACCTCGGCCACGATGTCCTCTTCCTGAAACTCGGGACGAAGCGCATCCATGAAGAAGTCTTCTCCCCCCAGGTAGAGCTTGTCGCCGATGATCGGGACCCCCGAGTGAAGGAGGTGCACCCGAATCTGATGCTGTCGGCCCGTCTTCGGCCGTGCCTCGACCAGCGCCGCCGTCTCGCCTCGGGCCAGCACGGCCACGTCCGTCAAGGCTACTTGCGCATCCGGATGCTCATCGGGGACCACCTCCATGACCACGTTGCTGACGGTGTCAGCCAATCGCACGGAAGCTCGGACCGTGAATCGATCTGCAGGGGGCTGGCCAGCCACGATGGCGAGGTAGCTCTTTTCGACCTCTCGCTCGGCGAACTGGCGCTTCAGCAAGGAGGCCGCCTGAAAGTCTCGGGCGATGAGAACGAGTCCGCTCGTCTCCTTGTCGATGCGATGGGCCAGATCCAGCGCTTCGTCCTCGAGGCGGGACCGCATGATGCGAATCAGAGTGCGGTGATAGTGCGATGCCGTGGGGTGGACCACGAGGTTTCCGGGCTTGTTCACCGCGACCAGCCGGTCGTCCTGATGCACGATGGATACGACCACGTCGTCAGGGGAGCCCTCGTCGAGCGGTCTCCGCTTGAGGATGACGCGATCTCCGGTGAACACCCGAGCGGAGGCTTTTAGGGACCCCTCGGGCACCCTGCGGACCCGGCCGTCCCGGACCAGCCGTGCCGCTAAGCTCCGCGACATGCGCTTCATCCGGCGGGACAAGAAGAGGTCGAGCCGGAGCCCGTGCTCGTGAGGAGCCACGTCAAAGGGAATCTCGATGAGACGATCGGGCTCCGGGTCGGTCACCGCCCTCGGAGCCTACCGCAGGCGGAGGAGCCGGAAGCGTTCTTCGGAGAGTCGAACACGGAGAGCATCCGCGTGCCCTCCCGCATCGCCGGAGAGCTGGAGCGGAAGCTTCTGACTCGAAGTCACCGAAACGTCCTCGACCAGGAAGTCCAAGAAGCGAGGGGACCGCAGCGTGCCCTTCCAGATAGCCGGGAGGTGGGTGAGCACGTAGGGGATGCTGGCGGTACTCACTCGAAGGTGAAATCGATCCCATCGGCGCTCGGCGTGAGGGAGCACCTTCATCCCGAAGCCGTAGTAGGGCGTGGTCCCTACCAGAATCGCCCGCGCTACCCCTTCGAAGAGGGTGGAGCCCCGTTCGAGCGGAATCTCCTCAGCGCTCTCGGGATCTAAAAACGAGGCCGACCCCGCTGCGGGTGCTGGAGACGGACGAGGGCGACGTCTTTCCGTTCGCGAGCCTCGGCTACGACGCCCAGGTGCTGAACGACTACGTCG
>JBCBRU010000532.1:0-6298 GCA_039819565.1 Myxococcota bacterium | reverse complement strand
GTCGCCAAGCACGATCTCGCCGTCGATGCGGACATGGTCCGGGAAGATGAGGACGGTGCGACGAGTCTGACCCTCTCGTAGGGTCCACCGGCCCAAGGCATCTCGCTGGCCTCGGTTCCTCACAATGGGGCGCGCCACCCCGAGCGCCAGCAGGAGCAGCCCCGAATAGGCCACGGCCGCCTCGATCGGCCGCAGAGGGGTTGGCCCTAAGGCGTGACCCAGCAGAAACGCCGTACCTAGGGCCAAGGCCCAGGCGACCGCCAACAGCGTCACCCAGGCCGCGCCGCGGGCCAGGTCCGCTTCGATCCGACGAACCCGGTCGAGCGGGCTCGTCTCGTCAATCATCGGTCCGTCACCTCGGAGCAGGTCAACCCTTGTTGGGGGGCGCAGTTCTGACCGATCAGGCAGCCCCCGTTGATGCAAGCGATGGGCGGGCAATCTCCATTGCCAGGAGTGCATGGGATCCCGGTGATTCGGCACGAGCCCGAGCTCGGATCGCAGCTGTCGTTGCCGCAGTCGTCATCCGTGGCGCAGGTACAGAACCCCGACACCCGGCCTTCGCCCACAACGCAGCGAAGATCCTCCTCCGGCCGCACCGCTCCCCCGCAGCAGAGCCCGGCTACGCAGGCGCCACCATTGGGGCAGTCTGCGTCCGCGGCGCACGTACAGTTGCCCTCGGTCTGGCCCCTGGGGACCACGCAGCTCGCAGCCCCTCCCGCGGTGCCCCCGTTACAAGCGGCGCTACCAGGAAAAACGCACTGGGTGGCATCCGGATCTGGCTGTCCACCCGGCAAGGTGGGCTGACATGGGGTGCTGACCGAGCAAGCTGCCGAGGCAAAGGAGATTTCGTTGGCGTCACATCGGCACTGGGCAGTGTTGAGACACACGGCGTCGGTGAGCACGATGACGTTGTTGCACCCGTACCCGCTAGGACAGGGCTGACCGAGTGAACAGTCAACGCCGCAAAAGTTCGTGAACCCTCCCAGCTCGAAGGAGTTGATAAGACAAAAGTTCCTCGGATCGTCACAGGGGTTTGGGTTCATCGACGTCCGGGGGCTGCACCCGCGGCAGTAGGGTCCGCGACGATCGTCGCGGCAGATGTTGTCGCTATCGCACACCGCCCCATACTCGCAAAACTCGCTGTCCGAGCAGATGGTTTGACCTGGCCCTCCCGTGAAACAAAAGCCCTCGAGGCATACCTGACCAAGGGGACAGTCACCGTCCGTGAAGCACCCGTCCTGACAGGTCCCGTCGCGACACACCGTCCCGTAGGCGCACTGGCTGGACAGCCCACAGGGGCTCCCGATGCCCGGCTGCCCCGGGTCGTCGAGACAAAGGCCCGACGCGATATCGCAGAACGTGCCTTCGGCGCAGTCGGCCGTGATCGCACACCCTGTTCGGGTCTGACATACGCCCGCAGAGTTACAGAACTGGTCACTCGCGCAGGCTTCGTCGGCTGCGCAGATACACTGTCCCTGCGGTCCGCAGCGCGTCCCAGGAATCACACACTCCGAGTCCGCGGTGCAGGAGTTATCGGTATTTCCGGTCTCGTCGCACCCCGCTAGGACGAGCGCGACACCCATGAGGACAGAACAGATCGAGGCGCGCACGTCAGTCCGTCTCCTCCTTGACGGTGAATTGGGAGGACCAAACGACCCAGCTCTGCCAGAAGAAGGGCGAGAACTGGTTGTACGCGAACTCCTCCCAGGAGAAGCGAGGCGCGAGAGCCAGCTGGAGAAGGTAGGAGTAAGAACGAGGGGCTTCAAAGGCCTGCACATCGAGAGGCATGCGCGGGAGCTCGTAGCTCTGCTGCCCGCCGCGTGCATAGAGGCTCCACCGGTTGAATTGGGTAGGAAGCGCTCCCCCTTGCCGCGGCTCGGCGTCCTCGCACTGGCCGTTCATGTTGATGTCGATGCAGCACTGCCCGCCGGCGGTGCCCACGTCCACGACCGCGAGCGTGGTCAGGTCGGGCGTGGGACCCCCTTGATTCCAGCTGAGACGACCGTTCGTCAGAAGCTCTCCGGCTTTGGGCTGCACGTTGGTCGGCATCTCTAGGTAGGGCCCGAGGTCGACGCCATCCTCCGCGGAAGCACTCGACTCGACTAGGGTCAGCGAATAGGGAGAAGAAAGGCCCGTAGTGCCCTGAGTGAAGCTCCCACCCATGTAAAAGAACTGAGATTCGGCCAGAGCCGGCATGTTCCGAAGCACCAGCTCGCCCCCGGACGGCACGAACGTGGCGTCGAAGGGAATGACGCCGTCCGAGTCCAGATTTAGGAAAGGGAAGACCGCGCTCAGACTCGGGCCAGGATTTTGGTTGGGCGGGTTGTCCAGACGCACCCTCAGGGTTTGGTCCATCTCGATGTTCAGAGCGATATCGACGTTCTCGGTGACCGTGTCCGGAGCCACGGGAATGCCCCGGGCGATACCCATCTGACGGGGGATGAACTCCTGAGTCGTCTGGTTGAAGTCCCCGAGGATGGCATAGACCGCAACCGTTCCTGCTCGGGTGACCACAATCTCGTACTCCTCACCTTCGGCAAAGACGAAATCGAACTGCTCCGGAGGCTCGGCCGGATTAGGAGAAAAGACGTTGGCCTGCGTGTACGTGATCCGGACCAGCGGGATGATGTCGGGGTTTGTCTCCGGGTCGAGCGCGGATTTCAGCTCGAAGATACGGCCACGAACGATCGGAGCCTGCTGCGGCTCGGGGCAAGGAAAGACCGGCGCGTCGGGGGGCTGCACTTGCGGATACCCCGCTGAGAACATGGTCAAGTTTCGAGCATTGATGTCCATGAAGGTCACGAACTCCTGCTCCTCTCGGCCCACCGTCACCGTTTGGGCCCCCCGGATCTCGGGGCTCGAAATCGTGGCCAGGCCATTCGCGTCGGTTAGCCCGCGGTAGAGCGGGTCGGCCTCGGTCCCCAGTTGTACAGTGAAGCCAGGAAGCGGCTGTCCGCTGCCGTCGAGGACAGCCACGTTGACGGCCCCCTCGATGGCACCGCCCCACGCCCCGCCTGCCAGGAGCCGAGGATTGAAATAAGTATACGCGTCGGCCAGCGACGCGTCCCGGCCAGACCCCGCCCGCACCGCAACGTCCACCAATCCTGCGGCCGCCGCGGGTGCTCGAACGCCGAGCACAGAGCCGTTTTCGAGCTGGGGACCGAGCCCTGTCTGAGCCCCGAAGTCTACGCCGAGCTCCCCCGGAACTCCCGTGCCGAGGCCCCGTCCGATGACCGAGACGTAGGTGTTCCCGGCGATGGAGCCTTCGATAGGCTCAATACGCACGACCTCGAAGGCTTCCTCGAACCTGAAGGCGGCCGGGAGCTCCGCTCGAAGTCCGTTCACCCTCACCTCCACGTCGGCCGGGCCGTGGCTTCCGGCCACGGTGCGGCCGGTTACGGTGTTCGCGTCGACAACGTTGATCTCGGCAAGGGGCACGTCCCCGATGCGCACGGCCATGCCCACTCGGAACCCGGTCCCGGTCACCGTAACTTCGGTGCCTCCTGCGGCCGGCCCTGCGGCCGGTGCGACCGACACCACTTGCGGCGAGGAAACGATCTCGACCGGAGTCGTGGCCCGGCCGGGACCGCTGGAGACTTCGAGGAGGGTCGAGCCTTCAGGGAGATCGGCAGGAAGGTCGACCTCAAGCACGTTGGCGCTCAGACGCCGGAGGTTGAGCGCGCGGCCACCGGCGGTGGCCCGAACGTCCAACGAGAAACCCCCGCCCACGATGGCCACCACCGCCGCGGTGCCGGCGGAGACCTTCGAGGGTGTGGCGCCGATCACGCGGAAATCGGTCCGGCTCGGGTCGAAGGCCAGGTAAAGCCCCGCCGCGGAGCCGTCGACGTCGGCGTTGATCACCCGCACCGCGTGCGGCCCTGGCGCGAGCGCGGGAGACGTAAAGGAGAGGCGCTGATTGCTCAGCAGGCTTAGGTCGACGGCGGCTTGGTCCCCGACTCGAACCTCACTCGCGTCCGCGAAGCCGTCGCCCGAGAGCTCATGCTGGACGCCTCCCCCGATGGGTCCATACCCAGGGGCGAGGGCATCGAGGTCCGGGGTCCCGAAGGAGACGAGGGCATCGCTGCGTCGGACCGCCCCGTCGCGGGTGATGACTCGAACCTCAGGCCGCCCCGGCGAGACGGCCGGCATCCATCCGCGGATCTCTTCTTCGCTCACCACCGTGGCTCCGCGCAGAGGGGTGCGGTCGATGAGCACCACGGTCTCCGGCGTGAAGCCCTTCCCGGTAAGGGTCACTTCCACGCCGCCCTCGTCGGGGACGCGGCTGGGCGTCACGGCGTCGAGTCGAAGCTCCCTTACGTACGTAAAGGCGTTGGGGAGCTCCGCGGTTCCCCCCGCGGTTCGAACCTGGACGTTCACCACTCCGAGGGTCCCCTCCGGAGTGGTCGCGGCCACTGTCCGATCGTCGAGGAGCGCCACCGTGGCTGCAGGCAGAGCCCCGAAGAAGACCTCCAGCGGCTCGGAGAACGCCGTACCCCGCAAGGTGACTCGCGTACCCCCGCCTGACGGACCCGCGGAAGGCGTCACCCGGGTCAAGGTCGGAGCCGGTCCCGTCGCGACCCCCATATCCTCGGAGGGCGTCAGGACCCGAGCATCAGGGAGATTGGGCCCAGCGTCGCCGGGGTCTCCGCCCAGATCACCGCCTCCGTCGGAGCAGGCGAAAAATAGGAGAGGTGAAAATAGGGCGGGAAGGAGCGTGCAAGAGCGGATCATGACGGGCGTTCTCCGGGGCAATGCCCTCTACCCTCGAGCGGGCGGGTCGGGCTCCACCCATACGTGGACGGCGTCGACAATATCCATCCCCCGAACGCGCGCGCCGAGCAAAACCCGGTACCGACCGCGCGATCCGATCTCGATGCAGTAGTGCCCTGGGGGTCCGGGAAACAGGTGATACCCGGGCGTTCCCCCCCCCTCGAGGGCGAAGGCGGAGACCGTCGCCCCCAGCGGAACGCGCAAGAGCACGGCTTCCGCGGGCAAATACAACCGCGACTCGACCTGGCTTCGGTTCAAGACGATCTTTCCTCGGGTCCAGCGCCCTGCGAAGCCGGCCTCGCGGTCGAGACCGGCTACGAGGAGCTCCAGCGGATAGACATCGATGAGACGTTCGGCCCGAAGGAGCTCGGCCAAAATCCGCTGACCACGACGCGGCTCGAGGGTACTGAGAAGATCCGCCAAACGGCGAATCTCCTGGCTACGGTCCGCCGCGGGCGCGGCCATCCTGGCGAAGAAATGGCGACAGATGGCCACTTCCGAGAACTGGGCCAGCTCGTTGGCCGAAAGATCTTCGGTTCCGACCCGGTCGCCGCCGGCGAGCGCGCGGCGCTCTCGTGCCGCGGCTTCGTCTTGATCTCTCGGGAGGGTCCCGAGGCGAGGCGGAGCCGCCGTCGTCGACGCCTCGAGCGCGGGGACTGAGCCCCCTGTGGACCGGGTCGTGGTCGGCGGGCGAGCGAGAGAACCAGGACTTCCGTGTCGCCGCCACCGTGATGAAGGATGCGGGCGACGGGGTCCGCGTCCGGACGACATCAGGCGGCCTCACGGAACTGTATAGCGGTCAGGTTTCCGCAGCTTGTGCAGATGAAGTGGTGAATCTCGGCGTCGCCGACGTACACATACGGCTCCACGTCGCCCCAGTAGCGACGTCCGGCGCCTTCAGGAATCGACGTGCGCCGGTCCATCGTCGCCTCGCACCGAGTGCAGACGTTCATCTTCTTTACGCGCCGTTTGAGTCGAAACTTCATGATGGGGCACGCGCCTCCCCGGCTTCTTCGGAATCTCGAATGCCGGAGCTCGCTGAGATGAGAAAGATGTAGGGTCGCTCAAGGAGTGCGCGCAGCCGGATGGGGACCCGGCTGCGCGCCGCCCATTTGCTCAGACGTCGCTTGCGCGAGCGGTCTTGCGGCCGTTCTCCTGGGCGCGCTGTACAGCGCGATCGAGGAGTCGCCCGATCTCTTCGTTGAGGGCCTCGATCAGGTCCGAGGAGCACATCATGTCGGCCCCACGCACGTACTCCTTCACCTTCGACTGAACGAGGAGCATCTCCATGGGCTTCTTCTTTGCGGTTGTCTTCTTGGTAGCCATCCAAACCTCCTGGCGCCGCCGAGCGGCGCCTGATTCGGGGCGGACGCTAGCCAAAACTGAAGCGGTCCGCAACGCTCGAAGTGTCCGAAATATCGGTTTCCGGCGCGATTTCGCCCCCGACCAGTCTAGAACCCATCGAAACCCACGAAATCAGGCTGATTTTGGACACCTACCAGCAGACTGGGCGAGATCGGCCGATTCC
>JBCBRU010000531.1:0-6306 GCA_039819565.1 Myxococcota bacterium | reverse complement strand
GTCCCCTCGCCGTCCACCCGATCACCTTTCTACGAGGGTTCGTAGAGGTAAGATCGTGTGATCTGAGTACGCGCGAGCGAGCATTGATGGTGTCGAACTCGACGCGCTGCGAGCGGGAGTCCGACTTCGCCGGACGCATCTAGGCCCGCGGCCCGCGAGGAGGACGACTATGTTTTGTTGGAACCACATGTGTGCAACCCTTTCGACGCTGATGCTCGCCGTTCCGTCGGCATGGGCGGAGGACGATAGCTACGCGCCCCGCTCTCGCGAGCAGGTCTCGTCGATGCTGCGGAGGTCGATGGGCCCGGGGCCCAGCTCCGGGTCGGTATTGTCCATCTACCGTCGTATCGCGCGTCGGTACCGTGAGATCTTCAGACCCCCCGCGGACTACAACGGCGATGGGTACGCGGATCTGGCTGCGGCGGCCGTCGATGGCTTCGCGACGATCGACGAAGAGGTCAACGTATACTACGGCGGGCCTAGCGGGCTCGCCGTCGTTCCGGATCTCGTGATTCCGGATCCTCTACCTGATGACTTCGAAGCCTTCTCAGATGCAACCTTCGCGGGCGATGTGAATGGTGATGGCTATGGTGACTTGGTGGTGGGGGCCAACAGCGCCCCCGGGGGAGGGGCGGTCTACGTGTACTTCGGTCGCCGGAGTGGGCTGCCCGCGACTCCTGACCAGGTCCTCCGAGCTGTAGATACCGGCGTTCAGGATACACGAGCGTTCGGCTTCAGAGTGGAGCGGGCGCGTGATCTCGATCGCGACGGATATGACGACATCATCGTTTCGGCTATCGCGACCTCGATTGAGGATGTTCAAGACGGCGTCGTCTTCGTCTATCGAGGGGGGCTCCATGGTCTGGATACGACCCCCAGCGATACGCTCTTCGGGAGCGGGGGCTTTCTCGACAACTTCGGGAACTCGATGTGCGCAACCTTCCTCAATCGCGACAGATACCCAGACCTCATCATCGCCGAGCAGCGGAACGTTCTGTTCGGCGGTGGATCCCCCGGCCGGGTGCATATCTACTATGGGGGACCCGGACCCATCGGCCCCTCCGCAGACCTCGTTCTGGAGAGTCCGGATGGTCCGTTCCTCGGCTTCGGTCAGTCCGTGTCCGAGGTCGGAGACGTCAACCTGGATGGTTACGGGGACTTCATGGTGGGCCAGCCGCTGGTCGATGGTTTCACCGGGCGGGCGTTTCTCTATCTAGGTGGTCGACGTGGTGTCCGCGCAACTCCCGCCGTGACCTTCGTGCCTCCGGCTGGGAACACCGGCGGCTACTTCGGATGGGAGGTGGGCGGCGGCGGCGACGTAGACGGCAACGGCATCGCGGATGTCGCGATTGGCGAAACTGACGCGTCCAACCTTGCCGGGGAGGCCCACGTCATCTTTGGTCCGATCTGGCCTGGTCGTCAGGCCCGGACCAGCACCCGCACTCCCGACCAAACACTCACCATCGACACGGGCGGAACTGTCGCCTTCTTCGGTCAAGACGTGGCATTCATCGGCGATGTCGACGGCAACCAGTTCGATGAGCTCCTCGTCGGTGCGCCCTGGCTGAACGACGTCGACGGAGGCATCTACGTGTACGAGGGTCTCCGACGACGGAGCCTATCCAATACCCCGACGCTGTTCCTCCCGGCGACCCTGACGGGAGGCGCCTTCGGCATCTCTCTTGGGCACTGAGGGTTCGAGCCAAGCCATCCGGCGGAAGGATAAGGGGGCGCTGTCGGGGAACTCTATTTCGCCGATCGGCTCAGACCAGGCGTGCCGTACCAGTCCAGCGCAGGCGTTGAGTGCGGTGCCGCCGCTTCGAGGTCGGAAGGCTGGGTGGGAAGGCGCTTCTCGAGGGCCCAGTCCGAAACGAGGGCTTCGGCCGTCGCGTCACTGAGCCGCCCGTGCGCCCCGACCACCACCCGACTCCCCGCCGCCAGCAGGGTGTCTGCGAGACTCGGGCGCCCCGATATGGGGTTACGGTGGGCTGTCTCGCATCCCAAGAGAAACACGTAACAGGATGCACCTCCGGCGAGGAGAAGGTCCGTGGGATGGAGAGGGCCATCCGCCAAGCGCAGGCGAGAGCCCTCTTCGCTCAGCTCGCCGTGACCATTGAAGACCCACCATCGTGCGCCTTGGACGCGTCGAGTCACCTCGGCCACGGTCGCGTCGGCGCCCTCGATATACAGAGCCTCCGGGAAGCTCTCGCTCAGCCTTCGCCCCGCCCGTCGGGCGCCGGGCAGGTTGCGCTCTGGGTCTGCGATGATGACGGGTGCTCCCGGGCAGTCCTTGGGTGTCCTGTCGAGGAGAATACTTGGGTCCGGAATTCGCCAGACGTGGGTAGCGGCGGTCGGGGGAGGCTTACGGCCACTCGGAAAGACCTGATAGATGCGGCCTGAGGTGAACGGCCGCGGTCTTCCGCTCGCCCAACGGATGCTCGAGCGGGCGACGATGAACCGAGTTTCCGCTACATCTAGAGTGATGACGTCCTCGGGTCCGAGGGAAGCCTGTAGACGCCGGGTCCATGCTGATGGATCCTGCACCACCGCTTGCCAGGAGCGCTCCTGGTGGGGTGAACACGTACGGGTCAGCCGTCTCAGGAGCTGCTCGATCTTCCGTCGATGCTTTGCCGCGACCTCCCGCTCAGCCTGAAGTCCGGTCAGAGAAAGCTCCTGCATGCGAGAGGCCGTCCTCCACTCTCGCTGTCGCAAGCGCCAGTAGAGGTCGCGATCTGCGGTGAGCGTCTCACCTTTGGCCGCGATACAGGCCCGTGCTCTGAGGCGGCGAAAGGGGGCTCCGGTCCAAAGGGCGGCCAAGCCAAAAGCCTCGGCGAGGCGTCCTTGTTCCGCCTCCTTGACGAGGAATCGTTCGACGAGAGGAGCGTGGCGGCCGAGGACGTCGGACCAACCGTGGAGGAGACCCCGCGTGAGCGTGAGCTCCCCCAAACGAAGCCATGCAGAGTACGCGACCTTCGGATCGCCAGCTTCGGCGAGCAGGAGTTCGGCGCGAACGGCAAGGTCATCGTCGACGCGTCCGTGGGTTTTCAGCCAACGCCTGATCGCCGAACGTCGCCCGGGCCGAGCCGCGATCGGGTTGGAATCGAGGAGGAGGTGATAACCCCGTTCTCGAAGGCGCAAGGACGACTCGGGGACCGAGGTGGTGGAGGTCAACCCTTGGCTAGAGCGAAGCCAATCTCTGTCGAGTCGAATCGCGGCGGCGCGGGTCGGCTCGCCGAGATGCGTAAAGGCGATCTCCGCATCCCTGAGTAGCTCCTCGACTTTCTGGAGACGGGAGAGGTCGGGCGAGAAGCCTCGACCGATCTCGTCCTCCAAGGCGAGCACGCCGTGCCACGCGGCGGCGTGCGAGAGGCCGGCCGCAAGAGCAGGCGTGAGGTCCTCGCGAAGCGCGACCGAATCTCGCAAAGAGCGATATGCGCGTTGCGCGCGCCCCGTCCGGCCCCACAGGTTGGCGCGAGCCACCAGGGCCGACACGGAGACCTGCCCGCTCGCTTCTCGGACCAGGTTCCCAAGCCTTTCACTCGCCTCATCCACGCGCCCTTCATCGCGGAGCAGAAGCGCCTCCACGTACTGTCTCCACTCCTCCAGGTCCGGGGGGATGAGTACGGCGCTGCGCTCGAGGCGAGCGAGAGTCTCGCGAGCTTGGCGAGTCTCTCCGTGCTTCAGTAGAATCTGAGCGAGGGCTAGGGCGGCCCGCCCCGCCAGCCGGTCGGCTCCCTGACTCACGGCCTCGTCGAAGGCCAAGCGCCACACGGGCATGGAGGCTTGGCCGAGCTGGTGGAGTAAGCTGGCTTTCTCCAGGAGAGCGGCGGGCGACGGGGAGATGCAGACCGAGAGGTGGTGGAGCGCCTTGTCGAGCTGGCCGAGAGCGCGCGCTTCGATGGCCGGGGCGAGACATGGGTCGTGGTCATCACCCGGCTTCACGGTACATCCCGACGCTGTCACCGCTACCGTAAGGCCCTGGAGCAAGACGCAGCGCGTGGCTCGCCTCAAGGGTAGTAGGGCCCGGCGGACGTCAGAGGGACGATCGAGATAGGTGGTCCCGCGAACGAGCCGGAGTCGAATACGTGGGCGAGGAAGCGCTCCACCTGAGGATGTTTGTCGGAGCCCGGGAAGATCGCCGCCGGAACTTTGGCGATGAACTCGACTTCCGTGAGGGGCAGGGTCGGGACGATCTTGGCGATCCACGTCTCCGTGATGAAAAGCTCGTCACCGAACTTATCTTCGCCGACCAGGACGATACGGACTGAAGAGGCGAGGTGTGGCGCAATCCGGAGGACCCCCACGCTGGTGCTCTCATCGACGTACTCAAGCCGACACAGAGGGCATGGATCCTCGGATGGAGAGGGGTCCCCCTTCTGGGCCAGAGGCGAAGCCTCCTGGCCAAACCCAGGCTCGAGCTCCTCCGGCCCCAGTCCCCCGCACCCCGTGAGGGCGCCGAGGACGACGGCGAGGGCCCTGTGAACCCGAATGGATTGAAGCGACAATGGTTCTCGGTCGAGCCGTGCTCGTCTCGTGGGCATTCTTAATACTCCTCTTTCTGAGCTGAAGTGGGTCGATAGATTAAGTCGACATCCAGGCGAATGATGTCATCGGATCCCAAATCTTTGGGCTGATACGGTCGTGAGGACCGCGGTCCGATCAGGAGATGGAGGCGCCACCGGCCCTCTACGCCAAACCAGTTCGAAGCGACGGCCTCGGTCGAGAAGGTCCCGACCGACGAGATAGCGAGGTCCCGCTCGAGGCGTCGTGTGCTTCCGCGAGGGTCGGTTCCCCAGAGTTCTGAGCGCCAGTGTTGTCTGGGATTCGGAACGTCGGTGACGGGTCTCGCCACGACGCGGACGACGCTGCCTTCGTCGAAGGTCGGCGGGTGGGGGCTTGCCGCGTAGGCTCGATGGTCGAGGATTCCCGGGCCGAGGGGATCGAGGGCGTACCTGGGGCGAGGAAGAGGCATCAGGACGGTCAGGAGAACGCCGGCGGCCGCCAAGGGGGCGCCCATACCCAACAGCCACATCTTCCACCTTCGGCGCTGCGGGGGGGGAACGGCGAGCACCTGTTCGACCCGTATCTGCACCCGCTGGGCGGCTTCCGGCGAGGGCTCAGTGGCTTCGGCGAAGGCTTGGAGTAGGGGGTCTCGCTTCATTGCTCCGCCTCCAAGAGTTGAGCCAACCCCCGGGCCCGAGCTGTCCGCTCGAAGCGCTGACGAGCAAGGCGGAGGCGGCTTGCGACGGTCCCGGAAGGGACGCCTGTCATTTCCGCCACCTCCCTCGTAGACCATCCCTCGAGGTCCATGAGGACGAGCGTCTCTCGCTGCTTTAGTGGGAGGCTGACCAGGACCTCCCAGACCTTTCGACGGATCTCCGCCCGATGGGCCCCGGCCCTCGAGCCCTCTTCGTGAACCATGCTCTCGACGTCGAGGGGGCTCCGCCGGCGGCCCCAAACCCGTCGGCGATGTTGGGCGAGAACCCGTCGAGTGATGCCAAACATCCACGAAGCGAAGATCTCGGCGCGATGGAGCTGGTCGAGGCGGCGCAGCGCCACCATCCACACGTCCTGCGCGGCATCGTCGGGATCCACCCTCGGTCCGCCCAACCGCGAGCACCAGGCCAACACGACTGGAACCCACGTCGCCAGCAGTGCACCTCGCGCCTCGGCGTTTCCTTCGCGCGCGAGGTTGATGACTTCATCCGAGGGAGGAGGGAGCCGGCGCCGAGGGATAGAGACCCGCTGGTCCCGCCCGAGAGTCACCTCTCCAGGGTAGATCCAAGCGTCTGCCGTCGTCATCAACCCGGCCATGCTCGAAAGGGCGTCCGTTGATCACATAAACTGCTACCGCGCTTCAGGTCGCTTCGCGGTGGGAATCAGTGCCCTGTACAGAGGGTCAGTGGGCTTCGTCTAGGTCGCGCTAGTCGTCGAATTTGCAGTTGAAGCGACGCTCTCGGAGGTCGCTTCTCGAGATCGTGAACGTGTAGCGGACCGGAGGGCGCGTCTCGGCCCGCCGCGTGGACGATTGATACCAGCGGTTGGGGTTGTACGGAAAGTCAAAGGTCCCCCGTTGGTCCTGAAAGAGCTCAGAGATGCGCTCGGCCTCTTCACCGATGCAGCTCACGGTGACGGTTCCGGCCCGGCACCGCTTTGCGTTCAGCCGGCTGCGGTCGAGGTCTTCCACCGCATACTCCTCCGACGGAACGGTGTTTCGGTCCTGGGTTTCTCCGTCGTTGCACTCGATGCGAAGCCGGGCGTCGGAGAAGGCGTCTCCGACCCATCCCATGGTCACCCAAGCTTCGG
>JBCBRU010000530.1:0-6312 GCA_039819565.1 Myxococcota bacterium | reverse complement strand
GGTGGCGCTGGCCACGGGCATTCGCGCTGAGGGCGGGCCAAGGATTGGGGGCGACCCGGTCTGCGCCGAAGGGGCGCCCTCCCGCACCGATTCGATGCATGAGGTCGTGAGCGCAGCGGCTGCGTCACCGTCACGGCGCGGACGCTAGCCCTCGGGGTCTACGTGAATCAATGCGACCCCCGACCGGTGTGTCAGGACTCGACGCCTCGTGGCTGCGCGCTCGTCGGTGGGCGAGGAAACGCAGCCGCTGCGCTCACGACCTCATGCATCGAATCGGTGCGGGAGGGCGCCCCTTCGGCGCAGACCGGGTCGCCCCCAATCCTTGGCCCGCCCTCAGCGCGAATGCCCGTGGCCAGCGCCACCGCCCTGGCCTATATCAGCCGCGATGTCCACCGAGTACGAGGGAGAGCGGCCTCGGGGCTGGCTCCGCCGCTTTCTCCGGGCCGGATTGTTCCTGACCGCCATTGCCGTCGTAGTGGGGGCGATCGCGGGTGTGACCATGTACGCGGTCTTCGCCTCGGACCTGCCGGCGCTCGACACCCTCGAGGACTATCGGCCCCCCACGGTCACCCGGATGTACGACCAATCCGGACAGGTCATCGGCGAGCTCTATCGGGAAAAGCGCATCGTCGTCGGCTACGACGACCTTCCCCCGAAACTGGTGGCCGCCTTCGTCTCGTCGGAGGACGACCGCTTCTTCGTCCACTCCGGCATCGACTACGTGGGCATCCTTCGAGCCGCCTTCGCCAACGCCCGGGCGGGTCGGGTCGTCCAGGGGGGCTCGACGATCACTCAACAGGTCGCCAAGTCGCTTCTCATCTCCCAGGAGGGCTACGGGGCGGGCACGGCCCGCAAGCTCACCCGCAAGATCCGGGAGGCGATCCTCGCCCGTCGCCTGGAGGCGCGGCTCTCCAAGCGGGAGATACTCGCCCTCTATCTCAACCAGATCTTCCTAGGAAATCAGGCCTACGGGATTCAGGCAGCGGCCGAGAACTATTTTCGAAAGGACGTTCGCGACCTTTCCGTAGCGGAGATCGCCCTGCTTGCCGGCTTACCTCAGGCACCCTCGCGCTACTCCCCGTTCAAGCACCCCGAGCGGGCGCGCCGCCGCCGTGAGTACGTGCTCCGTCGGATGCGCGAGGAAGGGATCATCTCGCAGGCGGAGCTCGAAGAGGCGGAGGCCACCGCGATCACCGTGTACCCCGCGCCCAACTACATGAGGGACGTCGCGCCCTACTTCACCGAGGAGGTGCGCAGGGTCCTCGCTGAGCAATTCGATGAAGAGACCCTGCTCGATAAGGGGCTTCGCGTGTTCACCTCGCTCGACGTCGAGCGCTATCGCTCGGCGGAGGACGCCGTCTACGAGAAGCTCCGCATGGTCGATAAGCGACAGGGCTTCCGCGGGCCCCTCGCTCACTTCGACGCCCCGCAGGAGCGACAGGAACTCGTACGCAAGTACACGAAAGAGCTGGAACATCGGGGCCATGAGGAGGGACTCGTAGGAGGTGAGCTCTATGTGGGTTTGGTTCGCGAAGTGGACCGCGACAAGGACCTCATCGAGCTCGACATCGGGCCCCATCGAGCCATCTTGCCGCTCGAGGGCATGAAGTGGGCTCGGGCCCCGAATCCTGTGGTCCGCTACGACGCCGCTCTCCTCCGCAACATCCCGAGGACCTTCCGCATGGGGGACGTGCTCCTCGTCCGAGCTTGCCGCAAGCCCCCACCTCAGAAGCGCCGCCGCCGCCGCGAGGCCCCTGAAGTGTGCATGAAGACGAAGCGCTTCGCGGAACTCAGCGCGCGTGCGGGAGACGCGAACCACGTGGTGGTGCTCGAACAAGAGCCGGATCTCGAGACCGCGGTTCTCTCTTTACACAACGAGAGCGGCTACGTCCTTGCTCTGCTAGGCGGCTACTCGTTCGATAGATCTCAATTCAATCGCGCCACCCAGTCGTGTCGTCAGCCGGGGTCCGCGTTCAAGCCGATCGTCTACAGCGCCGCCATCAAGTTCAACGAGTTTACGCTCGCCCAAAAGATCCTCGACGCCCCCTTCGTGAATCGCTCCGGCATCAACTACAAGCCCGGCAACTTCGGAGGAAGCTTCCAGGGTGAGGTCAGCTTGCGCTTCGCCCTTCAGCACTCGATGAACATCCCGGCTATCCGAGTGCTCGAAGCGGTCAAGCTTCACAACGCGATCGGATGGGCCCGACACCTGGGCATCACCACCAAGCTGCGACCTGAGTTTGGCCTCGCGCTCGGAGCTTCATGCGTAAAGATGGTCGAGCTCGCCGATGTGTATCGAACCTTCGCGAGCGGCGGAGTGCGGTCGCCGCGGCGAATGATCCTCCGCATCGAGGATCGGGACGGAAGGGTCCTGCTCGACCAAGGATGGCCGAAGGACCCCTTCGCCGACTCCAGCCTGAAACTCGATCGCGCCGTCACTTGGACATCCTCGGTCGCCAAGCGACTGGTCGACCGGAACACCAGCTACCTCATCACCAAGATGATGAGGAACGTGGTCGAGGGCGGGACTGGCACTCCAGCCAAGAAGGTAGGGGTTCCGGTGGCCGGGAAGACCGGCACCACGAACGACAGCTTCGACGCCTGGTTCATGGGGGTCACCCCCGAGCTCACGACGGCGGTCTGGGTGGGCTTCGATGACTATGATCTCCCGATGGGCCGCTATGAGCAGGGCGGGCGGGCCGCGCTCCCCATTTGGGTCAACTACATGAAGTCCGCGGTGAAGAATAAAACCGCCGACTTTCGCCCTCCGGAGTCGATTCACTTCGTGACCATCGACCACAAGACCGGCGAGCGTCGCGCGCCGGGAACCCCAGGCTCCGTCGAGGAAGCGTTCATTCGAGGCACCGAGCCTGCGGCCCTCGCCGCCCAGGCCGGGGAGAGCGACGCGGATCAGTTCTTCCTGCTCGACGACTGACCTCCCCGGGCGAGCCCGGTGGAAACCGAGCCCTTCTTGCGCTAGCCACGAGGGCAATGACGGCGGTGCCACGGCCAGCTGCTCCGGAGCGCTCCGCCCCGTCGACCCCTCGATCACTCAGCCGGCGCCGGGGCCGCATCACTCGGGTTGTCCTCGGGCTGGTGCCCGGGGTTCGCACCATGGCCCAAGACGACTTCCTTCGCGGCCTGCCCCTGGCCCTCCTCGGAATTCTGCTCGCATTGGCCTTTGCCCTCGTGGCCTTCGGCGGTCGAGGCCGGGTGGCCAACCTGGAAGCTCTGCGCATCACCGACCGTGTCGAGCTCTTTGACGCGGCTTGTCTGGTCCTCCTGGCCATGGCCTACGAAGCCCTCCGACTCGCCAGCACCCTCGACGAGCGGCTCCGGCAGCCTCGATCCCCCAGGGCGATCGCGGCCCTCTTTCTTCCCGCTGCCGTCGCTCTCGCGGTGATTCCGGGGGTGGTTCGCCACGCCCCACGACTCCTCGAAGCCGCCTTCTCCGCCTCGCTGGTGCTCACCCTCGGAGCCAGCGCGGCCGTGGTCTGGTGCACTGCGGAAGACTATGTGGTCACCGGAGAGGGACGGCGTCGGCTCGTCTTGGCCTGGGCCGGGGCCATGCTCGCGGCGGTCGTCGTTGTGGTCGGAATCGGCCTATTCGTCCCAGATGCTGCCGATCGCTGGGCCGACCGCGCTCGCGACGTCGGCTTCGAGCTCATTCCTCGGGTCCTCGCTGGAAGACATCTGTGACGCCGACCTCAGTCCCCCGGGGGTGCACCCAGGGGTTGAATTTTGCTGCGGCGCGGCAGACTATAGGGACAGTTCCAAGTTGGGGGGCGCCCGCAGCTCCTCCTCCATATCCTCCCCCTGCTGCGGGCGTTCTCCATCTTATTTTTTCACCGGCGGGCCTTCAGCGGCCCGCGCCCATTCGGGCCTCTGCCGCCCTCCGAGGAGGAGCAGCGCGCGCGCATCGGTGGAGGGGTGGGGGCGCCTACGGGAAAGGCGCCCCGAACGAGCTCCGAGGACGGGCTCAGGCGGGATCGGCGGCGTCTTCAGTCTCGGCGGGTGCGGCCGGGGCCGCCTCGAGCTCCGAGATCATGCGCACGCGGGCGTCACGACGCTCGAACTGGTTCATGTCGTTCCACTCGCGCTTGAGGGCGTTCAGATTATGGTCGGGGTTAGCCTTCGCGTACTTGCGGAGGAGCTTGGCAGTCTTCTGGTTCACGGCGGGCTCCGGACGTGGGCGCGGAAAGCTATGCAAGCCACCTCGACCTGTCAATGACTTGCCAAACGTCCGTGCGTTTGCTGGAGAAGCCGCGCCATGAACCCATCCGGACCCGTTATCCTCACCGGCGCCAGCGGCTTCATCGGCGGCCGTTTGCGAGACGCCCTCCTCGAACGAGGCGTTGATGTCGTGGCCTTGCGTCGGGCCTCCTCGCCGGAGCCTCCGCGAGGACGTTCGGCTCCGGTGGACTACGCTGACCCCTCGACCTTGGAAGCGGTGATCCGCGCCGAACGTCCTTCCCACATCTTTCACGTCGCGGGGGCCACGAAAGGCGTCAGCTACGACGACTTCGCTCGCGCGAACGTGATGCCCACGCGTAGCCTCCTCGAAGGCCTCCAAGCCGCCGAGCATGCCCTGGAGCGCTTCGTCCTCGTCAGCTCACTCGCGGCCTGGGGACCTTCGTCGCCGGACCGTCCTCACCGCGAGGAAGACCCCGCTCAGCCCGTGGAGCACTACGGACGCTCCAAACTCGAAGCGGAAGAGGTCCTCGTCGCATCCGACGTGCCCTACACCATTCTTCGTCCGGGCGGCGTCTACGGTCCTGGGGACGTGGACTACTTCAACCTGTTCAAGACGGCCCACGGGGGCTTCAACGTGTTCCTCGGCAACCGCGCTCGGTGGATGTCGGTGGTCTTCGTCGACGACCTCGTGGATCTGACCCTCATGGCTTCCACGGCCGAGCGCGCCCAGAACCAGGCCTACTTCGTCACCGACGGGGCTCCGGTGACCTGGGAAGCTTTTCAGGAGCTGGTGGTGGAAGCCGCGGGCCGCAAGGTCCGGGACATCGACCTGCCCGGGTTTCTCGTCGACGTCGCGGCCTTCGGTGGCGAGCTGGTCTCGCGCCTCGACGGAAAGCCTCGGCTGGCGAACCGGCAGAAAAACACCATGAACAAGCAGTCGGCGTGGACCGCCGGGATCGACCGAGCCCAGGCCGAGCTCGGCTTTTCTCCCGCGGTTTCACAGGCCGAAGGCGTTCCCCTGACCATGGCGTGGTACCGCGAGCATGGCTGGTTGTGAGAAAGAGAGACACGAGCATGACCACCTCCGAAGTCACCCCCTCTGACGCCGCCCGTCCGCGTACCGCTGCTGCCGACGGCGATGCCGACGCCTATCGCTTCGGCCGTCCCCCGGAAAACCTGCCTGACCTCGAGCCGGCCCCTCCCACGCGGGTGGCGGACATGGCGGGGCTCGAGATCGTTGATGTCGACCTTCGCGACGCTCGCCAGCGCAAGCGCTTCCTCGATATGGCCGACGTATTTTACGAGGGCGACCCGAACTACATCGCTCCGCTGAGGATCCAATTCATGAAGTTCTTGGATCCGGGCTCCAACCCCTGCTTCAAGTACTTGGACCATCGCGCGATGTTCGTCGTGAAAGACGGCGTGCCGGTGGCTCGTATCGTCGCGCACGTCGACAAGGCCTACTCGGAGCACCACGGTATCAAGACCGGGTTCTTCGGGTTCTTCGAGAGCGCGAACGACCAGAAGGTTGCCCACGCCCTCCTCGGCGAAGCCACACGTTGGCTGCGTGAAAGGGGGTGCGTGGAAGTCTTCGGACCCATGAACTTCTCCACGAACCATCAGGTGGGACTCCTCGTAGAAAACTTCAGCAGGCCCCCCTTCGTAGAGAACACCTACAACCCCGCCTACTACGAGGAGCTCCTCACCTCGTTCGGTTTTGCGAAGGCCAAAGATCTCCTGACCTGGATGATCGATACCACCGAAGGCATGGACTCCAAGAAGCGAGCCCGGATTCGGAAGGTGGCAGACCGGGTCCGAAAGCGCGAAGGGGTGACGGTCCGTCCCGTCAAGTTCTCGGACACCAAGACCGAGATCGCACGCATGTACGATCTGTACACCAAGGCTTGGGAGAAGAATTGGGGCTTCGCGCCGCTCGGCCGTGAGGAGTTCGACTTCATGATGGCCGACCTCAAGACAGGAGCGATTGCGGATCTCGTTCTGTTCGTCGAGTTCGAGGGACGGCCCGTGGGCTTTTGCGCCACCTTGCCCAACATCAACGAGAAGATGCCCAAAAACGGTCGGCTCCTCCCCTTTGCTTGGGTCAAGATGCTGAACCTG
>JBCBRU010000529.1:0-6319 GCA_039819565.1 Myxococcota bacterium | reverse complement strand
GGTGGTCCTGCGCCAGCTCTCCCCAGCGGGCCGAGTTCTCCTACGTCATGGGCACCCGCAGACGAGCAAGACGCCCAGGGACAACCATCTTGGAGATTGGACCATGCCGGACACCTATCCGCCTCGACCTTCGCGCTCCGCAAGGAGATTCCGGCTTTGCCCCCACGTCCGCCCCCGCAGTGGGACCTCGGCGCTCGGCGGTGGAGGCCCCATGGGCCTCGCTCACGAGGGCACGAAGAGGAGGAGGGCGGCCAGCCATGATCTCATCGGCAGAATTCCTCGACGACGCCGTTGGCGTCCGACGTGTCCGACTTGAACTCGAAGGACCAGCAGTCTCGAGCCACATCCACTTGTTGATAGATGACCTCTCCGATAGCTCCGCCGTTTCGGGTAAAGGTGAGGTGATAGCCCTCGTCGTCTTGATACCAGTCTTGGACATCGGTCGCGAAGGGCTCGCCGGCCTCCGTCCCGAACGGGACGGGGCTCCCCTGACTGCGGCCCTGGAAGGGAATGTTGATCTGAGTGGCGCGATCGAAGCTCGCGCGGTGGCAGCCGAGGATGTACGGCGGCTCCGCCGTCGTGTAGTAGACATAGCGGCCGTCCTCGACCTCGAAGGCGTTGCATAGATCCAGGCTATCCCTGTTCCCGTTCGGAAGGTTGTTCAGGTCGCTGTAGCGGCCTCGCCCGTAAAAGTCATCGCCGCCGGTTCCGAAATAGATGGGGAGGCCATCGAGGGCAAAGGCGATCGGCTCGCTCAAGTCGTGCCCTTCGAGTAGACACACGGGGGCGTAGTGATAGTGATAGTCCTCCCCCTGGCCGGCGTGGCCGCCGCACTGGTCGAGCTCACCCTGCTCGACGGTGTCGCTTCGCGGGTCGTAGGCGTTGGGGTCGATGTTCTGTTCAGGGCGCGCCTCGTAGTGGAAGATAGGGACGCCGTTGATAGCGACCGCCACGGGACCGATGCCTGTCGTTTGCTCGTACTCCGGCAGGAACGTCGGGGTGGCCGGCAGTTGCCAGTCCAGCTCGAAGGGGATCGGGACGCGTTGGATCCAGGACGTGATGCCCACCATGGCGCGGTCCTGGGGGTCATCGGGAGCCGGGTCGGGCAGGCCGGTGGCGCTGAGGATGCGTAGGCGCTCGCCCACGCAGGACGCTGAGAGGAGGTCAGCTTGGTTCTCGAACGCGGAGAGATAGTCTGAGCAGCTTCGAATCAGCGACGCTTCGGGGCGGCTCGCATCCACCGCCTCTCCGCCATCCGTTTCCATCGCGGAACCAGCGTCTCGCTCGACCGGCGTCTGACCAAGGTCGGGTGGGGCAGCGTCTTCGCTTGCGCAGGCAACGCCGGCTGCGAAGAGCGTCGCGGGCAGGGCGAGGCGACGGGGGCTCGGATGTTCGGTCATGCTCTCTTGACGCTTAGCTTGGCCAAACGGTTTACCTGCTTCGAGAAGTCTCGTCCGATGGACGACACGCCGTGAACGGTCGAGCCGAGCTCGACCGTCCGCGCCACGCTTGGCTTCGACAGCTCCTGTCTCGAAGCTATGCCTTGCGTCTGGGGCGTCCGTTCATTCCGGCTGCCGCTGAGGAGGGGGACGGGGAGGTGGCGGAGGAGCTCGCCGCCGCTTCGGGCCGTGCGACGACGTGCTTCCGAGGCGGGCGAGCGCCGTTCGCTGCTGCAGATCGAGCAGGGAGAGGATGTCCAGCAGGACACTGATTTCGCCCTGGCGAAGGCGGGTCTCCGCGGCCCCGAGGTCGTCGATGGCCCGGCTCACGGCGTCGCGTGAAGGATCGGTCTCCTGCAGGAGATCGCGAAGCACCCTACGAGCCCGATCGATGTCGCGGTGGGCTTCGTTTAGGGCGGGACGGGCCGCCTCGGCGAGGCCCTCAATGGCTCGGACTTGCTGCGGGCGAATCCCGAGCGACGCACCATGCTCACGTACGAGGTCATGCAGCGGGGGCGGAGAGACCGGGCCCCTAAGGTCGCCTCCCCGTTTCGGAAGCTCGGGCCAAGCGCCCTCCGATGGACAGCCGAGAACCGAGAGGAGGAAGAGGGGAAGTGTCCAGCTTCGAGTCATCGCGGGGCTCCGTAGAGGGTGCCCATCAGAGCCTCATACTCGGGGGGAAGCGGCATGGGTCGCGTGTGTAGGTTGGCGGTCTGAGTGAGATAGTCGACCGACCGGGGGCTCGATCCTCGCCGAAGGGCCGCGGCGGCGACGATGAACATCAGAACAAAGATCCCGGTGCGGACGCGACGGCGCTGGCGCCGGCGCCGGTGGAATCGCACTCCCGCCGCTTCGAAGCTCTTCTGGTCCCCCTCAGGGGGCGTCCAATGTCTCTGAATCTGCTCGATGAGAGCGGCATCGTCTTGCTTCACGTGGATTCCTCCCGACTCGCGTCCAAGCGCGTGCGTAGGGCCTCGAGGGCTCGATGGAGATGGCTCTTCATGGTGCCTACGGACCGCCCGCGAATCTCGGCCGCTTCGGCGAGCGTGAACCCTTGAAGGTGGACCAGGACGAACACGACGCGCTGAGCTTCGGTGAGGCTTTGCATGGCGTCCTCGATCGTCGCCCTCAAGATGGGGTCTCCAACGACCTCCCGAGTTGCCGGTTGGGTCCCGAGAACCCTCAGGATTCGGTCGCGGACGTTGCGGCGACGGTGATGGCTGAGGGCAGTCCGAGCTACGATACGAAAGAACCAAGCCTCCAAGCGGTGCGGGTCGCGAACCCGATCCAGCCGCTGCGCGGCCTTGAAGAGGGACTCTTGCACGATCTCTTCGGCGGTGGCTCGATCCGCTCGGGTCAGCTGCCAAGCCACTCGAATCGCTCGCTCCCGTTCGTCCGAAGCCAGACGCTCGAAGGCCAGAGAGAGCCCCGTCAGGGCCCCTAGAGTTCGAGTTCTGGCCACCGTCTTCGACAATGCCTACGCCTTGCTGTTCTGACGCCCGAACCGCGCGATCGGTTTACGACGAAAATCGAGGCGTCGCTTTCAGCACGTCGGTCCGCTTGGCATGTGATCGACCACCCGTCAACGCGTCGGGGGAGGCCCTGTGCTTCGGTCACGAAGCACGTGGTGGCGGACCCGACCACGGTCGCGCCCGTGGCTAGCGTGAGCAGGTGAATAAATGGGCACGACCCGAGCGGGAAAGAGGTATGGCCCCCACTGGGTATACATGGTGTAGCCGGTGGGTTGAAGTCCTGAGGGGCCCAGCTCCCGCTCGATGTTTCCGGATGCCAATCGGAGCTGAAGCAGCCTGTGGACTCAAAAGTGCTCGCTGATGCGGCTTCGGTCGTAGCGTACGTCCCGATCTTAACCCCTCCGGCGACCGTGGACGAAGCGGCGCGAAGCTCTCTCAGCCCTCCCGCTTCGCTCGGATCTCGACCGTCCGTATATAGTTCGTCCCGGTGTCGACCGGCGACTCTGCGCTTGGCGAGACCGAGGCTGGGGCTGCTAAGGCGTTCCGATCCTGCAAGTCATCCATGCTCGCACGCTCGCTGCCCTTCGTTCCCCAGGGAGCCTGCCCGCGCCTGCGACGAGGGCAGGGAACGGATGCGTACGGGCGATGGGCTCGGCCCTCCCTAATATAGACGCGAGGACGGCTCGACCTGATGGCACGGTGGGTCTTCTCCTGGAATCCGTTGCCCCTGACGGGGCCGGCCTCGGTCCCGGAGAGGGGAGAACGCTATGGTGTTTGCCAGAGCGAACCGCCACTTGCCTTCTCGGGGGTGGTGCTCGACACCAGTGTCGTGTTTTCCGCCCTACGGTCCCGACGAGGAGCATCCTTCCAGCTGCTCTCGAGAGTAGGCACAGGGGCTTTCGAAATCGCGGTCTCGGTTCCGCTCGTCCTTGAGTACGAGGATGTGTGCATGCGGAAGCTGGACGACCTTGCCTTGGAGGCCGAGGACGTTCAGGCGATTTTGGACTACGTATGCTCGGTCGCGCGACATCAGCACATCTTCTTTCTCTGGCGCCCGCTCCTGCGTGACCCTAAGGACGACATGGTAGCGGAACTCGCTTTCGCCTCGGGTTGCGATGTCATCGTGACGCACAATCGGAGGGACTTTGAGCAGGTCGAGTCCCTCGGCGTGCGGGTCGTCGGGCCGGCCGTCTTCCTTCGGGAGTTGGAGTCCTGAGCTATGGGAACA
The DNA here is from genome assembly GCA_039819565.1 of Myxococcota bacterium. GTDB lineage: Bacteria > Myxococcota > Kuafuiibacteriia > Kuafuiibacteriales > Kuafuiibacteriaceae > JAHQVK01. The sequence continues at coordinate 2,180 of JBCBRU010000529.1, read as the reverse complement.
TTGAGTCTTCGTCTTCCTGATTCACTTCACAAGAAGCTAGCCGCCCTCGCCAGGGAGGAGGGCATCTCTATCAATCAGCTTATCAACTCGGCCGTATCCGAGAAGCTCGCCGCGCTGATGACCGAAGGCTATCTGGAGGAACGAGCGCGCAGGGGGAGTCGGAGCCGCTTCGACCGGGCGATGGCGAAGGTTGCCGATATCGAGCCCGAGGACGTGGACCGGTTGCCGGATCGCGAGCCCGGCTCACAGAAGAAGTGAGAAGGTCGAACTCTGAATCCAAGGAGACGCGGTTTGCGTCCTCGGCGGCCGCGAGGAATGGGGATGACTCGTCGAGACGCGCTATGCATCATCCTGGGTGCTGATCTGGGCGACCAACGCTCGGATGAGATGGACCAACGTCTTGAACGGCTCAAGGAGCATGGCCCCTTTAGAACAAATATCAGGCTCCGATGAAGCCTCTCCTCGACTGTTGAATCGTCCTTCCGGCCATCCCTAAGGAGCGAGTCGAAGAGTAGGTCAAGCTCCGGCTCGGTCAAAGCTGTCACCGGAAGCCGTCCCTTGCGGCGTAGCGAGATACGAAACCGATCCATGGTTCCCCGTCCACCGATCCTTACCTCCTGTGGCCCTATGGCCCCTTCCAATTGACCCGCGTCCGAAGCCTACCTGATCGGGCCTCCGGTGGGGTGACGAGCCCCCTCGAGGACGCCTGCCGACGGTCCCGCTCGAAGCCCCTGCCCGTCTCCTTCGTAGCGAAGCGTAGACCCCGCCTCTTGCCCCCCACGTCTCCAGTCGATCGCAACGGGGAGCGGAACAGAACCGCTCCAGGATGCAAAGGAATATCTAGGATGATGAACGGAATCAGCGGTGCGCAATCTACCTTCAACCTCTCGGGACTCGGACGGGGGGCTCGACCGGACCCCAACCAGATCGCGGAGAAGGCGATAGGCAAGCTCGACGTCGAGGGCAAAGGCTTCGTCGACCGGGCCGACCTCGAGGCGAAGGTCGCCGGCCGTGTCGACCCCGCCAAGCTCGACGAGGTCTTCTCCCGCATCGACGGCGACGGGGACGGCCGACTCACGGAAGCGGAGCTCGCGGCTCACGTGGAGGAGAAGCAGCAGCAACTTGCCGGACGCCTAAGTCAGATCGCCCAAAGTCAGCTCGGTCGCTCCGGCTTGCCGCACGCAGGACAAAGCTCATCGAGTCTGGCGAGCATGCTCATGGCCCAAGTCCGTCTGCCTGAGGCCGAAGACCGGAGACCATCCTTCTTCGTCTGAAGCCGGAGGGACCTCCACAACGCAGGTCGAAGCTCCCAGAGCCGGAAGACTCTCGAGCTGCTCAACCCGGGCCTACATCGAGGTGCACGGCGGCACCCTCAGCGACCTCCCCGAAGCCACCGCACATCTCATGCTTCGCTTCAAGCGCGGCGTCGAGGCTGACGACGGGCGCTTCGTGGCGGCCCTCCTCGACGCCCCACGCCGCGCCCCCTTCTATCTCGACCGACTCTTCCGGCTCGGGGTCAAGGTTCTATACCTGCGTGACCCGAAGTATCCCTCGGAGTGGACCGCGACCGGGCTGAGTCGCCGTCCGGCACACGAGAGCATCGAGCGGAACGTGACGACCATCGAAGGTCCGAGGGTTCACGATCAACGGCTGACGGTACATCGCAGCGGCGTGGGCGTGGGGACGCCGATCGGGCTCGGGCCTGGGATCGCGAGCGCTCGCCGTTCGCCGGGCGCGAAGGGAATCGGAACGTCGAGGAAGAATTCGGTGCAGGTTAACGCGACCAGCGATTGGCTCCGCTGGGTTCGGTTCTCGAGCGTCACCAAGAGCTCCACATGGGGAGACGACGCTCTCCTCACGTCGAGAATACGAAAGACCTTCCGCTGCCGGTCGTACACCCGTTGCTCCGGCGACGCGACAAGCGGCCGCGGAGGCAGGGCTCGGCACGCGTCGGCGAGGTTTTCGTGCGTGGACGGCGCCATCGAACGGACGCGCCAGCTCTGATAGCTGGGGTACCCGACCGGGTTGTCGTGACGCGCGACGAGCAAACGGCGCTTGGGCAGTCCAGCGGTTCCGAGCAGCAGCCGTTCGACGGTCTCATCGATGGGGCGGCCGCAGGTCCTGACCTCGACGATCTCGCCGCGCCGGTCGGTTCGATACGCGATGGCGACCGGGGACCG
>JBCBRU010000528.1:0-6328 GCA_039819565.1 Myxococcota bacterium | reverse complement strand
GATCGCCAACGACGGCGGCGACTTCGGGGCCGGCGCGAACCTCATGCTGGTCATGATGGGCGCCCAGGCGGGCCAGTGGGACATGGGGCCCTTCGAGCTCTGGGACGCCATCGGGGTCAAGGACTCCGTGAAGCGGATGCAAGACGAGGGCCTGGAAGTTCCGGCCAACGTCATGGCCATGCTCGAAGGAGGCCGCGAGTCGTTCTACGCGGGAGCCAAGAAAGAACAGACCTACTGGGATCTGGTAGCTAAGAGCGTTGCCGAGGTCCCACAGGACGACCGGCACCTCACCTTCCTCGGCCTCAAGGAAGAGGCTTCGAAGGTGGTCAAGAAGAACCTCGGCGCGAGCTTGGTAGACCTCGGCGACGGCGTCGTCGCCCTCGAGGTGCACACCAAGATGAACACCATCGACGACGACGTCATCAAGATGCTGGCAGAAGCCGTCGCGGTCGCCGAGAAGGACTTCGAGGCGCTCGTGATCGCCAACGACGGCGGCGACTTCGGGGCCGGCGCGAACCTCATGCTGGTCATGATGGGCGCCCAGGCGGGCCAGTGGGACATGATCGAGCAGGCGATCGACAACCTTCAGAAGTCTCTGCAGGGTCTCCGCTACGCAAAGGTGCCGGTGGTGGCCGCGCCCTACGGCCTCACCCTGGGCGGGTGCGCTGAGATCGCGATGGCGGCTGACGCGTGCCAAGCTCACGCCGAAACCTATATGGGTCTCGTCGAAGTCGGGGCGGGGGTCATCCCCGCGGGCGGAGGGTGCCTTCGCATGGTCGAGCGCTGGACCGGCCCCCTGGAGGGTACAGACAACGCGGTCATGCTCCCCTTCATCGCCGCCCCTTCGCTTCAGATCGCGACGGCCAAGGTGGCCACGGGCGCCCCTGAAGCCAAGAAGCTGCGCTACCTATCCGCCTCGGACGGTATCTCCCTCAACCGCGATCTTCTGGTCTACGAGGCGAAACAGCGGGCGCTGGGCCTGGTGCGAAGCGGCTACCGGCCCCCTCTCCCTCGCACCCTCCGGGCCGCAGGAATCGATCACGCCAAGTCCATCCAGATGAGCATCTGGGGGATGGTGGAGGGAGGTTTCGCCTCCGACCATGACGCGCTCATCGCCGGCAAGGTGGCCTACACGCTGTGCGGAGGGAACGTCGCCGAGGGCACCGCGCTCACCGAACAACACTACTTGGATCTGGAGCGGGAGGCTTTCGTCTCCCTTTGCGGCGAGGCGAAGACCCAAGAGCGCATCGCGAGCCTCCTCACGACCGGAAAGCCCCTGCGGAACTGACCGGCTCAAGGTTAGAAAGGTATTCGACCATGTCATTTCCGATGAAAGTCGCCATCACGAGCTCGGTCCGCACGGCGGTCGGGCGGGCGAACAAAGGAACTCTCAAGGACACCCGCCCGGACGACCTCGCTGCGACCGCGGTCAAGGAGGCCGTCCGCCGCGTCGACGGGCTCAAGGGCGAGCAGATCGACGACATCGTGCTCGGCTGCGCTTTTCCCGAAGCCGAACAAGGCCTCAACGTGGCGCGAAACGTCGTGTTTTTGGCCGGTCTGCCCGACACCGTGAGCGGTGAGACCATCAATCGATACTGCTCGAGCGGTCTTCAGGCCATCGCCCACGGCGCCATGTCCATCGCCACCGGGCAGGCGGGCGTGGTCATCGGGGGCGGGGTGGAGTCGACCTCGGCCGTGCCCATGACCGGCAACAAGACGAGCCTCAACCCCGGGCTCGTCGAGGAGCGCCCAGAAGCCTACATCGGCATGGGCTTCACCGCCGAGCGCGTGGCCAAGAAGTTCGAAGTGTCTCGCGAGGCGCAGGACCTCTTCGCCGCGCGGTCTCACGACCGGGCCCTCAAGGCCATCGCGGCAGGGAAATTCAAGGACGAGATCGTTCCGGTCGAGGCCCGCATCTTCCAGGACGGTAAGCCCGGCACGGTGCTCTTCGACACGGATGAGTGCCCCCGCCCCGGAACCACCCCCGAGGGGCTTGCCAAGCTCAAACCCGTCTTCGTCAAGGATGGTTCGGTCACCGCCGGCAACTCGTCGCCTATGAACGACGGCGCGGCCGCCTCGGTGCTGATGTCCGACGCCGTGGTTTCCGAGCTCGGCGCCAAGCCTCTCGGATACATGCGCGCCTTCACGGTTCGAGGCCTGGCCCCCGACATCATGGGCATCGGCCCCGTGCCGGCCATTCGGCACCTCCTAAAGATGACGGGGCTCGAGTTGAAGGACATCGATCTCTTCGAGATCAACGAGGCCTTCGCGTCCCAGTCGGTGTACTGCCAGCGCGAGCTGGGCATCGACGAGGACCGGCTCAACGTGAACGGGGGCGCCATCGCCCTCGGGCATCCCTTGGGCTGCACCGGGGCCAAGCTGACCGCCACCCTGCTCCACGAGCTGGGCCGGCGAGGCGGAAAGTACGGCATCGTCTCGATGTGCATCGGCGGCGGCATGGGTGCGGCCGGCCTGTTCGAGCGCGCCTGAGTCCGGTCGCCCGCGCCGCGGGCGACTTCTCTTCTTTCTCGTAAGATTCTCGACGAGCTCTGTCAGGTCTCCTCCGGTCGCGGGTACTGATGGAGGCGATGGGGCGTAACGTCGAAACCGACGAGGACCTCCTGTACCGGGTGCGCGCCGGCGAACGGGCTGCTTTTGCGGCCATCGTCGATCGCTATCAGCGGCTCGTCTGCGGGGTGTGCTTTTCGGCCACCCGGGACTGGGCCCTCTCCGAGGATCTCGCTCAGGACACCTTCGTGGCGGCGTGGCGGCGTGTGGAGACCCTCCGCGAGCCGCAGCAGCTGTCGGCGTGGCTCTGCGGCATCGCCCGGAACCTGAGCCACAAGGCCCGTCGGCGGGAAAAGCCAACCGTGAACCTCGACGAGGTCGCAGAGCCCCCCTCCCCGGGAGACTCTCCTCTCGACGCGGTGCTCGAAAACGAGATGCATACGGTGGTGGCTCGCGCCCTGGCCGGCCTTCCCGAGAACTATCGGGAGCCGCTGGTGCTGTACTATCAGCACGGCCGCTCCGCGAGCGAGGTGGGGGCGGCGCTCGGGCTCTCCGCCTCGACGGTCCATCAGCGGATATCTCGAGGACGCCGACTCCTCGAGGACGAGGTCCGCGTTTTGGTCGAAACCTCCCTGTCGCAAAACCGGCCCCAGAAGGGCTTCACCGCCGCCGTGCTCGTGGCTCTGGACGCCCCCTCGAGGGCGTCCGCCGCCGCAGCCGCGGTTGCGACGAAAGGAGCGTTCATGTCTACCTCAACCTGGTTCGGAGCGGGTGCGGGCTCATTCGGAGTCCTCCTCTTGTTGGCCTGGCTATGGGAGCCGGCCCCTCGAGCCTCCGAGCCATCCTCGCCGATGTCCCCTCCCGTCGATGGCGCCGCGCGCCTATCTCCACCCCCAGCGGCGCGGCCCCCGCTGAAACCCCCCGTCGTGGCCCCGCCTCCGCAAGAGAAGAAGAGACCCGAGCCCCGGATCAAGGGGGAGTCGATCTATGCGCTCGAGGGGATTCGAGAGAACTGGGCTGAGGGCGCCCTCGGCGACCTCCTCGGTCCGTGCTTCGGACCCCCGAAGGCGGCCGTTCACCATCGCTTCGCCCTGACCAAAGCCTCCGAGGGGTGGAGCGTAGACCAGGTGGAGGGTCCGGTCGTGGCCCGCGAGGTTCAGCGCTGTATCGCCCGTCAGCTCACTGCGTTCGGGGTGGATCCGGAGGACGGCACCACCGCCGTGCTCGACCGGCGCTTCGAAGCTCGCGACGTGCCCTCCTTCGACCCGGACGGCCTCGACATGGACGCCCTTCGCAGCGGTCCCTTCCTCGGCGCCCCCGACGCTCCGGTGACGATGTTCGTCTTCGTGGCCTTCAAGTGCCTCTACTGCGGGCGGATGCTGGGGACCGTGGATCAGCTGCTCGAGGACTACGGCGACAAGCTCAAGGTCGTGCTTCGGCCCTATGCGCTCCGAGACACGGACATTCCCATCACCGAAGCCGCCTATGCGGCCGAGGCGCAAGGTCGCTTCTTCGCCCTCCACGACGCGATGCTCGCGGATCAGGCTTCCCTCCAGCCCGAGACGCTCGAAGCGTTCGCCAAGCGAGCCGAGCTCGACCTGGAGCGTTTCGCTCGGGACCTTCGCGACGAGACCTACCGACCGCGGGTGCTCCACGAGCGGGACGAGGCCCGACAAGCGGGGGTACGCGGCGTTCCCGCCACCATCCTCGACGGCGAATACATCGTCGGCGCACAACCCATCGACGTCTTCAGAGAGAAGATCGACGCCGTGCTCGCGAAACTCTGAGGAGCTCGGCCCGACGAGCGATGCCCACGGAGCCGGGGCGAGCTCCTGCCTTCCGAAGCGCTCCAGACTTTTTTCTGAATCCTTTTTTCGTCGACGGGGCTCTTCCGTAGCACGATGAATCTCATTCCCAAGAACGAACACACCCTCGATCGCGTGCTCCGCGTCGTCCTCGGCCTCGGCTTGCTGAGCCTGACCGTGGTGGGTCCGCAAACCCCGTGGGGCCTCGTGGGTCTCGTTCCTCTCGTCACCGGCGCCCTGGGCCGCTGCCCACTCTACGCTCTCTTTGGAGTCCGGACGTGCAAGGTGGCGACAAAGACCGTCTGATCCTGGCCGCCTTCGTCGCCGGAGAACCGGGCGCGGCCGAGGCCTTCGTGCGGGCGCACGAAGCCTCGCTGTACGGTTTCGCGCTGCGGGTTCTCGGCGATGCGGCGGCCGCCGAAGACGTCGTCCAGGAGACGTTTCTGTCCGCCCACCAGCACGGCCCCAGCTTCGAAGCTCGAGGCTCGGTGCGGGCCTGGCTGTTCACGATCGCTCGCCGCGCCTGCCTGCGCCGCCGCCGTCTCCGCGTGGGGGAGCCCTCGACGCTCGAGCCCCTCGACAGCTTGGGGGCGGAGGCGGGGTGGGGCTCCGAGGATCCGGAGTCCTGCTTTTCTCGGCTTCAGCTCCGGGAGAAGCTCGGAGCAGCCCTCGAGAGGCTGTCCCCGTCGGACCGCGAGGTCATCGTGTTGAGAGACGTCGAGGGCCTCGCCGGGTCGGAGGCGGCAGAGGTGCTGGGCATCACTCTACGCGCCCTCAAGAGTCGGCTGCACCGGGCCCGCCTGCGCCTCGCCGCCGCGTACCGAAAGGAGACCTCTAACGATGGCGACTGAACGCGAAATAGGAGGCCTTCGGTGCTCACAGGTGCTCGAGCATCTCTCGGACCTCCTCGACGATGACCTTTCGCCGGAGCTCCGAGAACGTATCGAGGCCCACCTGTCGGGCTGTGCCTACTGCGATAAATTTGGAGGCGAAATGTCTCGCCTGGTGGGGGCGGCACGAGAGCATCTCCGGGCGTCACGGTCCGCCGACCGCGAGGCGGCGATCCTCGACGCGCTACGAAAGTAGCCCCCCCATCACCACCGAATTAGGTTAGCTTTCCCTGTGGGCAGTCTCCGTGGAGCCGACGGCCGCACCGTCGCGTTACCCGCCGAGCTCACGGTAGGGCGTAGCCCCACGAGCCTTCTTCGTCTCGAGCCCCTTCACGTCTCGAGCCGCCACGCAGTCCTGACCTATGTGGAAGGTAGCTGGTTCGTGCGTGACCTCAAGTCACGCAACGGGACCTTCGTGAACGGGGAGCGCCTCTCTCGAAAGAAGCCGGTAGCCAAGCTGGCGAGAGGGTCAGTGGTGGCCTTCGGCGCGCCCCACACCGCCTTCGACCTCATCGACACCGAAGCGCCCAGCCTCGTGGCCATCAGCGAGGCACGTGATCGCATCGTGGGCGCGGTGGACGGGGCCCTCGTTCTCCCCCCCGAGGGGGACGTCGAGTGGTGGATCGGAGAAGACGACCACGGCATCTGGAAGGTCCACCCTCCCGAGGGGCCGAGCCGTCGTCCGTCGAGCGGCGAGCCGCTCTACACCCGGCAGGGGACCTGGACGCTGCTCTTGCCGGGAGGGGAGCTGCCTACGACAGACGTCGGAAGCTGGACGCGTCTGAAGGATCTCCACATTCGCTTCGAGGTGTCCCGCGACGAGGAGAAGTGCCGCATCGTACTCGACACGGAAGAGGTGAGCCTCGCCCTTCCTCCACGTGAGCACTTCTATCTGCTGCTTACCCTCGCCCGTGCCCGGGGGGCGGGAGATGGATGGGTGTCGGTCGAGGCTCTCGAACAGGGCGCGCCGAGCGCCGGCTACTGCGACGTCGCCCTCCATCGCTGTCGGCGGCAGCTCGTCGCAGCCGGGGTCTCCGAAGTCGCGGGGTTGGTCGACGTAGAGCCTCGACCGACACCCATCCATCTCCCGCCCCCCGGGCACGGGCGAGGGTAAGCAGCAGATAG
>JBCBRU010000527.1:0-6337 GCA_039819565.1 Myxococcota bacterium | reverse complement strand
GCCGCGAGTCTTTAGGCTCTTGCACAGGGTCCGGTGAAGGGACTCGATGGCATTGGTGGTGTAGATGGCCCTGCGCACCTCAGCGGGGAACGCGAGGAAGGGAGTGACATGGTCCCAGCGCTCCCGCCAGGACCGACCGATCATCGGATAGGGCTCTCATGGAGAGAGCGCTCGAGCTTCTTGAATCGCTCGGCCAGGCTGTCGCGGAGTCGGGGGAGCGAGATGGTCTGCGCGCCGCCTCGGCTTCCGTCGTAGTTCCAGAAGTCCAGACCGCCGATGAGCACAGCGTGGTCGATGAGGTCGACCATGGCCCCAGGGCCGTAGGTGGTCACGACCTGGCTTTCTCGAACCTCGCCGTCGGGCTGGGCCGTCATGAGGTTCCTCGCTTGGTACTTGCTCGCCATGGTTCACCTAATGGGGCCGGGGTGGGCCTTCATGGCCGCGTTCCTGAATCCGCTCGCCCCGCTTCCGCGGGTACTCGCTTCCGGCCTTCGTGCGGATTCGTACACACCCACGGTTGAGGTGTGTATGATTTCTCCCGGAGGACTAGAACATGAAGACCCCAGAGATACGCGAGAAGCTCGGGGAGCTGTTCAGCTACACCGAGGCCGTCGCGGCCGGGCTGAGCCGGAGACGGCTCTATGCGCTGCGGGACGACGGGGTCCTCACAGTGGTGGGTGGGGGGCTGTACCGCTTCTCGGACGCCCCACCGGCTGACCTGGACCTCATCGAAATCGCCGAGAAGGCCCCCCTTGCGACCCTGTGTCTCGAGACAGCTCTGGCCCACCACGACCTCGTCGACGCCATCCCGGTCGCCACGAACGTCGCAATTCCCCGCGGGAGCACCCGACCCCGGCTCCGGGCCGCTCATCGGCTCCACCACTTCGACCCGGCGACCTTCGAGCTTGGTCGAGAAACCATCGAAGTCGGGGCACGGAGGCCGCTTGGGTTGTACTCCGCCGAGCGGTCCCTGGTGGACGTCGTTCGCCTGCGCCACGACCAAGGGCCCGACCAGGCATGGGAAGCGCTCCGCCGGTGGCTTGCGCGGTCCGGCCGCGAGCCGGCCAAGCTGCTCCAGATGGCGAAGCACTTCTCCGGGGCCGAAGCGCCGCTTCGGGCGGCGCTCGAGGTGCTCCTGTGAGTGTCTCACGCTCGACTCCCGCTGGACGCGTCTACGGCGACCTCCAGAAACAGGCTCGAGCGGAGAAGCGCCCCGTGCAAGAGCTCTTTCAGCTCTACTTGCTCGAGGCGTTCCTCGACCGGCTGTCTCGATCGGTTTGGAGCGATGAGCTCGTCCTGAAGGGAGGAGTGTTGCTGGCGGCCTTCGGCACCCGTCGGCCCACGCGCGACGTCGACCTCCAGGCCAAGGCTCTGGACAACGCGGAAGAGGCCGTCAAAGCGCGAGTCGTCGAGGTCGCTTCGATGGCTCTGGACGACGGCATCGCATTCGACGGCGATGGCGCCGAAGCAACGGTGATTCGCGATGAGGACGTCTATCCCGGCGTTCGAGTCTCGATGGGCGCTACCCTGGGCACGGCGCAGCTCCGCTTTCACGTCGACGTGAACGTGGGCGACCCGATCGTGCCCCCGCCGGTGCTCGTCCGGCTTCCTCGACTCCTCGGGGGCTCTCTGGAGATCCGAGGCTTTCCTTTGGAGATGATCCACGCCGAGAAGATCGTGACCGCCGTCAGCCGAGGCTCGGCGAACACCCGCTGGCGGGACTTCGTCGATGTGGTGGCTCTCGCGGCGAAGCACGCCATCGACGGAGACGCTTTGGTGGGCTCGATTCGGCGCGTCGCCGAGCACCGCAAGGTCGACCTCGTTCCGGTCTCGGCGGCGGTCAGCGGCATTGAGGTTGTGGCGGACCGGAGATGGCCTGCGTGGCGCCGAAAGCAGAGCCTTGAGCACGCCACTCCGGCTGCATTCTCGGAACTCTTGGCAGACTACCTCGCGTTCGCTGAGCCCGCCGTGTCGGGAGCAGCGGTCGGCGCTCGGTGGGACCCCGACCAACGCGTCTGGAGGTAGGCCGTAGGAGCTAGCCACGCGACGGGCCCTTTCGGTCCAGACTCCGGCCACGGCCCTCGCGGCCCTCGTCCCACGGCGAGTAGCAGCGCTTCGCGGCCGCCTCGGTCATCGCCTCGTGCATGAGCTTCTTCCAGTCATCCAGAAGGCTCGCCGCGCGAGCCTTGACCGAGCCCTTCAGCGCCTCCGTCGCGTCGTGGTCCAGAACGCTAGACAGCGCCGAACGGACCGCAACGAGGCTTTCCACTTCCTCCTCGAGCTCTGGATGGTCGGCGATCTTCATGACCGCGTCTGGAGCGGCTAGCTGGGTCGTCAGATGTCGAGCCAGCGCGACGAGCAGTCCAGCAAGCCCACGATCCCGAGAACGGCGTGACACTGGTGGCCTCGACGAAGCGGTAGAAGGCATCGTGGTAGGCCGTGAACCGCTCGTAGTGGGAGCGGTCGCGAGGTTTGGCCATGTTGAGAACGGTCACGACGAGTCCGGGGCGGTTCTTGTCGCGGCCAACCCGGCTCGACGACTGAATGTACTCGCTCGTGGTCTTGGGCTGCCCGGCGACGACCATGAGCCCCAGGCGGTCGGTGTCGACGCCGACCGAGATCATGTTCGAGGCGAGGAGAACGGTCGCTTGCCGGCTCGCATTGACCGCAGTGGCCGAGGGCGAGGCGGCGGTCTCCTTGGCGGGGACAGCGCACTACGACTTCGCTGCGACCCACACCATCGTGCAGGGGGCCGGTGCTTTGGTTCTGGATTTAGAGGGGAGGAGCCTGAATACGCGCCCTCAGGCCGTGCGAGAGTCGGTTCTGGAGGGCTGCTTGTCGGAGGCGGTCCCGATGTCGTTCCGGACCTCGTCCAGAAGCCCTGGTCCATAGTCTTGTCGGCGCCCAGGGAGGACGTACCCTTCGTCCTTCCGAGTCCAGATCGCATCCAGAAGTCCGGCCTGCTTCTGAACCGGGCGCAGGGGCTCACGCTCGGGCAGCTCATCGGCGATGCGCTCGGGGCTCAGGGCGAGTTCGCGACGGCAGTCCAGATTGCCAAGCGGTTCCCCGATGGCGTCCAGACCATCCGTGATGGTGGTCGTTCAACTCGCTTGATAGAGGTGAGTATCCGGTGGAGCGCCGGAAAAGGTGGATACGGGGCTTGGCTGTGAGTGCGATGCTGGCGGGCGATGAAAGAGATCTCTGAAGCGCGATGGGCGAAGCTTCGCGCCGCGCGGTGGTCAGCCTCGGAAGCGAACGAGAGCGTTCGATGGGACGAATCCCGGTCATGCAGGCGGGCAGCCCGGTGCGCGATCCGCGAATCGCAGGTGACATGTCGTCGAAGAAACGCTTGTTCGTCCCATTAAGGTCTCAGCCAAGATAGATAGAACAGGGTCATAGATCGAGTCAGGCCCTTTTGACACGGACGAGAACTTGGTGAGGCTAAGACAGGGTTGCTTCATCGCAGACAACTCAATAGGTCCGGGCTGACCCTCTTCAGGTCTTTGTCATAGCGCGCCATTGTCGGGCCCAGGCCTGGTGCGGGCCGGCACTTCCGGGATGGAGACCAAAGTAGCCGCCGCGTCGGAGACGAAGCGGAGATCGACGATCCATCGCTCCGATCGGGCCGATGCGGCGAGGGCCGCCAAGAGCTCCGCTTCGACGGTCCGGTCGACGCTCCTCAACACCAGGTAGCCCACGCCGCCTTCCAAAACGGAGACTGACACTCGCTCGGGCGCCCGGGCCGAGAGCGACGCGGTTGCAAACACGAGCGCGGAGATCCGAATGTGCCCCATTGGCTTCTTCCCTGCGAGAAGGTCAATTGCTCGAGTAGAGCTACGTCCGATGCCGTCGACGGCGGGTCCAGCTCCATGCTCGCCGGCCAAGCAGGAGGAGGATACATAGAATCAACACGCTCCCGAGGAGCGCGAGGATGGCCAAGCCCCCCGAGCCCGTGGCTTCGTACACGTGGAAGAATGGAAACCGGGACACGCTGATCGCCATAGAACCGTGATCATGAGCAACCAGGCGCTCGCACCCCCCGCCATGAGGTCTCTCCCTAGCCTCTTCCGTTCTTCCGTTGTGAGCTGCCGCGTGCTCGATCTCAGTCCGAATGCCCACATCTATCTCAGTCTCCCACGTCCATGGTGCGTCCGCGGCGGCGCGGGGCCCGGCGAGCGCGGATTGTTTCGGGTAGAAGCTAGCGGTGGCCCGAGGCTCGATCGTGAATCCGCTGGGCCCAGCTCTCGAGGACGGCTCGGTCCTCGAGAAGGGGCGCGATTTTGGCCCATCGGGCCTCGACCTGGCTCGTGATGTCGACGGCGGAGCGCTTCATGTCTTCCGAGACCTCGAAGGTCTGGGTCGAGAGCTGCGCGTCGAAGTCGAAGCCTTTCAGGGTGACGACCACGGGCTTGTCCTTCACCCCGGTAGAGGCCCACCCTCGAGGCAGGTTGTCCTCGGTCGAAAACCAAAGCTTCACCTGTCGACTGCGATGCATCGACGCGGCCAGTGTCTCGATGGTGAGGTCGATTGACTCCTCGGGGACGTTCTCCATCTGGCTCGCCTCATGAAGCACCCGTGTCTCGGCGTGCTCACGCGCCATGTTGGGGACCGCAGCGGAAGGGGGCATATTTCCGGTGAGCTCGAAGCATGGCTTTCCGTCTACTTCGGTGAGGGTCGCGGGCGCCTCGAAGCTGTACGCGCCGAGCAGCTCCTGGACGGTGCCGACGACGTCCTTCCCCCGACGACAGTCCCGTCCCGTCGAGGTTGTAGCGGAAGTCGAAGGGCTCGGCCTTCGGCGCTTCGGTGCGGGTGATGAGCTTCACCGTTCGTGAGGGGGTGAGACCAGGAATGGGCTCGGTGACGAGCCAGAGCGCGGTCCCGTCGTACACTCCGGTCATCCCGAACTGCGGCGCTCGCCCATCCGGCGACGAGAGGGTGGTCTCGATGCGCATTCGACGTGGCAGGAGGGCCGAGAGCGTCGAAGTCACCGTGAACTCGGCGGGCATGTCTGTGGTTGGCTCCCGCTCGAGAACCTCGAAGAAGAGCGGCGAGGTCATCGATACGGTTCCGCGATAGCCTCGAAGCTTGCTCATGGCTTCCTGGGCGCGCGAGATGACGGCAGGGGCTTCAACGCTACGGGTGGGTTGGGAGAACGAGCAGGCTAGAGGAAGTATCGCAATGAGGAGGAGTCGCCTGACCACTCGAACTCTATAACCACGAGGACGCGGCGGTCAACGTATTGACCACTCGGGACTCGACTCAGGACGGATCGAACTCGAGGTCTTCCGAGATCGCGTCCAGGGTGGCTGTCGACACTCTGTGGGTCGTCTCGTCCGGCATGTAGATGATCCGAAAGTCGCCCCCGTCGTCTTGGCTCAACAGACGCTGTTGGACCCGAGTCTCATAGGTTCGGATTCCTTCATTCCTACCTGACCATCGGTAGCAGCAATCATCGAACTCGAGAAGGACTTGTCGGTGCCGCTGCCCATCACCTAGGGCAGAGAGAAAATAGAAGTCCTCATAGGTGGCAACCCCGAAGATAGGCCGGTCGGGTTTCTGCTCGAAGTCCCATGAATCTACGCCCCCCTGACTTCGAGGCCGGTTGTCGCGGAGCGCAACGGGCAACGAACCAGCGATCGAGTAGCTGGCCTCGATCCTCGGATCGAGGGCGCTGTATATATCGGTGGTCCAGCCGCCTCCCGAGAGACCGGTCATCACGATGGGCTCATGTCGATTCTCGGCGAGCACTTCGTTGAGCGCTCGAGCGAGCGGCTCAAAGAACAAGGGGAAAGTGTTGAGCCCGGCGTCCTCAGCCGCCTCCAAGGAGTCATGGTTTCCATTGAGCGCTATCTGCGATCCACCGTCCTCGAGGGTGAGATCGGTCGTGTTGGGAGAATAGAAGGGCATCGTGTGAATCAGCACCGCTCTGCCCTGGTCGAGCCAGTAGCCGATGACGTCGAGGGAGGACGATGGTTCGGCCCAGTGCCCGAGGTTGTGCACGACGAGACCGTCGTTTCCGATACTAGGTACGAAATACAGGACGCGCGCGACGGCACCGAAGTCGAGGTCGAACTCCAGCTGGTCAACCCTCTTCAGGTTGGGGAGCGCGGCGAATGCTGTGTTCTCTACAGAGCCGACCACGCGGTCAGCGCGCCGTGTGGGAAGGTGTCGCTCTCGAAACGCGTGTCGCATCAGCCGGCTTCGCACTTCCGTGACGTCGACGACTCCGTCCGCGAATCGCGAGCTCGGCGGACCACATCCCGAAAGAAGTGCGGCTGCGACCCCGAGCAGCCCTACGGCTGATCCCATCTGCTTTCGAACCTCCGAGAACGGAAAG
>JBCBRU010000526.1:0-6341 GCA_039819565.1 Myxococcota bacterium | reverse complement strand
GGCGTTCAAGGCCAACGCCGGTCCCTACGACTTTCTGGGCGCCTACGGTCGCTTCAACGACTTTTGGCACAATGAGAAGAGGTACGGCGGCGGCATCGATACGGTGCAAGCCCTCCAGCAGGTGCAAGCCTGGCAGGCTCGAAACATCGCGCAGCTCCACCTCGCCCTCCGGGAGTTCCCGGCCGGAGAGGGGAGGACGGTGGCCGACGACACCGTCATCGTGGTCGTCTCGAAATCAGGGGGCTCCCACCACAATGGTTACCACGAGCACCCGGTCCTCCTCCTCGGGGATGCGGCGGGCGCCCTCAAGACCTCGCAATACATCGGGTTCGAAAAAGAGACGCGCTCGCTGAACGACCTTTGGGTGAGTCTTGCCCAGCTCGCGGGCCTCGATCTCTCGAGCTTCGGCGAGTATGGGGTGCGCGACAAGAAGGGCAAGGGAACGCCCCGGACCGGGGTCCTCTCCGAGATCTTCGCCTGAGTCGGCTCCCATGTCCGCTCAGTCTTCCGAAGGCGACTGAGGCTCACGTCGTCGAGCTCGCCGTCCGCCCGCTCACCCTCCTCGCCAAGCCAAGGCCCCTCTGAAGCTTAGGACCATCTCCCCTCGCTTGAGGGCCCCCCAGCCGAACCAGCTGGCCGAGCCAAACTCGGCGACGCTAGCCCTATGGGATGAGATCTCGAGTCCATATGCATCCACCGAGTAGGGGTCAGGTCTTCCCGAGCACTCGATTGGGGAGCGCGCCGCGGGCGCTGATGGCGGCGATGCGGGCAACCTTCCGACGTCATCAAGGCTTCTCTCAAGCAAGAAGGACGCTGGCGTCTCCCTCGGAGTCCACGTTGGTCCGATCCCCGATGTTCGCCTCGATCCCGAAGCCCTGCAGGATAGCGTTGTAGAGGTCGATGGCGTTCATCCGCCGGTCGGTAAAGATCCCGCTCCGGAACCGACCTCCGCCTCCCACCACCGCGTGAAACACGTCTTGCTTGGAGTGGTTCCATCCGTACTCGGTACCGATGACCACGGTGGAGTTGTCGAGCACCGTCTGCCCGTTGGGCTCGAGATGGGCTCCATCGTTCAGCTGCTCGAGAAAGTAGGCGATGTTTCGCTGGGCGAGATGCTGGTAGAGGCGGGCCTCCCGGCGCTGGTTTCCGTGAAAGTAACTGTCGTGCTGAGAGCTCCCGGGGAAGTCCGTCGACTCCCCCAGGGCCTGATAGGTTCCGGTGAGGTTGGTGTGGCCTCCCGCGGACTCGAACATGATATTTCCGAACCGGACCCGGTCGCAGCGCAGAGCGAGAACCCATAGGTCGGCGTGGAGGCGGAAGACCTGCTCGACGTCGGTCCAGTGAATGGTGGGGGCCCCACTCCCGGTGCCGTAGGTGAAGCGGTCGTAGTCCGCGATGTCCGGATCCATCGGCGCGGCGGGAGGCGTGCAGGCCGGTGGCTCGGTGCCGCCCGGCTCCATCAGAAGGTCAGCGGGTACGAGGCGCTGCTCGACCTCACGGATGCTGTCGAGGTGCTGAGTGATCTTTTGCTTGGAGGCGGATCCGAGCGGGGACCGCGCCCCGGTGAGGTCTCGATAGTCTTCGATAACCGCGTCGAGGACGCTCCGACGGATGCGGGCCTCGAGACGGGCCTCCGCGTCGTCCGGGTCCGGGGGGGTGGTCCCCACGCTGCCAAACAGTCGGTCGAAGACCTCGGAGGGCCGCTTGATCGGCGAGCGGGGAGAGCCGTCCGGCGCGAAGACCCGAAGGGCTTGGGCATCACAGGCGCCCCTCCGCCACCACAGCCCGGTGGCCAGCGTGGACCCGCTCGGATCCAGGTTTTGCCGGACCAGCTGATCTATCGAGCCGCCCCCCGCCACGTTGACGCTCCGCTGGCGCTCGCCCACGAAGATCACGGCCGAGGTGTTGCAGTGCGCTCCCCCCTGCGAGCCTTGGCCCACGTTGACGGAGAAGAGCGACATCTTGCTCTGGAGATTTCGGTACGGCTCGAGGGGGCCGTCGAAGTCCCGTTGCCAGCTGGGATCCAAACCCAGTCCGAAGAAGCTCGTGACGAGACGAGTGGGCGGAACCCAGCTCTGCTGCGCCCAGGCCCGGCCCGTGGGGAGGGTCTCCTCCAGGAGCGGAAGCCCGATGGCGACGGAGCCGAGACCTCGTAGAAAGCGGCGTCGGGGGTATCTCACGGCTCACCTCGGAAGGCAGGGTGGCTGATCGCCTCGGCCACGAGGTCGGCATACGTTCCGCTTCCCTCCGCCAGGGCGCTGGCCAAGGCGTCGATCGCGCTCATCTGGCGGTCCCCGAGGGCGTGTCCCCACAGAAGCTCCAGCCAGCGTTGAGCGAGGCACCGCTGCACCTTACGGCTCTCCGCGGCGAGCGCGAAGAAGCCAGCGCGGTCGTCGAAGGAGGCCTGCCGACCGTCGTCCCGGTGTACGCCCGGGATCCACCCCGCGTCGTCCACCACGTTGCCAAAGTGGTCCTCGGTGCGAGGGTGTCCGCGATGGTCGAAGCCCTCGAAGGCGTAGCCGAGCGGGTCGAACTGAGCGTGGCAGGCTCCGCACTCGACCCTCATCATTCGCCGCTCCGCGATCTCTCGCTCGGAGGCGTCGGCGGGCTGCTCGGCGGCAAAGTCGTCGATGGCCTCCTGGAGGCTGGCGGGCGGATCCGGTGGGAAGCCGCAGAAGAGCTGGCCCTGAAGAAACAGACCCCGGGCCACGATCTCGCCCCCGTCGGCGTTGGTCATCCCTGCCACCACCCCGGGGTGAGCGAGAAAGCCCCCGAACTCAGAACTTGGGTAGGCTTCGACGCCCGGGCCCTGGCTGGTGAGGCCCCGCGCCTCGGCGAGAGCTCCGGTGAGATAGATGGCCTCCCCGGCGAAGAGGTCGAGGACGGAGCCCCCGCTCTCCAGGTGATGGGCCAGCGCCGCGGTGGCCGAGCTAAGCAGGTCATCCTTCAGTCCATCCTCGTCCGGCAGGCTCTCGAGTCGCGCCCAGTCGAGGGCGAAGCGGTGCCAGGGGCGCTGCGCCCGGGGATCCTCGAGCATGCGCGCGGCTTCGGCGGCGAGACGCTCGGGAAGCTGGCCGGCGTCCGCCGCCGCCGAAAGCTCCGCGTCCGGGGCGGAGCTCCACAGCGCGAAGGAGAGCCGCTGAGCCAGGGCTTGCGGGCTCGGAGCGCTCTCGTCCTCGATTCGGTAGAGGAAGTGCGGCGACTGCAGCGCCGCCTCGAGGACGGCCCGACGCGCTCGCGGCCCGTCGGCGAGGGTTTCGACCTCGGCGTAGAGCGCCTCGAGGCGAGCGTGAGCCTCAGGGGTGCCGCTCCCTCGGTAGAGCACGCGGCTGAGGGACGCGACGAAGCGCCCTCGACAGGCGGGGGTGGATGGATTTGGGCAGCTCGGCAAGGTGTCGAGGAACGATGCCGACGAAGGTCGGCGGGACACATCATCGGCGATGCCCGCGTAGCCGAGCACGTGGCCGGGGGCCGCAGCCTGCCCTTCAGGGAGATGAATGAAGCCAGCCAGCGGGCGGTCCTCCGGGAGCGCTGCCGCTAGCGCCTCGGGGATAGGGGCCCCGAAGAGGTCTTCGATCACGAAGCCCAGCTGCTCGTTGGTGAGCCGGTGGACCAAGGGCGCCGGGGGCTCGAAGGGCGGCCACGCCGAGGCGCCGGGCGGGGGCGTGGCCGCCGGAGGAGACGGCGCATCGGGGCTCGGCTCAGTCGGGCTCTCCGGGTCCGCGTCCTCCTCGAGCGAAGGAACGGTGATGCGGGTCGTACACCCGACGACGACTCCCAAGGCCATGATCGCCCACGACGCACGCATCCTCCCTGCTTAAGCAAGGGAGGATCCTCGCGGGGCCATTGGGCGATCCCGGCCTCCGGGGGCCGCGGATGGGGTCGGAACCCCCCAGTCGGTGGTGAGTTCGGACCCGCCGCGCTGAACAAGGGGGTCGCTTGCACCGCTGAGCGACGGTCGGGGGGCACTTCCCATTCCATAGGCTCCACGGGGCCCTTCGGCCCGCTATGGTCGAACGATGTTCCGGCGCGAACTCCGGTGGGGCGCGTGCGTCGTGGGACTGAGTCTCGTCGCCGTGCCGGCGGCGGCTCAGTCGCTGCGTGCGACCCGCGTACTGGACGCTCCCAACGTCGGTTCATCGGCCCAACACACGCTGGAGATCGATGGGCTGGCTCGGCTGAGCCAGAACGAGACGCTCGACCTCGTGCTTCCCGACGGCGTATTCCAAGCCCGTCGGGTTCGACGCCGGGCGCAGGAGGGGGGCTTCTATTGGGAGGGGGTCATTCACGAAGGTTGGCCTGCGCTTCTGACCTACCGCAACGGGGGGCTGTCCGGACTCATCGACACGCCCTGGGCTCGGTACGAGATCTTTGCCGCGGACTGCTCCGGCGAGTCCTGCCGCGGTCAGCTGTCCACGCTCGACGACGACCTCTTCCCGGCCTGCGAAACGGCGGCGGCGGGAGGGGGGACGGCCGCCCCGTCCCCGGCCGCGTCCTCGTCGTTCGATGGAGAGCCGAAGGCGATCATGGACGCGTTGATCGTCTACACCCCTCAAGCTCGGGCGGGTGCCGGCGGCGTAAACGAGATCGAGACGGTGATCCGTTCGGCGGTGAACGTCATGAACACCTCCTTCGAAAACAGCCAGATCAACGCTGAGCTTCACCTCATGGCGATAGAGGAGGCGCCCTTTTCGGAGAGCGGAAACCTCGGAGAAGACCTGGGTCGACTGCGCGGCTCGGCCGCGGTGGCCACGCTTCGCGATCGATTCGGCGCGGACCTCGTGGCCCTCATCACGAACGGCGGAGGCTGCGGCGTAGGCTACGTTCAGCGCCGCCCGGGGGTGGGCTTTGCCAGCTCGGCCTTTCAAGTGACGGCGAGGGGGTGCGCGGTGGGAAACATCACCTTGGCCCATGAGTTCGGGCACAACCTCGGCTGCGAGCATGACCCCGCCAACGGTGGGACCCCGGCGCAAGCCTCCTTTCCATACGCGTTTGGGCACTTCCACTCCGGGTCCTACCGCACCGTCATGTCCTACGCGAGCGAGTGCACGGGCGGCTGCCCGCGGGCCCCGTTCTTCTCGAACGCGGCCATCTCCCATCGCGGTGAGTCGACGGGGATTGCGGACCAGCGGGAGAACGCACGGGTCATCAATCAGACCGCTCCCATCGCGACGCGGTTCCGTCCCTCCGCAAGTTTGGCTGCCTTCGCCCAATCCGAATGGCGAGTGCGCGAGGACCAGGGCGGCGTCGAGGTCGTCATCGAACGCACCGGGGCTATAGATTGGCCCGCCTCGATCCTCGTTCGCTCTCGCGGGGACTCGGCGGAGGTCGACGTCGACTTTCCGGCCTTCACCGCTACGGTATCTTGGGGTGCCGGCGAGGACGACGCGCGAACCCTCTTCGTACCCATCCGCGACGACATGGCCCAAGAGGGAGATGAGCGCTTCGATCTCGTGCTCGAAGAGGGGCGAGGGGTGGGCCCGGGGATGCTCGGCACGGTGCCCATCGTCATCGAAGATCACGAGGAAGGGGTGGCGCGGGCGGCGCTGCCCGTCCCGATCTTGGAGAACGCGGGGGAGGTCGCGGTGAGCGTCGACCGCGTGGAAGGGAGCGACGGACCGGTGTCCGTCGCGTGGGCGCTCGTGGGCGGCACCGCGACGCCCGGGCGTGATTTTACGCAGAGCTCCGGGACGTTGGTGTGGGAGGATGCTCGCGACGACGCGCAGTCGATCGTCATTGAGCTTCTCGATGATGTCGACGTGGAGGGCGACGAAACCTTCGTCCTCGAGCTGAGCAATCCCTCCGGCGGTCTCCGCGTCCCCAACCCGCAGCTCGCCATCACCCTGGTCGACTATGAGGAGGGCGCGTTCTCCTTCTCGGTCACCTCCACCGCGGTGCGAGAGGACGACCAAGAGCTGAGGCTCTCCGTCGCGCGCGAGGGAGGCACCGACGGCTCGGCCTGGTTCGAGGTGGTCGCCCGGCCGGTCTCCGGTGCGGCCGCAGCCACCCCGGGGCAGGACTTCTCCATCCCCACGGCGACGGTGGCGGTGGCTCCGGGGGTCACGACCGCCCAGCTCACGGTCTCCCTGACCGACGACATCGAGTCCGAAGGCGAGGAGGCCTTCCTGCTCCGTATCGCCAAAGCCGGCCCCGCGGCCCGCGTGGGCCCGCGCCACGAGGTGAGGGTGTCGATTCAGGACTGGGAGCAGGGACAGCTCGACGTGGTCCAACCGGTGGTGCGGATCGACGAAGACGAGGCTTCCGTCGCCGTCGAGGTGGCGCGCGCGGAGGGCCAGGATGGCCCGGCCTCCGTACGCTACCGAACCCGGGCCGGCACCGCC
>JBCBRU010000525.1:0-6363 GCA_039819565.1 Myxococcota bacterium | reverse complement strand
CTCGAAACGAAGGATGGCCGGACGGGGTCCGACTCGCAGAGACAAGGTCCGGCGCGTCGAGCCGACGTTGTTCTCAGCGATGAGGCTCAAGGCAACCGGTCCTTCCGGTCGCTTTTGGCCCGGAGGAGACCGAGCCCAACGACAGCCTCGCGGTGGCTCATGAGGCCGTCATTCCGGGGAGCTTCTCGGCACTTACGGCTGCCGGCGATGTCGACGTGCTTATCCTCGAGGCGCCGCTCGGGCGGCGCATCCGCCTCGTCCACGGGGGAGGTCCCAGTCTCCAACTCACGGCGGTTCCTCTCGACAGCGAGCATGGAGCGCTGGGATGGCAGGAGGTCTTCCCGGCTCTGGCCCCCGGCCAGAGTCTAGAGGCCCGGCTGGCCCGCCTCGCTCCGTTCGCCCTGTCCGTGGAGACGAGCTCCCTGGCTGGCGCCTACCGACTCGACGTGGACGTCCCTCTTACGGTGTGCGGGGACGGCGTCGCTGATGAGAATGAAGACTGCGACGATGGCAACTTGACGTCCGGAGACGGCTGCAGTGCTGCTTGCGCCCGAGAAGACTCGGACGAGACCGAGCCCAACGACGAGGCGCTCCGCGCCGACGTTCTGAGCCTCAGTCCTGCGCAAGGTTTCCTGCGGCGAAACGAGGAGGACTGGTTCGTCTTCGATGTCGGTCCAGCCCAGGTGGGGGCTTGGAGCTTCCTGGCCAGCGATGCGGACGGGCTGGGGTGTAGCGTCGATCTGAGACTGAGTCTCGTCGACGCGAACGGACGGGAGGTCATGGTCGACGACGGTGGGGGCCTCGGATGCCCGGATCTCCTAGGCCCGGCCACCTTTCTGAACCTAGGAACCTGGTACGTCAGGGTGAGCCCGGGAACAGGGCGACGCCTCCCGCCCTGGGGGGCGTATCGACTCAGCAGCTCCGCGCCGCCATAGCTGGGCTCGACCCCGCCCCCGCTTCGAGGCAGGGTTCGCGCGTGATCTCCACGGTCGAGAAGGTTCTGTTCCTGAAGTCGATCGATCTGTTTAGCCAGATTCCCGGAGAGGACCTCGCCCGCGTAGCCCTGATCGCGACCGAGGTCGACTTCGACCCGTCCGAGATCATGATGAGCGAAGGGGAGCTCGGCGACTCGATGTATCTCATCCTCGAGGGCAAGGTCGAAATCCTGAAAGGTCGTACCGGCTTTACGACCTTGGGTCCGAAGGAGTGCGTGGGGGAGATGGCCATCCTGGACAGCGAACCTCGCTCCGCCACGGTTCGAGCGGTCGCCCCCACCCGAGCCCTTAAGGTCGAGCGTGAGGACTTCTACGAGCTTCTCAACGAGCGCATCGACATCGCTCGAGGGATCATCAAGGTGTTGTGTCGTCGCCTTCGTAGGACCACCGCACTGGGACCGACGGGCATGCCGACAGAAAGCTGACGCGCGCGACGACTCCCCTTGGTGGATGCGTCGGCGCGACTCGTGCAACGGTGGCGGCCGTGCTGAGGCCCTTTTTGAGCCGATGGGGGGTTGGTGCCCACACTGCCGTGTGGTGTGCGCTGATCCTCGGAGGCTGCACCGACGACAGCATCGGAGTGGGCTCCGCGGGCCGAGGGCTCCTCGAGGTCGAGCCCGCGGTGGTCGATTTCGGCCGCGTCTTCGAAGGCGTATGGGTCGAACGGCGCCTCAACGTCCGCTCCACCGGCCGTCTAGCGGTGACCTACCGGTCGCAGTTCGTCGGGGAGGCGCCGGGCTTCGTTCTGGTCAATCCGGACGGTGAGCTCGCCCCGGGGAATGAGGTCGTCCTCTCTCTTTTTTATCGACCTAGTCAGACCGGCCCGATCGAGGCCCTTCTCGAAATGGTGCCCGACGATCCGGAGTCGCCCCCGGCTCAGGTTCGTATTCTTGGAGAGGGGAGACCGGTGCCCGACTGCGAAGACGGGAACGGGTGTACCCTCGACCGCTTCGACATGGACCGAGAGGTGTGCGTTCACGAAGCGGCGCGACTCCCCTGCGATGACTTCAACGAGTGCACCGTCAACGACGTATGCGTCGAAGGGATCTGCTTGGGCGAAGGGGCGAACTGTAACGACAACGACGTCTGCACCGATGACCTCTGTGATCCGCAGCAAGGCTGCGTGCACCGTCTCGTGGCCGAGTGCGACGATGGAAACCCGTGCACGGTCGACAGTTGTAACCCCGTTCAGGGCTGCCGCAACGAAACCCTGCCTGACGGAACCCCCTGCGACGACTTTGAGCAGTGCACGGAGGGGGACATCTGCATTTTGGGAGCGTGCCGAGGGGTAGAGGTGCCGGAAGGCGCGGACTGCGACGATGGAAATCCCTGCTCGACGGATGAGCAATGCATCCAAGGCACATGTCGGGACCCGCTGTTCGATCCCCCCGGAATTGGGGACATCGCCTTCGACAGCCGCGTGGGGCCGCTCGCTCCCGGCTCGACCGAGAACCCTCTCATCACCCCGGATAACGCGGTCTTTGTGGGCACGTCGACGATCGTTAAAGCCTTCGACGAATGCGGAGACTTGGTGTGGACCGCCTCCGTGGCGAGCTCTCGCTTTGGCGGAGCGGTCCTTCTCCCCGCGAGCCTATCGGTGCCGGTCGGAAACCTGGTGGTGGATATCGACCCCACCACCGGGAACATCCTCTCCAGCCTCGGCGTCGAGGACGCGCTCCCCCCCTCGATGCTCCCCGGGTCTTCGACGGTACAGGTGCTGGACATGGCCGCCCGCGCCTCCGGGGCCCTCGTCCTCGCCGTCGAGAGGACCGGCGGAGGAGAGCGCGAGGGCTTCATTATGGAGATCGACTCTCTTCATCGAGTCGCCACCACTTTCGTCGCCCTCGGTCCGCGGGTGGCCCGTCGGGTGGTCATCGATCGGGACGAGTCCCTCGTACTCCTCGTTCGCTCCGGTCCGCTGGAGGGGGCCGCCGCCCCCGAGCGCGTAGTTCGGCTCGGCATCGAGGGCATCGCAGGAGGGAGCTGGTCGGCCGGCCCGCTGGAGGCCGCCCGCTCCGACCTTTCGCTGGGAGCCGCAGGGGAGGTGTTTTGGACGCATGGGCTCACGCGGATTTCGAGCCGCGGCGATCTCAGCACTCTTGTCCAGGCCCCAAGCCTCGCGGCTGAGCGTGAACGGGGGGCGGCGCTGACCTTTGGGCCCTGGATCTGGACCTTGGAGCCTGGGTCGAGCGGAGGTTTTCTACGGGCCCGGACCTCCACTGGGGCCATCGCCGTCGATATCCCTCTCTCGGACGCGGCCCCTGCCACCACCCCCGTGATCGATGCCCAGGGCCGTATTCTCGTGCTCGACGCCCGGGGGGTTCTTCGAGCCTTTGACGCCGACGGGCAGCGTCTTTTCGAGACAGACCTCGGACTGGGAACACCCGTGGGCACGGCCGCGTTGGCGCTGACGGGCGACGGCATGATCATCGCGGTAGTGGACGATCGAATCATTGGCGTGCAGGGCTTTGCGCCCCTCGCCTTCTCCTCGTGGCCGAAGCACCGCCGCGACAACTTCGGAACGGGACATCGATGAACGCCAAGCTTGGGAGCGCGCTCCTCGCTCTTCTCACCCTCGTGGGCTGTGAAAGCTGCGACAGCGTCGGCCTCACCGAAGTCTCGCCTCGACTCGTGGTTGAGCCGAGCCCGCTCGCTCTAGGGGACGTCGTGGCCGGGGTCCGCGTGCAGGCAAATCTCACGGTCCGCAACGACGGCGACGCCAACCTCACCCTCACGGACGTCAGCCTCGAAAGTGAGCCTGGCGGCTTCGAGCTGATCCCGGGATTCGAGACCGCGCTCGCGCCGAGCCAGAGCACCGTGGTTCAGGTGGCCCTGGATCGAGAGTCGCTCGGCTTTGCGGAAGCCATCCTGCTCTTCGCCTCCAACGACCCGGAGCGTCCGGAGCTTCGGGTCCGCATCACGGCCACCATCGTCGATCCACCGCCCTGCGATGACGGAAACGTCTGCACCCGGGATGTCTTCGATCCCGACGCCAACGCCTGCACTCATCCTTTCGTCGATGGAGTGCCGTGCGAATCGGCGGATCGCTGCATCGTGGACGCGGTCTGCTCACAAGGGGTCTGTCTCGGATCCTCCAAGACCTGCGAGGACAACAATCCTTGCACGTCGAACTTCTGCCGCCAGACGGATGGTATGTGCCTCTTCCTCGAGGAGGAGGACCTTTGCGACGACGACAATCCATGTACCGCCGATAGCTGCTCGCCTGAGGGCTGTGTTCATGAACCCGTGCCGAGCGGGGTGGCTTGCGACGACGGAGACTTGTGTACGGTCGGCGATGCCTGTTTTCAGGGGCGCTGCACGGGGGCCGGACTGGCTGATGGCACGGCCTGCGACGACGGGGACTCCTGCACCATCGGCGATACATGCAGCCAAGGCGTCTGCGCCGGCCAGTCTATCGTGACCGCAGCCCCGGAAGGGAGCGTCGTCTTCACCTACCCCCTCCAGGCGTGGCCTGACCGTGCTTTTCTCCATCGCCGAGAAGTGAGCCTGGGCGACTCCGGTGTGTTCTACGGCCTCGACCACCTCAACCTCCCGGAGGGTGAAGGGCTCGCCCACGTGCTGTTCGCGATGGAGCAGTGCGGAAGCACACCCTACCGTTTTACCTACCGTCCTCCGGACGCAAACGTCCTCGTGAGCTTCGTGCGGCGCGGGGTCCAGGTAGATCGGCAGGATGGGCTGCGCCTCATCGTGGGGGTTAGGCAACGGCCGCAGGATGGCTACCGTCCTCAGACGACGGCCTACGTACTCGACGCGGCCGGGGAGGTTCAGCTGTCCCAGATTCAGCGGTTGGGGGGCGAAACTGGGCGCTCCCTCCTGCCGGACGGGTCTGAGGTTTTCGGCGTCATCTTCCCCCTTACGGAGGGGCCTCCCACGGCGGAGCAGCCGGCGCTTCAGAATCTCGTCATCGTGCGGGAAGACGTTTCGGGAGCCCCGCTGTGGAGGCACGAACGGGCCTCGGACGACTGGGCGGAGTTCTTGGGGGTGGCCGGCCCGCGGGTGCTCTTTTGGGCGAGGGGGCGGTTCGGGGCGCTCGATTTCAACACCGGGGCCACCGTGTGGAGTCAGGACACGGCCTTTACATCAGACGAGATGGCCCTCTCCACCAACCTGGACTTAGGCATCATCCGAACCAAGCCGGCTTTCACCGCCGACGCCGGCCAGCTTATCGGCGTCGAGATATTGGAAGGAGACGAGGTGTTCCAGTTCCCCCCCGTCTCGGACCCTCTGTACTTCCCGCGCACTGAGCCCGTGATCGCCGCCAATGGTGTCATCGGGGTCATGATGCAGCGAAACTCACTCCCAGACGTGCCCGAACGACTCGAATGGGTGGAGCTCGATGCTACGGGGCAGGTCCTCTATACGACGGTGCTTCCCTACGTCTTCCCCGAGGAGTTCGGGATCACCCGGCATGAGGATTTCCGCGACGACCCCTATCCCACCGTGGCGGACGACGGAGTCACCTACGTGGGATACGGCGATGCCTTCTTCGCCATTGAACCGGCCGGGGCCGGGCTCCGGTGGACCATCACCTCCAGCCTGAGCGAAGACGCGTTTACGGGCACCGTGCCGTTACTCCGAAATGACGGGGTTCTCCTCGTCAACGAAGGTAGCCGGCGTTTGCTCGGTATCCGAACCAACGGGGGACGGATGAGCGAAGACGGCTGGGCTTCCTTTCGACACGACGGTCGGCGGACGAACTACACGCCTCCCGCGAGTCTCCGGCCCTGAGGCAAGCTCGCCGGGCGCATCTAGCGCTCCAGGCTTCGCTCCGCGGCTTCGAGATGGGCGCGAGCTGCTCCGTCTTCTCCATCGAGGAGGGCGGAGGCCGCCCCAGCGAGATGACGCCAGGCCGCCCGTGGAACCCGCCGGCCCTCCGCACGTCTGTCCTCCAATCGCTGCTCGAGCTGGTGGAGACGACCGCGCAAGGGTCGAACAGGGGCCGCAGACACGGTGCCCCGGCGCACCCGGGTCATGATTTTTCCGAGCCCAATACCGGCCGCCACGGCAAAGCCGAGAAGCCCCACGAGCAGGAGGATCGGTCGTTGCCGGCGGGGCGTGGCCCCACGTCGGGATCGACCGTCGTCGGTGACGGCCCGCGGGAGAGCCTCTTCCACCGGCGTCACCAGCAGACCATCGGACGTGGGGGGGTTCGACGCAGCCGGGCCCCGCAGTGCCACCGCCCCGTCCGTGCCTTGGAGCGTGTCGTGCTCGGCCGCGTCGACGTCAACGTGATCGACAAAACCGTGGCGGCGCTCCTCTCCCGCCGGGCCCTCGAGGAGGATCTGGTGCCGACGCGGGCGGTCGAAGTGCCGTCGTCGGGCTTCGATTTTGACACTGATCTCGAGGG
>JBCBRU010000524.1:0-6364 GCA_039819565.1 Myxococcota bacterium | reverse complement strand
CGAAGAGGAAGCCTACCGAGGTAGGCGACGATGAGAGTCGCGAAGCGACGGCCGAGCGAGCACGCGGCGAGAGGCGCGGCCGAGGGGTATCAGAATTTGCGCCGGGCGCATCTAGTCCCGCCGGGACGTACCCACCGCGTCTCAGTTCGAGGCAGAACTCCGTGGAGGGACTTCGGAGTTTGCGGGGGCGGTGATGGTCGGCGTCCACCGGTCGAAAGGTCGCATGAGGATGAGAAGCTTCTCGCCGCTCATCTTGGCCGTCGCGATCGTCTGCGCCGCCGGCGAAGCTGAGACCCGACCGGGTTGGATCGACGAAGGCCTCGAGATCGTCCGCGAGATCGAGGCTGAGATGCTCATCCTCACCGTCGCCGACCGCGAGCAGCTGGGGCAAGAAGCCTTGGAAGCCATCGGCGAGGAACGACTCGCACGCCTCGAGGAGCTCCTGTGGCGTCGACTGGTGATGTATGACGTCGTCGGCCTCAAGGAGTATCTCGAGTACCTACGGACGGAGGCCGATGTTCAGGGCTCGGCGCGAGCGCAGCGCTCTGTCGCCTTATTTGACGCTTTCCTCCTCTACTTCGAGACCAACGATCTCGAGGCTTCCCTGCATCGCGTCGCCTCCCTGGTCGCGAGCAAAGAGCTCGACGCAAGGCAGACCGTTCACGCTCACGTGATCGAGTCGGGGCTCCTCGCCTACGGACAGCGCTTGGATGCCTCGGTCGCCGCCGTACGCCACGGTCGCGCCGCCGCCGAGGCCATTCCCCACGACGCCACGACGCAAGCTAGATTGGCGGACGTACATGGCTTCGTTCTGGCCCAGCTCCGCGATTACCCGGGACTCATCACCGAACTCAAGGTGATGATCCGCGCCTACAAAGAAGCGGAGGCCCCCTTTGCTGGGCAGCAAAGCGTCTACAACTTCTCCTTTTTGGCCAATCGAGAGGGGTATCCAGAGGTGGCGAAAGAAGCGAGCGAGATCTATGGCCGACTAGCCGAGGAGACCGGAGAGGTGGACCGTGCCTACGCCAAGCTCCTCTGTGCAACCTTGGCGGAGTCTCGACGAGATCTCCGGACCGCGAAGACCTGTTACATCGAGGTCCTTCCCAAGCTCAAGTTCATCCCCGACCGGGAGTTTACGGTCCATTTTCGGCTAGCTCGGGTGCATCTCGCCCTCGGAGAGACGGGTGAAGCCCGGCATCACTTCGACGTCGCGAAGTCCCACCCCGACTTCGGCAGGAAGCCTCAAGACGAGGTAGAGGCGCTGCGGGTCGAAGCCGAGCTCCTCAAGGCACGGGGACGACACGCCCAAGCCTACGAAAAGCTCGAAGCCCACTACGAGAAGGCGCTGCAGACCCGCAAGACGGAGCTCGAGAAGGCCACCGGGGAGCTCCGGCTGCTGACCGAGGCAGAGTCCCGTCGCTTCCAGGAGCGAACCCAACTCCTCGATGAAAAGAACATGCTCCAGGGTGAGGTGATCTACCGCCAACAGCAGGCCGTCTTCCTCGGTCTCTTCGTCATCCTCGCGGGCCTTCTCGTGTTCATTCGTCAGATTCATGTCGGTCGCCGCCTCAGGCAGGCGAGGAACCAGGCCATCCGAGCGAGCACCGCGAAGTCGGAGTTCCTGGCCAACATGAGCCATGAGATTCGGACGCCGATGAATGGAGTCCTCGGCATGGCGGAGCTCCTTCAGGATACCCGCCTCGACGAGCGACAGCGCTCTTTCGTCGAGACCATCTACAACTCCGGCACCGCCCTGCTCACCGTCATCAATGACGTCCTCGACTTCTCGAAAATCGAGGCGGGAAAGATGGAGCTCGACCCGGCGCCTTTTGAACTCGACACAGTGGTGGAGGACGTGGCCGCCTTGCTGGTCATCAAGGCCCGCGAGAAGAGTCTCGAGCTCGTCACTCGCTATCAGCCAGGCCTTCCCCCCAATCTTCTCGGGGACGGAGGACGGATTCGACAGGTCCTCATGAACCTCGTCGGCAACGCCGTGAAGTTCACCCACGAGGGTCACGTCCTGATCGATGTCTCGGGGCAGGCCACGAGCGATGAAGTCTCGATGCGCATCACGGTGGAGGACACCGGAATCGGTATCCCCAAGGATAAGCTGGGGGCGGTCTTCGAACAGTTCACCCAGGCTGAGAGTTCGACCAGCCGTCGCTTCGGGGGGACGGGCCTGGGGCTGTCCATCAGCAAGCGACTGATCGAGGCCATGGGGGGCAAAATCGGAGCCGACTCCGTGTACGGAGAGGGCTCATGCTTCTGGTTGGAGCTCGTGCTCCCTCGGGTCGATGCACCTGCCCGTCATCGCGCTCAGCTCGAGGCGAGGAATGTGCTCGTGGTCGACGACATGGCCGTAAACCGCCAGATCCTCGAGGAGAAGCTGAATAGTTGGGGCGTCGAAGTCACCGCCGTGGACTCGGGCCGAGCGGCCCTCGCCGAGCTCAAGGCGGCCGCCGACGCAGGGCGTCCTTTCGAGCTTGCCGTCACGGACTTCGAGATGCCTGAGATGGACGGCGCGGGTCTTGCAATAGAAATTGCGTCCGATCCCAAGCTCGCCCGCACGAAGGTTGTGGTGCTGTCATCGGTGGACGGGGCCGATTGCCTGGCCGCCTTCAAAGGGGTCAAGACTCAATCCGTCCTCACCAAGCCCGTCCGCTCCGCGCATCTTCGTTCGGAGCTGGAGCGCGCGCTGGGCGCCTCCTCTACCTCCAACGAGAGGGCGCCAAACGGGCCCCCAGCGTCACCCCGCGCCCCTCGCTCAGAGCAACTTCGATTGCTCATCGCCGAAGACAACCCCGTCAACCGGAAGATTGTCGCCCATATGCTCGACAACGAACGATTCCATCTCACGTTCGCCGAAAACGGACGGGAGGCCTACGACGCCTTTCGCAACGAGCGCTTCGATCTGGTTCTCATGGACGTTTCCATGCCCGAGATGGACGGGCTCGAAGCCACCAAGGCCATTCGCTCCTACGAGAGCGAGCACGCCACTCACACTCCGATCTTGGCCCTTACCGCCCACGCCATGGCCGGTGATCGAGAGCGATTCATCGACTGCGGGATGGACGACTATCTCAGCAAACCCATCCAGCGGAAAGTGCTCGAGGCCGCTCTCCAGCGATGGACCGCTTCTGACGATCAGTCGAGAGCTGCCGCCGCGACGTCGAGCTGAATGTCCTCGAGCTCGGCGTAGGCGGCGGCCCGGGCGGCGTCATCGGTCAGAGCCTTGCCTTTGTCGACCGCAGCGTAGCGAGCCAGGAGCTCTGCCGCGGCGGCCCCCCCCTTATCGGCTGCGAGGGCGGTCAGGCGTTTTCCCACGCGAGCATAGAGTGCGTTGAACTGGGCTGGAGCCACCCCGGACGACGGTGCTTCCGCGGGCGGGGGCTCGGGAGTCTCTTTTTCTCCGGGTGTGGTGTCCTCTTTGGATGGCGCCTCCGACGGCGGGGCAGCCACCTTGGGGGAGACGTCCTCCGTCGGTTCCGCAGGCTCCGCCGGGGTGGCCTCCGGTGCCGCCGGAGCTTCGCCGGCCGCGGAATCCTTGGACTTCGGACCCGCCTCGGCGGACGACTCAGCGGGCCCGGCGACTTTCTCGGAGGCTTCGGGGGATGCCGTCGTGGACGCCTCGTCCTTCGGAGCGGGTGCGGGCGGAGGCGGAGGCGTTGCTCTCGCCCCTGCATCTTTCGCCGGGGTCCCTTCGGGGGCGGAGGCGGCCTCCACCTCCGGGGCGGGAGTCTGGGCAGCCACGGGCGCCTTCGTCGAGGGCGCCTTCGTGGAGGGCGCCTTCGTGGAGGGCGCCTTCGACGCCCCCGTTTTTCTTCCCTTGGCCGCTGCGGTCGCTCCGGAGGCGCCCGAGGTCCGTCGGGTCCGCCCTCGCCGGCCCCGACCCTTCCCGGACCGAGCCGCCGGAGGTGGCTCCGGAGTCGGGTCCACCTTGGGGGTGGGCTGAGCGGTCAGTATCGGCGGCGGCGCCGCCGTCGGAGCCTCTTCGGGCGGCGCATCCTCCACGGGCTCAGGCGATGAGTCGACCAAAGGAGCAGGCTCGAGCTCGGCGTCTGCAGGGGCCTGGGCGGTCACGAGAAAGCGGCCGGCGAAAGCGACCATGCCGATGGCCAGCCCGATGACGACGGGAATGAGGAAGCGACCCACGCCACGGGCCACCGGCGCGCGCGGGGGAGGGGCAGGGAGAAAGCTCGGCTCGGACCCCGGTCCAGGTATGCCCATATCGGAGATGTCGGTGGGATCGATCTCGGTACGTTTGGGAGCCCGTCCGGGGGCCGGGATATCCGAGGGATCTCGTCCCTCGAGGGCGGCGATACAGGCTTCGGCCGTCTGGTAGCGATGCTCGCGGTCGTGGGCCGTCATCTTGGCCACGACCCGAGAGAACTGGGTCGACACCCGATCCGGAGGAATCACGCTGTCGAGAGGCGGCACCGCCGAAGACACGATGCGGTGAATCACTTGAGCCGCGTCCCCGGAGAAGGGAGGCCGCCCCACCATCCCGTAGAACAGGCACAGACCGAGGGAAAAGATGTCGGCCCGAGCATCCACGCGCTGCCCCGAGCACTGCTCTGGGGGCATGAAATAGGGGGTGCCCATGATGTGACCGGTCTGGGTCAGCCGGGCGTTCGTGCCGTGGTCGGCGAGGAAGGCGATCCCGAAGTCGACGATCTTCGCAAGGCGCCGGCCGTCGATATCAACGACGAAGATGTTCTCCGGCTTTAGGTCTCTGTGCACCAGCCCCCGTAAGTGAGCATGCGCCAGGCCCCGCGAGACGGAGATCCCGATCCAGGTCATGTCCGCCTCGGTGAGCGGCCCCGCGGTGTCGACCCAGCGCTTGAGGGTTTGACCCTCGAGAAACTCCATCACGAGGTATGGGATGCCGCCTTCGGTGGCGCCGACGTCCACCGCCGCCACCACGTTCGGGTGGTCGAGTCGGCTCGCGGCCTCGGCCTCCCGCATGAAGCGGGCCCGCATGTCCGGGTCCGCGGCGAAGTCGCCGTACATGACCTTGACCGCGAAAGCGCGACCCATCCGTACGTGCTGCGCGCGGTAGACCCGACCCATGGCCCCGTGACCCACGCACGACTGGATTCGGTATCGGCCGTCGAGGACCTGTCCGATCAGGGGCTCCGCCACCCCTTCGACGAGCTGATGCCCGTCCAACGGGCACCGCTGATACGAGGTGCGGTAAACGGCCCCGCAGTGGAGGCAGTAGCGAATGGTGGTCACGAACGGATTCCCCGATTCGGAGCCTGACCTCGAGCGAGAGCGCCGAGGGCCGGGTCGTCTTCAGTGAATTTTACGCCTGCCGCCAACCCAACCCAAGCGGAAATGCGTCGCTTGTCATGCGTCCCAAGAGGTGATGATCCGTTCGACGGCTGATCTATGGAATCACGGGCTCCGCTCTGTCTTGTCTACTGTGATCCTGCCGCAGACCTGGCCGAAGGCATCGGCCGCGTGCTTCGCGTGCCGTCCACCCCCAGCGAAGATGTCTGGTTCCCCTCAGGGGAAGCGAAGCACATCGTCTCCGACAATGTGCGTGGACACGACGTGTACGTGTTTCAGCGTACCATCACGCCTGGGGGCGACCGCTCGGTCTACGACAACTTCATGATGGCTCTGCACGCCGCGGACGCCCTCAAGCTCGCCGACGCGGACCGCGTGACCTTGGTGATGCCGTACCTACCCGGCACCCGGCAGGATAAGAGAAAGCTCCGGGAAGGCGTGAGCACGGGCCTGTTCGCGCGACTCATCATGGCCAGTGGCGTCTCGATGGTGGTGACCGTCGAGCCGCATGACGAAGCCCTGGTCGCCGGCTATGACCCCCGCCACTGCGTGCTCGAGAGCGTGAGTCTCGTGAAGAGCTTCGCGAAGTTCATCGTCGACAAGGGCTTGAGCTTCGACGTGGTGGCCTCGCCCGATGTGGGGGGCCTGGAGAACGCACGCTTCTACGCCCAAACCCTCAACCGAGATCTGGCGGCGCTCTCCAAGGAGCGCGACTACAGCAAGACCAGCGTAGTGATGCGATCGACGGTTCTCGGGGATGTCTCCGGCCGCGACATCCTTCTCGTCGATGACATTGTGGACACAGCTGGAAGCGTCGTCTCTGCGGTGCGCGCACTATGGGCAGAAGGTGCGCGCGGAGTCACCGTCGCCTGCGCGCATCCCGTCCTATCCGGTCCGGCCTGGTCGCGGCTGCACGAGCTCCGATCGGAAGCAGAGGAGCGAGGGGTGGCTTTTGCTTTTTGCGGGACGGGCAGCGTGATGCACCCCGACCCTCCAGACTGGTACTATTGCTTCAGCCTGGAGCCCCTGCTCGCCGAGGTCGTCAAGCGCATCAATAACAAGGGCGCGGTCT
>JBCBRU010000523.1:0-6384 GCA_039819565.1 Myxococcota bacterium | reverse complement strand
TTTCTTTCTCATCAATCGCACGTTGGCCATGAGAATACGGTTTGAGGGTTGGAGGGACGCCGCCCTGGCCGAGTGGGAAGCGGCGGCGTCCCTCCAACCCTCAAACCGTATTCTCATGGCCAACGTGCGATTGATGAGAAAGAAACTCAGGAGATAAGATGATAAGCACTCGCGCAGACGACCTTACTTTTGGCGGGGCGGTGGAGCCGGACCCCGGGTCCCGAACGGAGCGTCTCAACGGCGCACTTCGCTCACTGCGAATGGTATCCACAGATATCATCGGGGCCGCCGTGGTCACGATGGATGGTTTCATCGTTTCGAGCTTGCTGCCGGCCGAGGTGGACGAGGAGCTCATTGGCGGTATGGCCGCATCTATTCTCGGGGTTGGCGAGCGCATCTCGGAAGACCTGATGCGCGTCGAGATGGAGCAGGTCTACGTCCGCTCTCCGAAGGGGTACGTGGTGGTCAATGCCATCAACGAGGACGCCGCTATCCTTCTCCTGGTCACCCGCGAGGCCAAGCTCGGGCTGATCTTCCTCGAGCTCAAGCGCGCCGTGCGCGACCTCGTGAGAATCATGTCGTGAGTGGTCTCGACAGGTCCGGGGCCTGGATCAGCCTCGCGTTGGGCGTGGGGTGCCTCGGCGTGGTGGACCTGTTCCTCCTCCCCGGATATCTCGAGGCGGCGAACCGCTCCGAGCTTCGAGTGGCCCAAGGCAACGACCTGGATGGTCTGCTTGCCGAAGTGCAGCAGGACGCTCCCACGGTGGCGGCAGGCGACGATCTCGGTGCTTCCCTACAGGACGCGGGACCCGCCGGGGTGGAAGGCACGCCTCCCGTGCTCGCCTTGGGCTCACCTCCGGAACATGGGGTGGTGACCATCGACGCGGGGCCGGCCCCGACGGACGCCTCGGAGGCGCAAGTTCGCGAGAGCCCGCTCGACGCCCCTCTCGCGGCACGGTTGGCGCCCCCGACCGAGCTCGAGCCGACGAACCGCGACTGGACCGTATACTTCGCCTTCGGCACCGCGAAGCTCAGCCGGCGAGCCCGACGAACGCTGCGGGCGGTGGTTCGGCATCAGCGCAATACGCCAGGCTTTATCTCTCTCGTCGGGCGCACCGATCCCACCGGTCCGGATAGTTACAACCTCCGACTGAGCCGGCGAAGAGCGCAGGCGGTCGCACGATGGCTCGAGAAGAGAGGCATTCGACCCGACGACCTCGCCGTGCAGGGACGGGGCGAGGAAGGCGCGGATCCGAAGGCGAACTCTCGCAGCCGTCGGGAGCGCCGCCGCGTGGACGTGGCATGGAGTCGCCCATGAGCTTGCTTCCTTGGATATGGCTATTTTCGATGGTGGCGGCCGCTGCCTTCTTCACATCGGGCTTCCTTTTCGGGCGGCGAGGTCAGGCTCGTCTCGCTGAGGCCCAGGCTGAGGTGGTGCGTCTTCAAAACGAGCTCATGAATCGCGAAGGCGCGCTCAATCCCCGACCGAGAGCTCGAAACGGCTCCCTGAGGAACGGAAACGGAGCGGACGGGCGGCGGGCTTTCGCCGTGCCGGATCGGTCATCGAGTCTCGACGGACCGATAGAGATCCTCTCCCATCAGCCGGGCCACGAAGGCATCGTGGTGGCGGACGAGCAGGGGTTCCCTATCGTCGGCTTCGGCAACGAGCAGGAGCAGCTCGCCGCTCTGTGCGGCGTCGTTCACGAGCTCGATCTCAAAGCCCGAAATCTGCTCAAGGTAGGCTCAACCGAGAGAGTCTCCATGGAGACGCAATCAGGGTTGACGATCAGCGCCTGTTCAATCGACTTCGAAGGGTCGTCGCTGACGCTGGCGACCACCACCAAAGGACCCGGCCTCGAGACCGCAGAGCTGCGCTCCGCCCTTGAGACTTTCAGAAACACCCTCCTCGAGGGGGACTACCGCAAGGACCGCCAGGAGATCACGACATGAGCAGCGCATTCAGCACCCAAGAGGCCGCCGCAGAAACCATAGCCGCCAAGACTGGTCGAAGCCGGGTCGAGGTGAGCAACGCCCTCAACATCCTCCGGCCCACGCTCGGCGACGACGCGGGTCTCGGTCTGTATCGCTTGCTGCGGCTGGTGGCACTCGAGGACATCATCGGCCGCGGGGCCAGCGGTACCGCCTACATCGCGGGCAAGAAGCTCGGGGGGTCCCTGGGGATGACCCGCCTCGAGGACTTCCTGGAGCTGTGCAAGCAGCTCAAGATCGGGGTGATTCAGGTACCGGTGCTCACAAAGAGCCGCATTCAGGTGGACGTCTACGAGTGCGCGACTTGTTCGGGCATGACCCCTGTGGGTCGCACTCTTTGTCACTTCGAGGGGGGCCTCGTAGCGGGGGCTGTCGAGACGATCATTGGCCGTGACGTGCGCGCGAGAGAAACCGGCTGTATCGGCGGGCTCGGTCACGACGCGTGCAGCTTCAACATCGAGGTGCGCTAGCCTCTCCTCTCCGCTCGGGACACTGTGGCTGCGCCCACGTGATGCCCGTCTCTTGAACAGGCCGAGCCTCATCGCGTCTGATGCGGTGAGGTGCTCATGTCTTTATCCACCACCATCGCTGCGGCGATGCTCGTCGCTGCGGCCGGAGCGCCCTGGCTCCAAGACGACGGGCGCCGCTACGGTCCTCTCCAGCGTCGGATGCTCAGCGTCATTGCCCCCAGGCTGGACCCGGACGGGGCGGAGGAGCTCGAGGGCGAGCCGCTGTCCGTCTTCTCGGTAGACCTCGACGGAGATGGAAGCCGCGACTATGTGGCCCAGCTCACCAACGACGACGCCTTCTGTACCCACGAGGGCTGTCTGACCTTCGTGCTCCGCGGTCAGAAGCGCGGGTTCGAGGTCGTCGGCCAGTTCTACGCCTGGAAGGTGCGTCTCGGAGATCGCCCCCGAGGTTCGAAGTATCGGGAGCTCTGGGTTCGGGGCGCGGGTGACCAGGTGCGACGTTATATTTGGCGAGCTCGGAAGTACCAGCGGGCTTTGAGCCGGACACGGTGAGGCTATCATGTCAGTGCCTTTCATCACTCACGCCCTCACGGCTCTCGCGACGGCCGCGAGCTCGGGAGCCCCTGACGCGTGCACGGATCCCGGGGCCGAGCGCGTGTTCTCTCGACCTGTCCGCGGAGTTCGTCCTGGGGCTCGTCGCTTCGGTCGACTGGTTCTCAACCCGAGGGCTGAGGAGTTTCGCTCCTACCGGGGTCAGGAGTATCCCATGCCCGCAGGACGCAAGGTGCGGGCCGCCGCCGACGGTCGGGTGTTCTACACGCGCGTGAATGGATCTCTAGCGAAAGATGGGTTTCCCGGACGGGGCTACGGCCGCTTGATCAAGATTCGCCACGGCTGCGGCGTGAGCACTCGCTACGCACACCTTCGCAAGTTCCTGGTCAAGGAGGGCGACTACGTCAAGAGGGGACAGGTGATCGCTCTTTCCGGGAACTCCGGCGGAAGCCATCAACCTCACTTGCACATCGAGGTGCTGGTGGAGGGGCGGCCCCTCGACCCCGCGGTCGCCTACGGGGCTTCGGTCGGAACCGTTGCGTGGATTCATCATCACCGGAAGAAGGAACCCTTGCTGTTGGCCCCGCTGGTCCACGTGGCGCCCGGACGACGGGGCTTCGGTCGCCGTCTTCATCCCCTCACCAAGCGCTACGCAGACCATCAAGGTCAGGACTATTCCGCCCGTCCGGGCACCCCCATACGCGCCGCCGCGGATGGCTTGGTCTACTACGCGCGGGTGAGCGGAAGCCTGGCCCAGAAGGGGAAACCGGGACGAGGCTACGGACGGCTGGTCAAGCTTCGTCACGCTCACGGCGTCAGTACCCGCTACGCCCACCTCCAGCGATTTCGGGTGCGGCGCGGTCAGCGTGTTCGCCAAGGGCAGATCATCGGCTACGTCGGCAACACCGGCGGAAGCACGGGGCCGCACCTGCACTTCGAGGTTCGGGTGGAAGGGCGCGCGGTGGATCCGCTCGAGGCTCTGGGAAGGCCGCTGTCGGTGATCGGACAAGCCTGCGAGGAGGTTGAGGAGGTGGCCTCGGCCGGACCCGAGGCTTCGGTCGAGCTCGCCCAGGGGAACGCGCGGACCTCGCCACGCGGGGGCGGGATTCCGCGCTCGACTCTTGCCCTCGCGGCTCCGGTGCCGGAAAGCTCCGGCCGTGTCGGCGTGGCGTCTCCCCACGATCTCGCGCAGGCCTCGGGGGGGCGCCCGTAGCTTCCTGTATGGCCTCGCGTGGTTGGTTTGTCTCGGCGTCCTCCACGGTGGGTGGTGGCCGGACTGGCTGGAGAACGCCGGCAAGGACGGCTGGTATACGGACGATGTTCGAAACCTCCTGGGCTACTTCGTCTACG
The DNA here is from genome assembly GCA_039819565.1 of Myxococcota bacterium. GTDB lineage: Bacteria > Myxococcota > Kuafuiibacteriia > Kuafuiibacteriales > Kuafuiibacteriaceae > JAHQVK01. The sequence goes on along the minus strand of JBCBRU010000523.1, from coordinate 2,023 downwards.
CGGAGCCGGATGGTTTTCGAGACGACCTGATCGGACGGTATTCGCGGGCTCAGTCTCCGTTTGCTCATCATCTCGTCGTGGCCTTCTTTGCCCGGCTGGGCTACCTGCGCGAGCTCACCCAGTACGGACCCGCGGTGCTGTGGGTGCTCACGGCGGTGCTGGCCGCTCGGTGTGGAGCGCGGCTCGGACGTTTCCCCGGGGCGGTGTTCGCCGCCGCCCTCGTCTTCGCCATCCCCGTCTATCCCGAACGTATCTCCGGGTTCTTGTCGCGGGCCTTCTGCTTCCCGGGGGTGTTCTTGTTTGCCGAAGGTCTCATCGCCGCTCGTCCTCGTCGCGCGGGCGCCGCGGTGCTCCTCACCGCGGCTTTCTATCCCACGGTAGGAGCGGCGCTGGGCTTCGGTTTGGCCCTGTGGCTGGGGTTGCTGGCGCCGTCGACAGGCCCCCGAGACCCTTGGCTTCAGCGTCTCAAGATCGTGGGAGCGACGGGCGGACTCGCAGTCTTACTTCTCCTGCCTACCCTGTGGGGACTCTCTGAGTTCGGACGCACGACCTCTCCCGCTGACTGGGCCGCCTACCCCGAAGCGGGACCCGGAGGCATCGCCGGTCCGGGCGACCGAGCCCCGTGGCGAGGCGTCCTGGAGGAGCTCAATCTCCTTCAGCGCCGCCTCGTCGACGACAAGCCCTACTGGGAGTTCGCTCACAAGAACCTAGGCCATCCTCTCTTCGACGACACCGTGCTCTACGCCGCGCTGGGGTTCACGATGGTGCGGGCGCGTCGCGACCGACGGGCGCGGCGGCTGCTCATCTTGGGGCTGACCGCTCTCTTCGGGCATTGGGTGACTCGCGTCTTCTATCCCATCATGTATGCGCCCACCCGGGCTCTTCAGTATATTTGGCCCCCATTCTTTCATCTCGCCCTCGTCGCCGGTGCGGCGGAGGTGGCGCGAACTATGGCGATGGGGGCAGGGGAGGGGCTGAAGCGCTGGAGCCAGCGAGTTGGATCAAAGGGAAGCGCCGTCGTCTCGGTGCTGCGCAGGTGGCTTCCCCCCGCCGTACGCTTCGCTGTGACCGGCCTCGTGCTCGTCTCGGTGTCCGGGTACGGGTCGCGCGAGGCGGGTTTCGTTTTTCGCCGAAGCGAGGCTGAGATCCGGATGGAGCGCTACGTGGCCAGCCTCCCCCCGGAGACCCAGGTGGCGGGATGGCCCGACGATCCCATGAGCAATATGGCTTGGGTGAGTGGGCGACAGGCCTTCATGACCGGCGAGATGCACATCCCGCATCACGTCGGTTATCTCGAGCAGCTTCGGCCGCGCCTCTACGACCTCTTCGCGGCCTACCTCGCCCAAGAGCCCCAGGCGGTGCTCGACTTCGCTGATAAGTATCGAGTGACCCACTTCCTCGTGGATCTGCGCCACTTTGGCCCTCGCGGACCCGCCTATATGGCCCCCTACCGGTCGGAGGTGGCGAGGTACCATCGAGAGGGGCGACAAGGGAAGGGTTTCGCGCTTCGACGCTTCGCGCCCCGCATCACCGTCGCCTCCTACGGCTCGTACCGCGTGCTCTCGGTGAAGCGGCTTCGCGAGGAGACTTCCGACCCGTCTTCGGTCACCGGAGAGGATCCTCGTCCTTAATACGCAGCTTAAGTTGCGTTCCGCAATCCAGAGTGGTCGTCCCAGACTCTCGTGAGGCGATGTACTTGGGCAGGGGCGCCTGAATCGACTGAGGTGCCACTCGGGACAGCGCCGCCGCCCGGTGGGGCGGTCCAAGCTTTCAGGGTAGAAGCGCCAGCGACTACCGCTGAGACGTCATATATCAAGAACACGCGCCTTTCCGTCAGCCGAGCTCTCCGCGCCCTTACATAGATTCGGGCAGGAAACAATCCACCCGCTGGGAGATGTTTCTAGGCCCCGACATGGCATGATGACAGCGTCGGGTGGCGGCGCCTCATCGTCGATGCCGGGGTCCCAGGCGAGGCCTCGCAACGTGGTGTCCTCATCACTGTCTCCGAGAAGCTCGGGAGACT
>JBCBRU010000522.1:0-6411 GCA_039819565.1 Myxococcota bacterium | reverse complement strand
GTCACGGTGCCGGTGGCGTTGGACCCGGAGGAAGCCCACGCCTACGACGAGGCACGGGAAGAGTACCTCTCCTTCGTTCAGGACCTTGGCGGTGACGAGCACCCTCAGGGACCCATCGGCGAACCCTTCGAGAAGCGCCTTGCGCTCGGCTGGTCGCGTTTGGTGCGTAAGGGCGGGGAGAAGAAAAGTCCTCGAAAGCCGGTAGACGGTCTCGTTGTCCTCGGTGAAGACCAGGACCCGGTCCTCGCGATGGCGTTTCAGGATGGTCCAGAGCGCTTCTACCTTTGCGCGAGAGGCGAGCGCGATGCGGCGCTGGCGTCGATAGGCTCGGAAGGCGGAGCGTCCCGCGTCCGACTGGTGGGCGCGCATGATGAAATCTGCCCAACCTCCCGGTCGAGAGAAGCGAATGCCCTGGCTGCGAACGAAGGAGAGGTACTCTTCCCGTGCCTCGTCGTAGGCGTGGGCTTCCTCCGGGTCCAACGCCACCGGCACCGTGACCACCTCGTAGGGCGCGAGATAATCCCCTTCGAGCGCTTCGATCCCGACCTGGTGAACGAGCGGCCCGACCGATTGAAAGATGGCCTTTTCGGCTCCGTCGGGCCGCGTCACGGTGGCCGAAAGCCCGATGCGGAAAGGAGCGATGGAGCCCTCGGCGATGAATCGGTAGGCCGGGGACGGGAGGTGGTGGACCTCGTCGAAAACAAGACAGCCGAAGCGGTGGCCCAAAAACTCCACTTGGAGGGCAGCCGAGTCGTACGTGATGACCGTGATGTCCCGGCGCTCCTTCTCGCCTCCGCCGATGACGCCCACCTCCACCCCCAAGAGGTCCTCGAGGGTCCGTCGCCACTGGTGGAGCAGCTCGATGGTTGGGACCACGACCAACCCCGGCCGCCCCGCATCGGCGAGAGCCAGCGCCCCGAGCACGGTCTTGCCGGCCCCGGTCGGCATCTCCACCACGCCTAGCCGACCCGCGTCTCGCCAGGCCGACAGCGCCTCCTGCTGGTGAGGGAACGGCTCCAGGTCCCCGCGCACGGCCAAATCGAGCGGAGCGAAGCGGCGCGCTTCGTCTCGATAGGGGACCCCTGCGGCTCGAAGCCCAAGAACCAGGGCCCGGTAAGCCCGGCCCGGCGCCCGGAGCCGCCCTGTGCGTGGATCCTCCGTGAGCAGCCCCCGGAGCGCGTCCGCCTCGGCAGGCAGCCGCGGGATGACGACCGTTCCGTGATCGAAGGTCAGGAGCACGGGGGGAGGAGACACCGGTGTCCGACGTATCGAACACGCCGTTTGCGCCCAAGCAAGACGCTCCGGAGACCGTCGCCGCTCGATGACGCGCCTCCGGTTGAGGTATGCCGTCCGGGCATGGCGAGCACGAGCGGTATGGGCGGGGGCTTTCCGCCGGTAGGTGAGGAGGAATGGCGGGCCACGGCCGAAGCCACCACCAAAGGCGGTCTGAATCGACTCCGAGCGCAGACCGACGAGGGCCTAGAGCTCGAGCCGATATACTTCCGAGATCCAAAGGGACTCGAAGACGAGCGCCCTGGGGTTTGGCCGTACACGCGGGGTGATGTCGCGGCGCTGCCTTTCGGATGGGGTATTCGCCAAGCCTTCGCCGATCCTGATCTCGATCGGGTCAATGGAGCCCTCCTTCGAGACCTCGAGCGGGGGATCACCGACGTCCTCCTCGTTCTCGACGAAGCCACGGCCCAAGGCCTGGATCCGGACAGCGCTCCAGATCTTGCCGGCCGGGGTGGGATCCCTCTCGCCAGCGTGGACGACTTCGACCTGGTGCTCGCTGGCGTTCTCGAGGACCTCGCGCCGGTCGCCATCGAAGGCGGCGTCGCCGGGATCGCGCCAGCGATGCTCCTCATTGGCCTTTGGCAGCGACGCGCGCGGGACCTCGCCTCGATTCGCGGGAGCCTCGGCGTGGCCCCGCTCTCCGCTTGGGCCCGACGGGGTGAGCTGCCCGGCGGCCCCGACCCGGTCCTCGCGGACCTTGCGGATCTCGCTCGATGGTGTTCAGCCCACTGTCCGCAGGTCCAGGTGGCGCGGGCCGATGAAGGCCCTTTTCACGAGGCGGGAGCTACGGATGCGCAGGGGCTCGGCCTCCTGCTCGCCGAGACGGCGGCGGTGCTGCGGGCCTTCGCGGAGCGCGGCCACGATCTCTCCGTCGGATTTCGACAGATCGAACTAGCGGTGCGCGTCGGCTCCGAGGTGTTCGGCGGGGTGGCCAAGCTTCGGGCCGCCCGCCTCCTCATGAGCCGACTCTCGGAACTCCTCGAACTCGACCGGGAGGCGCGCCCCTATCTCACGGTCCGCCAAGGTCGTCGAGAGCTCACCCGCGACGACCCTTGGGTGAACCTTCTGCGGGGCACCGCAGCCACCTTCGCGGCGGCGGTGGGGGGGGCTCGCGCTTTGACCCTCGAACCCTTCGACTTCGCTTGGGGACTTCCGGACCGCCTGGGCCGCCGCATGGCCCGTAATACGCAGCTCATCCTGCAGGAGGAGAGCCACCTCGCGCGGGTGGCCGACCCGGCCGGGGGAAGCTGGTACGTCGAAGAGCGCACCGAGCGGCTCGCCGCCGCCGCCTGGACGGTGTTCACGGAGATCGAGAGCCAGGGAGGGCTGGCGGCCGCGCTCCAGAGCGGCTTCGTCCAGGCCGAGATCGCCGCTGCGCGGGAGGAGCGAGAGGTCAAGGTGGCCAAGCGCAAGCGGCCCTTCACCGGCGTCTCCGAGTATCCCGACCCGACCGAGAAGCCCCTCCTGCGGGAGGACCGACCCGAGGGGGTAGCCGAGAAGGCCAAGGGGCGACTCAACCTTGGCCGAGCACGCGCGGGCGCCGTTCGGATCGGGGAAGATCGCATCGCATCGGCCCTCGATGCGGCCCGCTCCGGAGCTTCCCTGGGCGCAATCCACTCTGCCCTATACGCTTCCCGCCCAGCCGCGAAAATCCCTCCGATGCCCTCGGTCCGGCTTGCCGAGATGTTCGAAGCACTTCGAGACCGAGGACGGGAGTCACCCTCGGTGTATCTGGCCAATCTCGGACCGGTAGCTCGGCATACGGCTCGAGCCGGGTTCGTGGCCAACTTAGTCGGAGTGGGCGGCTTGGAAGCCGTCCACGGCCCTCCAACCCTGGAGCCCAGCGAGACCGCCGAGGCCTTTCGAGCGAGCGGGGCGCGCGTAGCGTTCGTGTGTGGAGCGGACGAGGACTACGTCACCCACGCGGAAGCCTTTGTCCGGGCCCTTCGGGAAGCCGGAGCGACCGCCGTGCACCTCGCCGGAACGCCAGGAGTGGACCTCGCGCCCGTGCTCGAAGCCGCCGGCCTGAGCGGTCACGTGGCCTTCGGTGTCGACGTCCCCTCGGTACTCGAATCCATTCTCACCTCGTCCGGAGGTCCGTCATGACCCAGTTTCCCGACTTCAGCTCACTTCCTTGGCAACGCCCCGGCGGGGCTGCCGACGCTTCGACCTACGCTCGACGTTTCGAAGCTACCGCCGGCGTGGCCCCCGCCGCCTGGTCAACCCCCGAGGGCATCGACGTGGCCCCGGCCCACGGGCGCGCCGACCGAGACGGTCTCGACTTTCTCGCGACAGCGCCGGGACACCCGCCCTTCCTCCGTGGACCCTACGCCACGATGTATGTGAGCCGCCCGTGGACGATCCGCCAGTACGCGGGCTTTTCCACTGCCGAGGCCTCGAACGCCTTCTATCGGCGTAACCTCGCCGCAGGCCAGAAGGGTCTTTCGGTCGCCTTCGATCTCGCGACCCATCGAGGATACGACTCCGACCATGCCCGGGTATCGGGAGATGTAGGCATGGCGGGGGTAGCCATCGACTCGATTGCTGACATGCGTATCCTCTTTGACCGCATCCCTTTGGATAGGATGAGCGTATCGATGACCATGAACGGGGCGGTGCTCCCGATCATGGCCCTGTACGTGGTGGCCGCGGAGGAGCAGGGCGTCCGCGCCGAGCAGCTCTCGGGGACTATTCAGAACGACATCCTCAAGGAATTCATGGTCCGGAATACCTATATCTATCCGCCGGAACCCTCAATGCGGATCATATCCGACATTTTCGCCTTCACCTCGACTGAGATGCCCAAGTTCAACAGTATCAGTATCTCAGGTTATCACATGCAGGAGGCAGGGGCGACCGCCGACTTGGAGCTCGCCTATACCATCGCGGATGGGCTGGAGTACGCTCGCGCCGGCCGCGCCGCCGGCCTTGATATTGACGCCTTCGCTCCCCGTCTCAGCTTTTTTTGGGCGGTAGGTATGAACTTCTTCATGGAAGTAGCCAAGCTGCGTGCGGCGCGGCTGGTTTGGGCCAAACTCATTCAGCGAGAGTTCGAGCCCAAGAGCAACAAGTCTCTTTCTCTACGCACCCACTGCCAAACCTCAGGCTGGAGCCTCACCGCGCAGGACGTATTCAATAACGTAGTCCGCACCTGCATCGAGGCGATGGCCGCAACGCAGGGCCATACTCAGTCTCTGCACACGAACTCGTTCGACGAGGCCCTCGCCCTCCCCACCGACTTCTCGGCTCGTATCGCCCGCAACACGCAGCTCTTCTTGCAGCAGGAATCGGGAACCACAGCTATGATCGACCCCTGGGGTGGCAGCTACTACGTCGAGCGCCTGACCCACGACCTGGCCGAACGGGCCCTGACCCACATCGCCGAAGTCGAAGAGGAAGGCGGCATGGCCAAGGCCATCGAGGCCGGCATACCCAAGATGCGGATCGAAGAGGCAGCGGCGCGAACGCAGGCGCGTATCGACGCCGGCCGGCAGACGGTGGTGGGGGTCAATAAGTTCCCCCTGGACTTTCACGAGGAGGTTGAGGTCCTCAAAGTCGACAACTCGGCCGTCCGCGAGGGTCAGCTTGCCCGGCTCGCCCAGCTCCGGTCGGAGCGACGGGAAGAGGTCGTAACAGAGAAGCTCAACGCACTCACGGCCGCCGCCGACCGCAAGGAGGGCAATCTCCTGGCTCTTGCCATCGATGCGGCACGAGCCAAGGCCACCGTGGGCGAGATATCCTCCGCTTTGGAAAGGGTGTGGGGTCGCCACAAGGCCGTCATTCGAGCCATCGCAGGCGTGTATGAGAAGGAGATGTCGAGCGAGTCGCAGACGCTCGAAGCGGTCAAGAGCCGGGTTCAAGCCTTTGCCGAGCTCGAAGGACGGCGTCCTCGGATCCTGATCGCCAAAATGGGTCAAGATGGCCACGACCGAGGCCAGAAGGTGATCGCCACCGCCTTCGCGGACCTCGGTTTCGACGTCGACATCGGCCCCTTGTTTCAGACCCCCGACGAGACAGCCCGACAGGCTGTCGAAAATGACGTGCACGTGGTCGGGGCGAGCTCCCTCGCCGCAGGTCACCTCAGCTTGGTCCCGGAACTCAAATCTGCTCTCGAGACCGAGGGCCGGGACGACATCATGATCGTCGTTGGCGGAGTCATTCCCCCCGGTGACTTCGACGCTCTCCGGGCGGCGGGGGCGGAAGCCATCTTTCCTCCTGGAACCGTGATCGCGAAGGCCGCCATCGACCTTCTCGACAAGCTGATCGCGCGTGCCCGGGACGCGGCCTGAGCGCGTTCCAGTGAGGAAGAAGCCGAGCGTCGACGAGCTGGTAGACGGGGTCCTCTCCGGGAATCGCGCCCTCCTGGCCCGCGCCATCACCTTGGTCGAGTCCACCCACCCCGGGCACCGAAGCTCCGCGGCCGAGCTCCTGTCCCGGCTCGGACCCGCGTCCGGGGGAGCGCGCCGCGTGGGTATCACGGGCGTACCCGGTGTCGGCAAGTCGACCTTCATCGAGAGCCTCGGGATGAAGCTCGTGGAGGCGGGCCATCAGGTCGCAGTGCTCGCGGTGGACCCATCCTCGACGCGAACCGGGGGAAGCATACTTGCCGATAAGACTCGGATGGAGCGCCTATCCATCGACCGGCGAGCTTACGTTCGCCCGTCGCCCTCGAGCGGAACCCTAGGAGGCGTGACCCGGGTGACCCGAGAGACGATGACGGTCGTGGAGGCCGCCGGCTTCGACATCGTCCTCGTGGAGACCGTAGGGGTCGGGCAGTCGGAAACCGTCGTCTCGGAGATGGTCGACTTCTTCTTGGTCCTCATGATCGCCGGGGCAGGCGACGAGTTTCAGGGCATCAAGAAGGGCGTCCTGGAGTTGGCCGACATGGTGGCGGTCAATAAGTCGGACGGAGACGGTCAGCTTCGGGCCCGCAAGGCGGCCGCCGAGTATCGAACCGCGCTGAACATCATGACACCGGCGGGAGCGATCTGGCGACCTCCCGTTCTGACCTGTTCCGTATTATCTGGAGATGGCCTGGATTCGCTTTGGAACCACCTCCTGGATCACCGCAGCACCCTGGAGCGCCAGGGCCTCTTCGCCGAAATGCGCGCACAGCAG
>JBCBRU010000521.1:0-6449 GCA_039819565.1 Myxococcota bacterium | reverse complement strand
TCCCTGCCCCCGAATCCTCGGCGCCGGGGCGGGGAACGAGGAGGGTGAGAGGGTTGGCGCCTCGGGCCTCTATGAGAGTCTGAAGGGTGAAGCGGGAGCCGAGCGCCTCGACGATCGCTTTCGCGCTCGCGGTGGAGCCCGCCGGGATCGCTCTCACCGCGGTCGAGAGCATCCGATCGTGCAGGGCGCTCTCCGCGGACAGCGAAGTTTCGAAGTGCGGCGACCGCCCCTCGAAGTAGGCGCCGAGCTCGGCCTCGATATGGTCGATAGCCGGGAATCGCCCCACTCCGAAGAGCTCCTTGTCGCCCAGACGTTCCAGGAGGCGAGGAAGGTCCGGGCGATCGAAGAACGCGAGTAGAGCGAGCCCGCTCTCTCGAGCCACCGCTAATACGGGCCCCAGGGGCGTGGCGAGCCAGTCCCCGCGGAGCTCTCGTCCTTCGCCAAGCTGACCGGGCGCGAGGCCCAGCCTCTTGGCGAAGGCGTCTCGAAAACCGCTCGAAGACCCGAACCCCGCGGTGAGCTGGGCGTCGATCACGCGGTGCCCCTCGGCGAGGTGGGAACCTCCTCGGGACAGGCGCACCGAGCGGGCGAGCTCCAGAAAAGTGGTCCCGATCTGGCGCTTGAACGCTCTGCGGACCGTGGACGGGTCATAGCCGAGCTCCCTGAGGTCGACCTCTCGCCATCTTCGCTCCGGATCCGCCAGGAGACGCTGCACGAGTGCGGAGACCAGCGGATCCTCGAGGCCTGGCCCGTCCAGCGGTCGGCACCTCAGGCATGGGCGAAACCCCGCCTGCATACACTCGCCGACCGAGAAGAAGAATCGCGTGTTCTCTCGGCGGGGCTTTCGGGCGGGGCACGTGAGGCGACAGAAGATGCCGGTGGTGGTGACGCCTACCCAGGCCTTGCCCTCAAAGGCCTCGTCGCGCGTCAGGAGGGCGGCGTAGAGCTGAGCCTCACTGAAGCCGTCGCGAGCCATGGCGCATATGTAAGCGACGTCGAGGCGTCCGTCCGCCGCAGATCGGGCATTGATTCCAGTTCATGGGAGGCTGGAGAGGCGCCGCAGCTTGGCGGAGGCGGTGATGGTGTACAGGCTCCGAATGCCCCCGGAAGGCGCGAGTTCGACCTGGATCGTGGCGCGCGGGGCGTCCCTCGCTCCCGCCGGCAGGTAGCTGAGAAGGAGGGCCGGGGTTCCGTTGAGGTGTACGGGCTCTGCGGCCGCAGGGGGCCGCTTGCGGGCCAGCCCGATGAGGAATCGCGCGGCCGCGCTCCGGCCTCGGATCACCCGTCGCGCGGAGATGAACTCGCCCCCGCCGTCGGTGAAGACCTGAGCTTCGTGCGCCACGAGGTCCAGCACCGCCGCGTAGTCCTGGCCCCCGAGGGCCAAGAGCAGCCGAGAGAGACTCTCTTGGCTTCGCTGGCTCAGGGACGGCGAAGGTCGGATTCGAGAAGCGTCGTAGCTCGCGAGCTTCCGACGCGCTCGGTGCAATGTGACCTTCACATCCGAGAGCCCTATTTCGAGAGCGTCCGCCGTCTCTTGGCCGGAATAGTCGAAGACGTCTCTGAGGAGCAGTACCGCCCGTTGTTTGGGGGACAGCACCTCCAGCGCCACGAGAAATCCCATCGTCACGCTCTCCAGCAAGTCGTAGCGCCCGACCTTGTCGCCGTCGAGAGCGGTGCCGTCAGCGAGCGCTTCCTCCGTGTCGACCGGAGAGGGCAGCCACGGTCCGATGTATGCTCGTCTCTTTCTTCGACGGAGGATGTCGCGGCCCAGATTGAGGGCGACCTTGGTGAGCCATGGTCTCAGCTCTCGCTGGAGGTCCGGCGGGGGCCGGGTTAGGGCCCGCTCAAAGGTGTCCTGCACTAGGTCGTCGGCGTCTGAGGCGGAGCCCGTGAGGCGATACCCAAGTCCCCAGAGATGACGCCGATGCGCCTCTAGCAGCGGGACCAGCTCCATCCTGTCCCCCTCGACGGTCATGCCCCGCGAGCCCCCCACCGAGCCAGGATGGATGACGAGGCGGCGCTGGCCGAGGCGATCGCTGCGTCGGCCAGCATGCCCTCTTGGCCCACCCAGTCCCCGGCCAGGAACAGCCCGCGGATCTCGGGGACTTCGGGGGACGGGCGGACGCCCCCCTGCTCCGCTGAGGGCAGTCCGTGGCTCACGATCATGCGGGGATGATACGCCGCGCTGAGCAGGTGGTCTCGAAAGCCAGGCTGCAGGCGCTCGAGAGTGGCTTCCATGACCGCTCGGGACGGCGGGCTTTCGCCCGGCTCGAGGTATCGGGCGACGTGGACGACCTGTCCTTCGCCGAGCCGAGCCACAGAACTGTGAACGGAGGCGTACCAGGGCGTATCGACGCCGAGCGCGAAGGTTCGGCGAGGGTGGGGGAGCGTCTTTAGGCCCACATCGAGGCAGGCGGCCCGCGCTATCACCCCAGGCTTGGGGTCTGTCGGGCGCGGTGAGAGCTCGGCGGCGCGGCGGGGGGACACCGCGAGTATCACCGTGCTCGCCTCGTACGTGCCTGCTTCGGATCCGACTTCGAAGCCCGCCCCTTGCGTTCGAAGGGACCGAGCGGCGATCCCTAGGTCGAGTTGGGCGCCCGCCTCCCGCGCCGCCTCGACGAGTCGAGTCACGAGAGCTCCCCATCCTCCGTGAAGATAGAGGACGCCGCCGGCGGCACCTTTCAGCTGGGCAAGGGTGGACCCCGCGTCGAGGGCGCGGGGGGCGTGGGCGTAGGTGCTGAGGCGCACGAAGGCCTGCAGGAGCTGGCGGGCCACGAGATCCTGCGCCGAGGCTTCGATCCAGGTCTGGACGGGCTGGCCCACCCATGCGGAGGGCTCGATCCGGTCAAGGCTCGCGAGCACCTTCGCCAGCTCGAGCTTCCCCCGAGCGGACAGGAGACCGGTGGCGAGAAGCGACACCGGGCCGGCGGGGAGGGCGAAGCCTCGCTGCTGGTACCATGCTCGTGCTCCGTGGACGGGCGCGGGGACCCCGTCGATAAGGATGCCTTCGGCGCTGAGCTCGCGTCGGGCGGCCCCCCGCCGGTAAAGGGCGTGAGGGCCGAGGTTGAAGGCGAGGCCAGCCTCGAAGCGGGTCCAAGCTCGACCCCCGAAATGCCGGCTGGCCTCCAACAGGCGGACCCGCTGACCCTCCCGGGCCAGACGGAGCGCTGCGAAGAGGCCGGCGAGGCCGCCACCGATGATGAGACTGTCGTCGCGTGCATTCATCGAAGACCCCACGACGGGGCTTCGAAAAAGGTTACGCGTCGTCTTCGAGGAGCTCCGCCTGGGCGTGGGTGCGAAGCGCGGTGACCACGGGATCGATGTCCCCGGCCATGATCTTGGGGAGGTTGTGGACCGTCAGGTTGATGCGGTGGTCGGTGAGGCGGTCCTGGGGAAAGTTGTAGGTCCGAATCTTCTCGGAGCGATCGCCGGAACCCACCATGCTCCGACGCTGGGCGCCAAGGGAGGCGGCCGCCCGCTCCCGCTCTAGCTCGTAGAGGCGCGCCCGGAGCACCTTCATGGCCTTGGCCTTGTTCTTGTGTTGGGACTTCTCGTCACGACAGACCACCATGGTGTTTGTGGGAAGATGTACGATGCGCACAGCGCTGTCCGTCGTGTTAACCGACTGGCCCCCGTGACCACTCGCCCGCATGGTGTCGATCCGGAGGTCTTTGTCGTCGATCTGAACGTCAATGCCCTCGGCCTCCGGCATGACCGCAACGGTCACCGTTGAGGTGTGGATTCGACCTTGGGACTCCGTCTGAGGAACGCGCTGGACCCGGTGAACACCGCCTTCGAAGCGGAGCCGGCCGTACACTTCGGGGCCTTCGATGGTGGCGATGATCTCTTTGAAGCCTCCCGCGGAGCCGGGGTTGTCGTTCATCACTTCGACCCGCCAGCCCTGGTCGAGGGCGTAGCGCTGATAGAGGAGGAAGAGTTCGCCCGCGAAAAGGGCGGCTTCGTCGCCGCCGGCGCCCGCGCGAACCTCGAGGACCACCGACTTGTCGTCGAGGGGGTCCCGGGGAAGCAGAGCGACCTGCAGCTCGGAATGAAGAGACTCGACCTGTGGCTCGAGGCTCTTGACCTCGGCCTTGGCCATCTCCCGCATATCCTCGTCGTCGCTCTCTAGGAGCTCCTTGGCCCCCGCGAGGTCGGACTCCGCTCGCTCGAGCTCGCGAAAGGTGAGGACGACCTTCTCGAGCCGGGCCCTCTCACGCGTGACCTCGGTCAGGGCCTTCGGGTCGGAGGCGAGGGATGGGTCCGAGAGGCGCGCCGTCAGCTCGTCGAACTTGCGCTCGACCTCGCGGAGCTTGTCCCGCATGGCCACCATGTCAGGAGAGCGGGTAGGCGGCTTCGACGTCGGGCAACCCTTCGAAGACCCGGACGTCGGCGGGAGCCTCCTGGCCCTCGGAGCCACGTCCCTCGCGATGGAGGGCCACCCTTATGGCCGCCAAGCTCACCTCGAGCTGTGCGTCGTCCGGCTCCCGTACCGTCAGCCTCTGCATCCAGCGCCCGGGACTCACCAGCAAGTTCACCCCGGCGGCGCCCGGATGCTGGCTCGCCCATCGGTTCAGCTCGTAGGCAAGGCCGGCGAGAGGCAGCATCAGCGGCAGCTTGAGCAGGATCATGGCGAGATGATTCAGGATGGGGTGTTCGGAGATGGGAGGGACGAGGGGAAGGATGGCCGAGAACACCGCCACCGAAACGAGCAGCACCACCAGGACGAAGCTGGTTCCGCAGCGGGCGTGGAAGGTGCCCTGGAGGCGGACCTCGTCGAGCTGAAGTGGGCGTCCGCGCTCGAAAGCGTTGACCACCTTGTGTTCCGCACCGTGGTACTCGAAGACCCGAGCTATCTCGGGGATGCGGGAAATCAGAGAGATGTAGCCCACGAAGATGCCGAGCTTGAACACCCCATCGAGGAGATGAAACGCGAAGCTGTCGACGTCCCAGCCGCCCCCGGTCAGCCAGCTCACGAGCCACGCCAGAAGGTGCGGTAGGCCCACGAAGAGGCCCAGAGCGAACGTCACGGAGAGGAGCAGGGTCCCGATGGCGGGCGCACGCGCCCCACGCGGAGACTGCACTCCGAGCACGGCGAGAACGGGAAGAAGGGCGGCGGCCCGTGGACCGCGATAGGCGTCGCCTTCGGCTTGTTCCGCTGCGAACCCGAGGGCCCCCAAGCCGTTGACGACCGACTCGACCAAAACGAGGCCCCCGCGCATGACGGGGGCCTCCATCAGTCGTCGGATAAATGGATGGGTCCAGAAAGGGCGCCACGGCTCATCGAGGACGACCAAACGACCGTCCCCACGGCGGACCGCAACCGCCATGGCGCCGGGGGCTCTCATCATGACCCCCTCGAGGACGGCCTGGCCGCCCACGTTTCTGGATCTCTTGCTCAAGGAAAGAGCCTACTTCCGTCGACGCCCGTACTTACGGCGGAACTTCTCGACCTGACCCGCATCCGCGACACGCTTCTGCTTACCGGTGTAGAACGGATGGCAAGCGCCGCAAATGTCGACCTTGAGGTCGCCGACGGTGGTTCCCGTTTCGAAGGTGTTACCGCACGCGCAGGACACGGTGGCGCCAACGTACTGGGGATGGATGTCTTTCTTCATGAGCTTTGGCCTTTCTTGGGGTTGCTCGTCTATATCAGCGCACGTCCGGAGCACTTGGCACCGGGGGCGGCCCCTGCTCGAGGGGCGGTAAAGCGCTAAGTCGCGGCGTTGCCCAGGTCGATGGGAGATGAGGCACCCGACGCGACGAGTCAAGCGGGGGGTCAAAAGCGGAGCTGTGCGCTCCCGGAGGCGCCGGTCGAGCAGTTCGGGTCGCTCGCAGGGTCGCAACTCCCGCCGTCGCTCGCGAGGATGGCCACCAAGGTGGCCAAACCGATGGCGACAGCAGCGCCAGCAATCGAGAGGCCGATGATCTCGCCTTGCGATAGACCGCTGCGGATTGGACCGGTGGCGACGGTGCGGCGCGGCGGGCGCGACCAGGCATCATCGAGCGGAGGGGCGGTATCCGCGACGAGGGGAGGAATCTCTTCCTCCGGAGCGGCGGGCTCCGCCCATGGATCGTCTTCCTCAGAGCCGGGAATGGGCGGGAGCTCATCTTCGTCGACCGGGTCGCGAACCGGCGGTGGGGGCGGCGGCGGGGTGCGCGTCCTCGGCGGCTGCGTCTCCTTGCGAGGCAAGGGGCGATAGGGAAGGTCCTGCTTCGGCTCCCGAGGAGGAGGCGGCTCCTTGCGGGGAAGCGGACGGTAGGGCCTCTCCTCCACCTCTCTACGCGGCCGAGGGGCCGGAGGAGCCGGCGTTTCGGCGCCTACCCGCGACCGAGCGCTCTCGAGGGCATCTCGGATCTTCGGGGATACCCGGGGCGACAGCTGGACTCGAGGGTCCAGCCGAACCGCCTCCCGAAAGGACGCGTCCGCGCTCTCAAGATCCCCAAGCTCC
>JBCBRU010000520.1:0-6465 GCA_039819565.1 Myxococcota bacterium | reverse complement strand
TTCCCATGGTCATCCAGAAGCCTTCTTTGGGCGGCGTGTACTACTATTCTATCGCCTTCGTGATCATGGGAAGAAGCCCGATCAGGGTGGTGAGGGCGGTCATGAGCACCGGACGCAGTCGCTCCCGCCCGCCGCGCACCATGGCCTCGTGCCGAGCCACCCCGTCCCGGCGGTAGTGGTTGATATGTTCCACCATGACGATGCCGTTATTTACGACGATGCCGATCAAGAGCAGCAGACCCACTGCGGCCGGCTGATCGAAGTCCGTTCCGGTCGCGTATAGCGTCCACATCGCCCCGGACAACGCGAAGGGAAGGGCCACCATCAAGGCCAGCGCCTGCAGGAGAGACTCGAAGAGCCCGGCCATGAGAGCGAAGATGAGGAGGAGCGCGAGCAGCAGGTTCTCCGCAAACTCACGAGACTTCTCGGCCCGCTCAGCCTGCCAGCGGCCGAAGGTCCAGCGATACCCGTAGGGGAACTTCATGCCCTCGAGGGAGGCTTTGACGGCGCCGATGTAGTCGTCCTTGGTTCCGCTCTCGTACCGGGCTCCGACCCACACACTGCTCAGCCGCGAGTCTCGTCGAATCTGTCGAGGTCCGGGGGTCTCTTTGAAGTTCGCCACCGCGCCGAGGGGCAAGGTCTGGCCGTCGGCGCCGATGAGCCTCAGGTCTCGGAGCTCGGAAAAGGAGCTCTCCTCCTCGTCCCCGAGCAGCATCAGCATCTCCCTCTCGCCGTCTCCGGTGCGATAGCGCGGAAGGCGCCGGCCGCGATAGGTGAGGGCCACCATGTCCGAGGGCATGCGGGGAGGAATGCCGAAGCGTGACATCAGCTCACGGTCGAGCTCCACGTGAAGCTCCCGACCGCCCTCCTCGGCCTGCGAAAAGGGATCCACGAGACCCTCGATCCTCGCCAGCCGCGCCTTGGCCTCCCGAGCGAGCTCGGCGAGGGTGGCAGAGTCGTCTCCAATGAGCTGAAAGGCGACCCGCTTGCCGCGATCCGGTCGCCAGAAGTTGCCGTCCTGGGCCACCTCCAACTGCACGCCCGGAACCTCCGGGAGGTGCTTGCGGAGGGCGGACTTCACTTCGTTTAGGTTCTCCTCGTTGGCTAGACCCTCTTCGAGATAGACGCGGGTGAGGGCGACACCGTCGTTCCAGAAGCTATAGATGGAACGCGTCATCATGGCCTCGCGGTGAGGCTCGAGTGCCTTCTCCACGAAGGATACGATCTCTTCCCGCCGCTGAAGGCTCACCGGCTCACTGAACTCGTATTTGATCTGGGCGAACATGTCCGTGGAGCTCGCGTCGAAGTTCTTGTCGACCTTCACGAAGGGGTAGTACGCGGAAGCGAGAATACCTAGCCCGAGGACCGGGGTGAGCCATGTGTGTCGTAGGCTCAGGCCCAGGACCTGGGTGTATCTCTTCTCGAGTCTCTCCATGAACCACCCTCTCGGCGCCGGACGGTTCTGGATGATCGTCGAAGTAGCCAGGGGGATGAGGGTTTGGGAAACGAAGAGTGAGGCGAGGAGGGTGACGCAGATCGTGAGAGCGAGCTCCTGAAGGATGAGGTTGAGCTCGTTGGGACGGCTGAAGATGAGAGGAAGGAACACGATGACCGAGGTCATGGTCGCCGCCACGACCGCCGTCGAGACCTGCCGGGCGCCGACCAGAGAGGCTTGGCGCCGACTCAGACCTTCCTCGGCATGACGAAAGATGTTCTCGATGACCACGACCGAGTTGTCCACGAGCATTCCGACCCCGACGATGAGGCCCAGGAGCGTGAGGGTGTTCAGGGTCTTGCCTTGAGCCCAGACGACCCCGCAGGTGACGATCAGCGAAAACGGTACACACAGCACCGATACGAAGGTGCTGCCGAACCGACGGAGGAACCCATAGAGTACGATAGACGCGAGGAGGGCCCCGAACACTCCGGTCATAGCCAGGTCTCGCAGCGTGTTCCGGATTTCTTTCGCCTGATTGAACCAGATGAGGAAGTTGACACCCTCGAGCTCGGGGTCCTTGGCCATCTCCGCCATTCTGGCTTCGATCTTCGCCCCGACCTCGACGGTATTGGCCTTGGCTTCCTGACTTATGCTGACGCCGATGGCAAAGTCTCCATCCAGGTGTCGCCCGTACTCGAGGGGCGGCTCTTCATACTCGACGTCGGCCACATCGGAGAGCCGGAGACCATCCGGGCGCAGGGTGAGGGCACGGATTTCGTCTACGGCGGAGAAGGTCCCCACCGTGCGCAGGGTGAGATGCTTGTCGCCAGTATAGATGCGCCCGAGCGACTGGTCGAAGTTCGCGCGCCGGAGGATGCGCTCGACGTTCCTCACGTCCACTCCGTGGCGCTGGAGGTCCTCTACCCGAAGATTGATTCGAACCTCCTTGGGGAGCACCCCGTCGAGACGGACCTGGGCCACCCCGGCCACCCGCTGGAGAGGCCGGACGATGCGTCGTTCGAGGAGGTCGTAGCTCTCGCTCAAGTCGCGCGGGGAGGAGAGCCGCCCCTCGAGGATGGGTTTCTCCGCCTCACGAGCGTTCCAGTTCGGAGACACGGTGATGTCTCCAATGTCCTCCGGGAGATCGCGCTTGATGCGATCGAGGCGCTCCCAGACCTCGACCCGGGCCAGGCGCATGTCGGTGCTCCAGTCGAAGGTGAGGCCGACGATGCCCCCGTCGTTGTTGCACTCGGCCCAGATGTGCTCGACGCCGCGCACGGTGCCCACGGCCTCCTCGACCGGTCGAACGACGGAGCGCTCCGTCTGTTCGGGAGATGCGGCGGGATAAGGGATGCGGATGAAGAGCCGAGGCTCTTCGATGTCCGGCATAAAGGCCAAGGGCAGGCGAAAGAGGGCGACCGCCCCCAGCACCGTCATGCTGAGCAGCAGCATCGCGGTGGTGACGGGTCGTCGAACGGCGAGGTCCGGCAAGCTCATGCGCTCGCCTCGTCGAGGGTCGTGACGGACGAGGGCACGAGGACATAGACCGCGGGAATGATGAGCAGAGTGAGGGCGCTGCTCAGAACCAGCCCCGACATGACGGTCACGGCCAGTGGGGCTCTCAGCTCGCCCCCCTCGCCCCAGCCGAGGGACATCGGAATCAGGGCCAAGGTGGTGGTGAGGGTGGTCATGAGGATCGGCCGGAGCCGCAGATGGCTCGCTCGGATGACGGCCTCCAACTTCTCCATGCCGTCTCGGCGCAGTCGGTTCATGGCGTCGATGAGCACGATCGCGTTGTTCACGACGATGCCGACCAGCATCACCCCCCCGATCAGGACCACCACGCTCACTGAGGTGTCGGTGAGCCACAGCCCCGCGACGACCCCCACGAGGGCGAGGGGGATGGTCGCGAGCACGATGAGCGGATGAATCAAGGACTCAAAAGTTGAGGCCATGACGAGGTAGACGAGGAAGATGGCCAGGGCCACCGCGAAGCGTAGGCTCTGAAAGGAGACCTGCATCTCACGATTCTGGCCGGCGATCTCGGCGTGCATGGCGGCGCCCGGCGGAGGAAAGGAGGCAAGCTCCGCCTCGACCTGCCGGACGGCACGACCTAGGCTGGGGCCGTCCAGGTTGGCGGTCACCAGGGCCGCGCGTTGCTGCTGGAGACGGTGAATCTCAGCCGGACCGACGGCGGGAGCCAGGCGAGCCACAGAGAGGAGTCGCACCGGTGCGTTGATGGGGCGAGCCCTCTCGGGGATAGAGCCGGGCGCTGCACTGGGACGCTCGGGGGGGCTGGGGGTTGCCGAGGCCCCCGGGAGAACGAGTTGGCGAACATCTGAGATCGAATCGCGGTCGGCTTCTTGGTTGAGGACGCGGATATCGATCTGCCGATCTGATTCCTTGAAGCGAGTGGGCACGACCCCGAGCACCCGGTCCCGCAAGGCGTTGGACAGGGGGCCGAGCTCGAGGCCGAGCTGGGAGATCCGCTCGCGATCGAAATGGACCTGCAGCTCGGGGTTTCCGGCCTCGAGGGAGGAGCGCACGTCTACAAAGCCAGGAAGTCCCGCCAGTCGGTCCGCGAAGGCGAGGGAGTACGCCCGCAAAGCGGAGAGGTCTTCCCCGAAGATGGCCACTTCGATCGGAGTCTGCAGACTAAAGTAGGTGGGATGACCCAAGCGCACCTGCGCGTCGGGCAGGTCCGCGAACGCGTCCCGAAGGGCCTGCGCGACCTCGTCCTCGAGTTCCGGCGAGGTGCGATCGGCAAGTCGTATGTCCAGCTGGGCGAGGTTTTCACCTTCGCTGATCGAGATCCCTCCTGGGGCCTGCCGGCGCCCCACCGACGCATAGTAAATCTCGATCTCCGGACGCTGGCGAACCTCGGCCTCCATGGCCTGCACCTGGCGGTCCGTCGCGGCGAGGGCCGTACCCTCGGGGAGCTTGAGCTCGAAGTGGAACTCCCCGGACGACAGTCTGGGGATGAGCTCCGTGCGTAGATGGGGGAGGGCATAGATCGCGCCTCCGAAAAGCCCCCCGGCCAGGATGAGCATAGCCGCCGGACGACGCAGCGTGCCCCGGAGGAGTGCGTCGTAGCCGCGTGAGAAAGCTCCTAGGGTGGCCGTGGGCGTGTCCTCCGGCGTCACCTCGAGGGCACGGCGCTCTACGCCTCCGCCCTGAGCGCTCAGCATGGGGATCATCGTGACGGCGACCACCAAAGACGCCACCAGACTCATGGCTACGGTCAGAGCCTGGTCCTCGAACATCTGTCCCGCGATGCCCTCCACGAACACGATGGGAAGGAACACGGCGATGGTCGTCCCCGTGGAGGCGACGACAGCGGGGCCCACCTCGGCGGCGCCCTCGATGGCGGCCCGGACGCGACTGTCGCCCGCCTGTCTTCGCCGATGGATAGCCTCCAGCACGACGATGGCGTTGTCGACGAGCATGCCTACCCCCAAGGTCAGCCCTCCCAGCGACATGATGTTCAGGCTGATGTCCATCCGGTACATCATGAGAAAGGTCGCCACGATGGACAGCGGAATGGCCGTGGCGATGATCGCGGTGCTTCCGAAGTCTCGGAGAAAGAGGAGAAGGACGAGGACGGCCAAAGCGCCTCCGATCAAGGTGGCATCCCGGACCTCCTCCACCGCCGAGCGGATGAAGCGAGATTGATCGAACAGAGTTCGAAGCTCGTACCCCTCGGGGAGCTTGGACTGCCATTCGGCGACGCGCCCCATGAGCGCTTCGACGGCCAGCACGCTGTTGGCGTCACCCTCCTTAAAGACAGCGAGCTCCACGGCCTCCTGCCCGTCCACTCGGGTGATCTCCTCTCGCTCACGAGCCCCACGGTAGACGCGCGCGATGTCTCGGAGCCTGACCTTTCGGCCTTCCTCCTCGGTGACGATGAGATCTCGGATCTCCTCCACGGAGTCGTACTCGTTCAGGGTTCGGATCAGAAACTGCCGATCCTTTCCGCGGAGCGCCCCGCCCGGCTGGTTGATATTGGAGGCCTCGAGCGTAGCGCCAACCCTCGAGAGAGGAATGCCGAGCGCGGCCATCCGCTCCTGGTCGAGCTCGACCCGAATCTCTTCCTCCAAACCCCCTCGGAGCTGGGCGGCGGCGATGCCCGGAGTGGTCTCGAGGTCGGGTTTAATCTTGAGCTCGGCGATCCGCCGGACGGTCGTGAGGGGGTCTGGGCCGAGAAGGGCCAGGCGGGCCACCGGCTCGAGCGAGGGGTCGTAGCGAAGAACGATGGGATCCTCGCTGTCGGCGGGGAGGATCAGGCGGTCGAGCTTTTCGCGGACATCCATCACCCGGCTCGTCATGTCGGAACCCCAAGCGAACTCGAGGCTGACTTCGGAGAGACCAGGTCGAGACACGGAGTGCAGGCGCTCGAGGCCCTGGAGAACTCCCACCGCCTCCTCGACGGGGCGGGTGAGCATGGTCTCGACCTCCGGAGGAGCGGCGTCCGGAAGCTCGGTGCGGACGGTCAATGAGGGGTAGGTGAGGTTGGGGAACAGCTCGACGGCGAGGCGCTGGTAGGCGACCAGACCAAAGGCCACCACGGCCAGAGCGCACATCAGGACGCTGACCTGGCGCCGAACCGCGAGGCGAATGAGGTCTCTCATACGCCGGATTCGAGGACCTTGATGGTGTCGGCATCCTCGAGAGCGTGCTGGCCTTGAACGATCACCCTCTCACCCTCCTCGAGTCCGTCGAGGATCTCCGTCCGACCCTCATGTTCGAAACCTATTTTGACGGGGCGTCGATGCCCTACGCTGTCCTCGGCGACGAATACGACGCGCTCCTGTCGCTCTTCGATCACGGCCGCGGTGGGCACGAGCAGCGCGTCGTCGTGATGCTCGGTCACGATGCGAACCTGGGCGAAGTCTCCGGAGCGGGTGCCCTCCGGGTAGCTCGAGACCTCCAGAGTGACTTTGATGGTCCCCGTGGTGGGGTCGATGATGGGACTCACCAACTTGATGCGGCCCTGAAGGGTGGTGCCGGAGCTGTCCAAGACCAGCTCC
>JBCBRU010000519.1:0-6469 GCA_039819565.1 Myxococcota bacterium | reverse complement strand
GCCATTACAAACTCCCCTCCTGGTGGGACTGGTGCTGGTGGGGTCCCCGGGGCCCGCCCGCGCTCAGAGTCCGGAGATTCTCGAACGGGCCGTGGATGCCCTCCGCCTCATCCGGGACTGGAGGGTCGAGGACGCCCGGCCGGTGGTTACGAAGCTCCTCGAAGACGCTCCCGACGATCCCCTCACGAACGCCGTGGTGGGGCAGCTCGACCTCCACCTCGGAGACTACGAAGGGGCGGTGGAGCGCCTCGAGGCCGCCCGGGCCGGCGGCGCTCCTCCCACCTTCCTGTTCGACTACGACGCGGCCTTCAAGGCGCGCGACGCCACCCGCGGCTACGAGGAGGTCGTCACCGACCACTTCGTCATTCGCTACCCTCCGGGGAAGGACGCCTTGCTCGTCCCCTTCGCGGAAGAGGCGCTGGAGGCGGCCCGGGCCAAGATTGGGGCGCTGCTCGGCTGGACTCCGGAGGAGCGCGTGGTGGTCGAGATCTATCCCACCGCCAAGACCCTGGCCGCAGTTTCGGCCCTCACCCCGAAAGACATCGAAACCTCCGGGACCATCGCCCTCTGTCGTTGGAACCGCCTCATGCTCACCTCGCCGCGCGCTGTGGTCTTCGGCTACGCGTGGCGGGACACGCTTGCTCACGAGCTCGCCCACCTCATCATCGGCGGCGCCTCCCACGACACCGTGCCGATCTGGCTGCACGAGGGGTTGGCGAAGTTCTCGGAGACGGCGTGGCGCGCGGAGCCGGGGCTCGGCGTCTCCGTCGACCAGCAGACCCGGCTGCGGAACGCGGCCAAGAAGGGGGAGCTCATTCCCTTTGAGGCCATGCACCCGTCCATGGCTAAGCTCCCCAGCCAAGAGGCGGCGTCGCTGGCCTTCACCGAGGTTTTTACATTCATCGAGTACCTCGTGGCCCAAAAGGGCTGGCCGGCCATTCGAGAGACCCTTCGACGGATGGCCGAGGGGGCCTCGGACGCCGATGCTCTCGGGGCGGTGTTTGGAGAGCCTCTGCCCAAACTGGAGAAGCGCTGGCGACGGAGCTTACGCCGCCGACCGATCCGCAAGACCACTGGCCTCGGGGTGGTGAAGGGTGATCGCAAGCTCGTGATCAAGGATCGGGCAGAGTCCCCCGACGACGAGCTCCACGGTCTGAACGCGGTCGCGCGTCGTCACGCTCGGGCGGCCGACCTCCTCTTCGCCCGCCGGCGCCTGGTGGCCGCTCAGCGAGAGCTCGAGAAGGCTTTTGACGAGAGCCGCTCCCCGCTGGTCTCCGCGAAGCTCGCCACCTTGGCCCTCGCTAACGATGATCTCGAGAAGGCAGAACAGGCGGCTCGGCGCTCGATTGACGCCATGCCGGAGCTCGCCGGCCCGAACGTCACCCTGGCGGAGATCCTCCTCAGGCGGGGGAAAAAAGAAGAGATGGCCGTTCCCCTGGGTCGCGCCATCGACATCAACCCCTTCGATCCGCGCATCCACGAGCTGACCTTGGCCGCGGTGGGCACCGAGGGCCGACCCGAGGTCAGGGAGCGGGCACGTCGTGCGCTCGCCCTCTCTGGGGCTCAATCGCGGGCGCCAGGAGGTGATGACCTCGGCCGGGGAGCCCGCGTGCGCGTCGAAGGCTTGCCTTTCTCCCGGGTGTATCTGATTCGCGGAGGGCGACGCTTTGCGACCCGCCAGGTCACCCCGACGTCGACCCTGGAGCTTCGGCCCGGCCCCTGGACCATCGAGCTCCAAACGCCGGACGGGCCCGTTGTTCGCGAAGAGGTCCGCATCGAGGCTTCCGAGGACGTCCGGGTGGTCCGGATCGCGTCGGAGACCCCTCGGAGAACGAGTTCGAGCCCATGAGCGAGAGTGCAGCTACCCTAGCCCCCACCGCCCTGAAGGAGACCGAGTCCGCCGACGACGTCGCCCTCGTAGCCGAGCTCTCGAGCGCCGTCGCGGCGGCGAAAGAGGGCATCGGTCAGCGCATCATCGGGCAGAGCGAGGTTGTTGAGCACCTCCTCATCGCCCTCTTCGCCGGGGGTCACGCGCTCTTCGTCGGAGTGCCGGGCCTCGCCAAGACCCTGCTCATCCAGACCTTGTCGGAGGTGCTGGATCTGTCCTTCAACCGGATTCAGTTCACCCCCGACCTCATGCCCTCCGACGTGACGGGCACCGATATTCTCGAGCAGAGCCCGGATGGCCGACGAAGCTTTCGCTTCGTGCAGGGGCCGATCTTTACCAACTTGCTCCTGGCCGACGAGATCAACCGTACGCCTCCCAAGACGCAGGCTGCATTGCTCCAGGCCATGCAGGAGCACAAGGTCACGGCCTCCGGTCAGACCCACCGCATGCCGGAGCCCTTTCACGTCTTCGCCACCCAAAACCCGATCGAGCAGGAGGGGACCTACCCCCTCCCTGAAGCCCAAATGGACCGGTTTATGTTCATGCTCGATGTGGGCTACCCGGCCGCAGACGAAGAGGTGGCCATCGTCCGCGCCACCACCGGAACTCAGCGCGGCGCCATCGAGAAGGTGCTGAGCCCGGAGCGAATTCAGGAGATGCAAGCTCTCGTGCGAAGGGTCCCCGCCCCCGAGAACGTGGCCCGACACGCGGTGGAGCTGGTCCGGGCCACACGCCCGGAGTCGGCCGCCGACCACCTGAGCGGCACCTCTCTCTCTCGGATCCAGGAGTTCGTCTCCTTCGGCGCCGGTCCCCGCGCGAGCCAGTACCTCGTCCTCGGGGCTAAGACCCGGGCGGCCATGCAGGGTCGGCCCTCCGCCACCACCGAGGACGTCCGCGCCCTCGCGGTCCCGGTTCTCGCCCATCGCGTGGTGACCAACTTCCACGCGGAGGCGGAAGGCGTACGCGCGGCCGACCTCGTCCGCGAGGTTCTCGGCGCCGTCCGGGGCTAACGTGGCCGAGGTCGTTCCGGACCCGAAGGACGGGGCCTCGGCGCCTCCCCCCGAAGAGGCAGCCCCCAAGGCGCCTCCTACCGCCGAACGTCCCGTCAACGAGGTCGACCCCAAGGTCCTGGCCCAGATCTCTCACCTGAACCTCCGGGCTCGGGTGGTGGCCGATAGTGCCCTTGCCGGCATGCATCGCTCCCCGAAGCACGGCTCGAGCGTCGAGTTCGCGGAGCATAAGGAGTACTCGCCCGGGGACGACGTACGACATCTCGACTGGCGGGCGGCGGCTCGATTCGACCGCGACTTCGTGAAGCGCTTCGAGGACGAGTCCAGCCTGCGGGCCCTGCTCGTGGTGGATACGTCGGGCACCATGGGCTACCCCAGCCCGCCGGCGGATCGCTGGTCGAAGCTGGAGTACGCGAAGACCGCTGCGGGCGCCCTGGCCATGGTGCTCGCGCGTCAGGGAGACGCGGCCGGTCTGGCCAGCTTTGCGGAAAAGCTCTTCGTGTCGGTTCCCCCTCGAGCCCGCCGAGGACACCTGCAGGAGATCCTCGCCACCTTGGGCACCCTCACCGCCGAGGGACCGACGCGCCTCACCTCGGCGCTCGAGGCTCTTTCCGCCGGTCTCACGAAGCGCAGTTTGGTCGTGCTCTTCAGCGACCTTCTGGACGGCGGGCTCGGAGCTCTACCCCTCCTCGCTCGCCTTCGAGCGCGGCGCCACGACGTGGTGCTCTTTCACACCCTCGACCTCGACGAGCTCGAGTTTCCCTTCGAGGAGAGCACGCTCTTCACCTCTCTGGAGGATGAACAGGAGATTCAAGTGGACGCGCGGGAGATACGAACGGCCTACCTCGAAGAGCTCACCAAGTTCCGGTCCGAGGCGGAGGCGAGCTGTCAAAGAGCCCGCGTAGACTACTTCCTCGCCCCCACCCACGAGTCCCCGGGCGAGGTGCTGGCTCGCTTCCTCGCCACGCGGGCCCGCATGAGGAGCCAGGTGCGATGAGCTTCGCTCAGCCCCTGATGCTGTTGGGGTTGCTCGGGGCCACCCTCCCGATCCTCATCCATCTGATCAATCGCCGTCGCCCCCGCAAGCAACCCTTCCCGGCGATGCAGCTTCTCTTGCAGAGCGTACAGCGGGTGGAGAGGCGCTGGCGAATCCGGCGCTTTGTGCTGCTGGCCATGCGGGTGCTGCTCCTCGCGGCGCTAGCCCTGGCCGCGGCCCGACCGCTGCTCGGAACGGACCAGGGACGGGGCGAGGGGCTCTCCCGGCAAGGGCCGGAGCGGCTCGCCCTGGTCATCGACGCCTCCCTTTCGATGCGGGCGCGCTTCGACGGGCGCTCGTCGTTTTCGCGGGCAGTGGACCGGGCGCGGGGCTGGATTGAGCGGCTCGGCCCGGAGGACCAGGCCCTTCTCGTGTTCACCGGGTCTCCGCCTCGGATTCCCATCGCGCGCCCCACCGCAGATCGCGGACGGCTCATGGGCACCCTCGTGGATGCCTCACCGGGCTGGCGACCGGATCGCCTCGCCGAGGCAGTGACGGTGGCAGCGGAGAGCCTGGGCCGCCAGGAGACCGAGGAGGAAGCGGGACCCCTCCCGCCAGCCCGGGTGGTGGTGTTCTCGGACCTTGCCCGGCCCGCCTTCGAAGGGGCCGCCTCGCTGCTCGTGCCGGGTTCGGACCGTCCCGCCGCGCTCGAGGTGGTGGACGTCCTCGCGGGTGTGCCTCCCGAGACCCGTCGCAACTACGCCATCGTCGGGGCCCGCGCCGAAGTGGTGCCGGGGGAGGTGGCTCGGACCATCCAGACCGAAGTTCGCATTCAGAGCTACGACATGGAGACCGAAGCCGAGGCCCGTCCTCGGGTGGTCCGGCTCGTCGAAGGGGACCGCGTCCTGGAGGAAGGCACGGCGGAGGTGGCGGCCGCGGCGCTCACCCAAAAGAGCCTTCCCCATCCCTTCGAAGCGGACGGCTACCACTCCGTTCAGGTCGAGCTCGAGCCCGACACCCTCCGTGAAGACGACGTGTTCTTTTTGCCGGTGGAGGTCACCAAGCGGATTCGGGTCCTCCTCGTGGACGGAGATCCGTCCGGCGTGGCCAAGGAGGACGAGGTCTTCTATTTCGAGCGAGCCTTCCGGGCCGGAGCCTCCGACCAACCCGCGCCGGTGACGGTGTCCTCCGACGATCTCTCCCGGACCGATCTCGAGCCCTACGACGTCGTGGTGCTGGCTGGGGTGCCCACGCTGTCGCGAGTGGAGGCGGAGCGCATCGTTCGATTCGTCGAGAACGGGGGGGGTCTGCTCATCACCGTGGCCGAGGGCCTGGATCTCGGGGCCTACGCGACCGGCCTCGGCCCCGTGCTTCCGCGGGAGCTGCGTGGCTTCAAGACCCAGAGACGCAAGGCGCTACGCTTCGACAAACCGAAGCTCGACCATCCGGTCCTCGAAATCTTTGGGGGTGAGGCGCTCGAGGGCTTGCTCAGCACCCAAACCAAGACCTTCATGCTCCTTCAGCCGGGCAAGGTGCCCATGAAGACGCTGCTGTCCTTCGAGGGCGGAGCCCCAGCTCTGGTCGTTCACGAGACCCAGAAAGGGAAGGTAGCGCTTCTCACCACCTCTATCGACCGCGACCTGAGCGATCTCCCCATCCGTCCCTCCTTCGTGCCGCTGGTGCGCCAGCTGGTTCTGTTCCTCGGGGACGCCATTCATGAAAGCCGACTTTCGCGGACCTCGGTGGGCGAGGCGGTGGACCTCGAAGTCCCGCCCGGAGCCACTCAGCTCGAGATCGTGGCGCCCTCGGGCGCAGCGACGGTCTTTCGTCAGCCCGAGCTCGCCTCGGCGGGCGAAGCGGTGCGCTTCTCAGCTACGGACGTGCCCGGACACTATCGGGCTCGCGCCGCCTTCGGGGGTGAGCTGGTCGATCTCGACCGCGCCTCTTTCGCGGTCAACGTAGATCCGGTGGAGTCGGACCTTCGGCCCTTCGAGGTCGCGGAGGCCGAGGCCATCCTGCGGGGCGAGACCGCGGTCAGCGAAACCGAGCCGAGCACCGCCGGGACCCGCCGGACCCGGCGCTTGGACGCCCGCACCTTGGCGGGGATTCTCCTGCTGATGATGGGCCTCGCCTTCGTCGTGGAGAGCGCGCTGACCGCCGTCCGCACCGGACGCTGATTCTTTCTACGTATTGTGTGAGCCGAAAGAGCCGCACCGAACCACTCTTAGTTGGCCGCTGAGGAACCCGGTCCCGTGTCGAAGGCAGGATTTCTTCGTCCCGCTCAATCCGCGAAGAGGGAGGATACCGAGCGTATTCGTCCGATGAGCGGGAAACGCCCCAGCGAGCTGGACCCAGAGGGAGACGTTTCGGCGCCGCACCCCGTTCTTCAGCGGCCCGCGCCTAGCGGACTCGAACCCTCAATGGATCTCGAGAGCCTCTACAGAGAGAACGTTCGGTTCGTGGCGTCCGTCGTGTACCGGGTGATCGGCAAGAGAGGCGAGGTGGAGGACGTCGTGCAAGAGGTGTTCGGTGCGGCTCTTTCGGCTCACACAATACGTAGAAAGAATCAGCGTCCGGTGCGGACGGCGGTCAGCG
>JBCBRU010000518.1:0-6470 GCA_039819565.1 Myxococcota bacterium | reverse complement strand
GCAGCCGAGAATCAAGGCACCGCGGACATGGATTGCGACGGTGTTCCTACCGCCATGGACTGTGACGACGCCGACGCCATGGCGGGGGCGATGAGCGCGGACATGGACTGCGATGGCGTCGCCCCGGCCGACGACTGCGATGACAACGACGCCATGCTCGGAGCCCGCGCGATGGACAACGACTGCGACGGGGCTCTCAACTCCGTGGACGAGTGTCCGAACGATCCCGCGCTGCAGGTGAGCCCGCCCCCTCAGATTCGTATCGACTTTCCCAGCGCCGTGGCGGCCACCAACGCACCCTCTCTCGACGTCCGCGGTGCCTTGATTCTCGGCTGCGAAAACACGGCCATGAGCGCCGAGGTCCGGAGCGGGAGCACGGTCACGCCCCTCACGCTGGGGGCGCAGGATCAGGGCGTCCGCGTCTGGACCTTTGAAGCCGCGCTGGCCGTCGATACCCGCAACACGTTCACCGTTACCGCCACCGACTCTCTGTCAAAGGCGGGGCAAGCCAGCTTCACGGTCGAGCAGTTTAGCGCCGTCGCCCCGCCCACCGAGACCCTGGGTTCGTCTCAGGGCATCGTGTTCGATAGCGTTAACAATACCGCCTATGTTTCGGACGAGGCGCTGCCCGGGGTCTATGCGATCGACCTCCTGACCGGTCTGACTCGCGTGTTCTCAGGGGGTACGGTCGGGACCGGGCCGGCCTTCGACCCCGAACTCGAAGGAGGGATCGCGCTGGATGCAGCCAATAGCCGTCTACTCGTGACCGACAACGGCTCGAACGCCATCGTGGCCGTCGACCTCGCGACCGGCAACCGCTCCATTTTTTCCGACAACAGCAACATGGGTCCCGCCGTAGAGACCCCGTTCGGGATCGTCGTGGACGGGACAGGGAATCGCGCCTTCTACGTGGACACCACTCAGGATGGCGTCGTGCAGGTTGACCTCACCTCGGGGGATCGAACCCTCGTGTCCTCGGACGGCACCCGCGGAACGGGCCCGGACCTCACCAGTCCCCGCGACGTCGAGCTCGATCTGGCGAACGCTCGCTTGCTCGTGGTGGGTACCGGGGTCGATGCGCTGGTGGCCGTGGACCTGGCTACCGGGGATCGGAGCATCCTGTCGGGGGGAGCCGTGGGGGCTGGCGCGGCCTTCAACTCGATCCGAGGCGTGACCCTCGATGCTGTCAACAATCGAGCCTTGGTTGCGGATGCCGGAAGCGGGTCGGAGGGCATCGTGGCGGTGGACTTGACCACCGGAGACCGTGTGGAGCTGTCTGGGCAGACGGTGGGGACCACCGTCGATGTAGGGGCCGACTTCGACAGCACCCGAGGGGTTGTGATCGACGCCGCCCGGAGCCGCCTCATCGCGGTCGATGACGCTCTCCTTGCTCTCGTTGCCATCGACCCCGGTACCGGCAACCGGACTTTCATTGCGCCCAACGTGCCTCCCCCTCCTCGGGTGGGTTCGGGGCCGGACCTCGCGAGCCTCACCGGGATCGCGCTCGACTCCTCGACGGGTTCTCTCTACGTCGCCGACGACGGGATCGACGCCATCCTGCGGGTCGATCTCGCGACCGGGGATCGTACCCTCGTGGCCAATTCCATGAGCCCCGGGACAGCCATGGTGCAGCCACGTGGCCTCGGACTCGATGCCGCGAACGGGCGTCTCCTCGTTCCCGACAACGACAGCTCCCTCGATGCGGTGCTGGGGATCGACATCTCCTCGGGCATGGGCACGATCATCTCCGGCGATGACTCTCCCGACGAGATGAGCGAGACCTTTGCCTCTCCCCGTGGGCGCGTGGCCCTGGAGCCGGACGGTATGACGGCGTTGGTGGCGGACACCTCGCGCGACAGCGTCTTTCGGATCAACCTCACCACCGGCGAGCGCACGACCCTGGCCGAAGCGGGGGGGGCGGGGCTGGAAGGGGTGCAGACGGTGGTGATCGACGCGATCAACGCGCGCGCGCTCGTAACCGTCGCGAGCACCGGAACCGACACGGTGCTGGATGGCTTGCTCGCGGTGGACTTGATGTCCGGGGCCCTCACCCCTCTCGCTACTCGGTCCACCGACATGCCCATGGTCGGTATGGGCGTGGACATGACCAACCCTCGTGGTCTCGACCTCGACGGGACGCGAGCTATCGTCTTCGACTCGGACCTCGACGCGGTCATTGCTGTCGATCTCAACACTCTCGTCCGTACCGTGCTGTCGAGCGCGATGGTGGGGGACGGCGACCTCTTGCGGGTTGAAGGCAACAATGCAAATGCCCTGGCGGTGGATCCGATCGCTCGCGTGGCCTACACGGTCAGCGAGCTCGATCGGCGGGTGAATCAGATCGACCTCGTCTCCGGAGATCAGGTCACGATCTCCTTCTGACCTCTTGCTTCGCTCGACCTGAACATCTCTGGAGGAGCTGGCGGCCTCAAGCATGCTCCTTGGATCGAGCAGCGTCGACGCGCCGATGAGTGGATTACCGCTCGAAGTCATGATCGTCGAGGCTGGGCCAAGGCTGCTCGAGGGCCGCCCGCGCGGCCTCGAGGGCCTCATTGATGAGAGCGTCGCTCTCCCCGAGGTAGTGGGTAGGGTCGCAGGCTCGGGACAGGGTCTCGGCGTCGACCGTGCCCACCAGCTCCGCGGAGGCAAGGAGGGCAGCCTCAATGTCGAGATCGGAAGGCGCTTGGTCGAGGGCCTCACGCACTCGTCGATACGCTTCATCCTTTCCCACCGCCTCCGCCACCACGAACATGACGGCCTCCGACATGACGTGGCCTCGGCTGTGGGCGAAGTTGGCTCGCATGCGTTCCGGATCCACCACGACGGCCTCGACCATGGCATTCGCTCGCGCGAGAGCCGCGGAAGCAGCCCCGAGGGCTCCGGGCACCACCGTCCACGCCGCCGCGCGCTGGGCGGCGGAGCGAACGTCGACCTGAGCCATGAGATGGGCCGCTTGGCCGACATACATGGTGCCGAGCTGAAAGAGGGTCTGAATCGTGTTGGCGTCCCGGGGGTTGGTCTTGTGAGGCATGGTCGACGAGGCGCCCTCTCTCGTCTGTCGACGGAGCTCACCGAGCGCGGCTCTCCCCATCAGCTCGAAGTCGTTTGCCATCCGCACGAGGGAGCCGAGAACCAGCCCGGTCCACTGAACGAGCTCCACGATATTATCCTGGCTCCCGTTCCACGCCCCGGCCGGCTCGCTCAGGCCAAGTCTCTGGGCCAGCTGACGCCGGATTTGGAGACCTCGACCGGGCCAAGCCGAGAGCGTGCCCACGGCACCTCCGAGCATCACGGTGCAGGCCCGAGGCGTGAGGCCGGCGAGTCGTTCGAGGTGACGCGCGAGCTCGGCGGCGTAGGAAGCGACGTGAAGCCCCCACGACGTCACCGAGGCGTCTTGTGAGTTCGTACGCGCGACCATCGGGGTCGCGCGGTGCACGTCGGCCATATCCATCAGGCGAGCGAGGAGCTCCCGCAATTGAGGCTGCAGCAGCGCGATAGAGGCGGAGATGCGAAGGGCTTGGGCGGTGTCGAGCACGTCTTGCGTGGTCGCTCCCCGATGAAAGTAGCTTCCTACCAGCGGGCCTCCCGCAGCGACGACCTGGTCGACGAGCGGCTTGATAGGCATGCCTACGATGCGAGTGCCTCGGCGAAGCTCATCGAGATCCAAGTTTTCGAGCTGAGCGGAAGCCTGAATGGCGAGCAGGGCCTCATTCGGCACCAGGCCCTCCGCATGGAGAACCTCTGCGAGCGCGACTTCGGTGCGGAGCCAAGTGCGGACGAGGTTTTCGTCCGACCATAGGCTTGCCATCGGAGGATGAGCGAGGACGGCGTCGACGAGGTTGGCGGCGGACACGAAGCCTCCTTTGTTAGTCGGCCATGGACCACGCTCCGGAGTAATGAAGCATGAGGAGAAAGGCCAAGGATACGGCGAGGGGAAGCGCGTTTCGTCGAGCCAAAGCGAGGGGCTCGACGCGAGCGATTTCGGCGGTGGCGATGACCACGCCAGCGATGGGGGATACACTTCGCCCCATGCTCGCGGACAGCTGCATGGGAAGGATCATTCGTAATGGGTCAGCTCCCAAACCGGCGGCAATGCGAGGTACCAAGGGGCCGAAGGCGAAGAAAGACGCGTTGCCGCTCCCCATCAGCACCGACGCCATGAAGATGAGGACGGTCATCGCCACCCCTACGCCGGTGGCTCCCAAGCCGGCGCCGTCCGCGAGCGCGAGGAGGGCGCGGATGAACCCGAGGGCGATGAGGCCTTTTGAAAACATGTCCGCAGCGATGATGAGGGTGACGACGGACTTGAAGATGCTCGCCATCCCGCCAAAGAAGATCTGAAGGGAGTGAAGCGAAGCCTCGAGATCTCGCGTTCGCAGCAGGTGAACCAAGGCCGACACCGCCATGCTCATGAACATGGCGGTGGTCGTGTCGAGTTTGACGGCGATCGGTGACAGTCCCAGGACCTCGGAGAAGGACACGAGGGCGATGAGCGGCAGTACGGGGAACAGCGCGTAGTAGGCGGGAGCTTCGGTGGCCTCGGAATCAGCGAGATCCTCGATGGGCACCTCCTCCTTCGCCTCGTCGCGTCGATCGAAGTGTCGGTTGACGAAGAAGTAGGCGGTGGCCATCAGCAGACTGGTAGGCCACACGAGGGGGAGCTGGCCCGCGAAGAAGAACTCTACGCTCGGGACATTCACGATAGCGGCGGCCCGAGCGGTGATGGCCGAGGCTGGACCCACACCAAAGCTCGTACAGGCGACGATTACGGAGACGGCCGAGAGTCGACTCACCCCCAGCCGTACGATGAGCGGGTAGACCGAGGCCATCAAGAGCAGGCCCATACCCGCCGCGGAGGGAATGCAAACGAACAGGAGCTGCCCGAGGGGGATGAGAAGCGACGAGGAGAGGTAAGGATAGGGCCGAATCCAGTTGAGTGGCTGAACCGCGACCCGAACGAGGGCTCGACTCGCTCCGATGCTGTCCATATAGGCGACGAAACCTCCGATACCCATGATCATGAGTCCGACCCCGCTCAGCGTCTTGCCAAAGGACTCGGTGACGTAGCGGAATAGATCCAGAGTGAAGAGCCCCGTCGGCCGCGTGAGCGGGGGCGGCGTGTATCCGAGGCTCACGGACAGGAGGAGCATCAGGAGCCCCGCGAGGAGCAGAACGGCATGGGGGTACCAGCCGCGAAGAAGCATCCAAGCGACGATGCCGATAGCTCCGGCCGCTATGAGAGGTCCTAGAATCACTAAAAGTTCGAGCCGTCGGCGCGGGTGCCCGGAGAGTACAGGACGCCGTCTGCGACGCCGTTGTGTTGCTCGAACTCGCCCGTAAGGTCGGGCGCTCGCGTGTAGGATTCGTTGGGGTTGTTGGACAGCGGCTCGACGTCGAAGGTCAGAATGGTGGCCCCCGCCGAATTTTGGACGGTCAGCACGTCGCCCGCGTTGTTGAGGTTGATGCGGCCTTCGAAGCCGTTCGCGGCTTCGACGAGGGCACCTCCGAAACTCCCGGTGGGCGTACCGCCTCCAAAGAGGACGTAGGCTTGGTTGGCGCCGAGCATTGTTCCGGCGGGAACCGTGTGGCGGGGCATTCCCATGTCGAGCGCCGCCGTGTCGAAGAACATGAAACCGGAGAGATCTACAGGGCTCGCAGAGATATTGACGATCTCCACGAACTCGTCCTCGTTCGCCTCCCGGGCGCCGTCGCCGTTGGCGTCGCCGGGCATGTCGTTCGGGGGATCGTAGAGGACCTCGTTGATGACCAAGGGAAGGACGCCGTCGTCATCGGTGAGGTTGAGGTCCACGACGATCGTTCCCGCTTGAGCTCCGGCGACCTCCGTTGCGGTGATGACGATGGTCTCGAGCCCCTCCATATCCATGTCGTCCCTCGCTGTGACCGTGGCCTGCGCGGTGCTCTCACCGGCCGCGATGCTGAGCGTCATGGCGCTCAGCTCATAGTCGACGCCGAGGGTCGCGGTGCCGTCGGTGACGAGGGTCAGGGTCACCGACACGGTTGAAGTACGATTCAGAATCGCGGTCAGCAACGCGGCGCCGCCGCTCTCAGGCAGGGACATGACATCTGCGGTGAGCGAGAGCTGCACCGGGGCTTCCGCATCGGAGATGACGCCCATTCTATTTTCAGCCGGGATTTGATCGAAGATCGGGGCGGGCACGACGATGTCGGGGGTCATTCGATCTCCGTCAGGGCCGGGGTTTTCGCTGAGGTCGAGCGTGTCATCCAGGCTCGTGTTGGCGCGGAGGTCGATGGCCACCAGGTCATGCCCCGGCAGAGAGAGATGACGGAGGGAACTGTTGGAGGCGAGATCGATCCGGTTCAGCCTTTGCGTGGCGTCAGCCTGAGCGCTCGACTGGTACCGCAGGAGCTCGAGGGCTACGTTCCCCGATAGATTGAGCGACCCCACCTCATTGAAGTTCATTTCGAGGTTTCTCAGTCGGGTGAGCCGG